>NZ_CAMLAC010000013.1 GCF_946477935.1 uncultured Sphingomonas sp. | reverse complement strand
ACCTGCGTCTCTCGCCGCCACGCTCGACATAAACTGCGACTGCAAAGAATATGTGTAATGTGGAGCTCCACATTAGACGTATTCGCGCGGAGAGAGATCGATCTCAAGCTCGGCTCGTTCGTCGGGACTCAGTGCGTCGAGACGACGATCCAGGATCGACTCTGCGGTGGTAACTAGCTGCAGCACGACCGATTGGCCGTTTGCGAGATGCTGGCGGACGGCAGCGACCACGGTCGGAAGCTTCATGGACAGCAGCACCTGTCCGAAGAAGCGCTGCTTGGTGGATTCGAAGCGCGAGCGGGCCGACGCCTTGGCACCGCTGTTCAGCGTGGCGTTTTCCAGCCCGTCGACGACGCCGGTGAGTTCGAGAGCTCGCTCCATGTTCTGGTGGATGATCGACCAGGCGTCGGCATATGTGTCATAGATTTCGATCTGGGCCGGGGTCAGTTCGTGCCGGAGAATTTCGTACTCGACGCCCGCGAAACTCAACGCTCGCGCCATGTAGAGACCGGTCGCCTTGAGATCGCGAGCAACTAGCTCCATCGCCGCGATGCCGCCCTTGCGGATGCCGCTGATGAATTGCTCGCGATCGGCGAACGCGGTCTCCGGTCCCCAGAGGCCGAGGCGCACCGCATATGCGAGATTGTTGACCTCGGACGCGCCGGTCGCAGAGGCATAGAGCACGCGCGCACCGGGAAGCTGGTTCTGGAGAAGCACGCCGCAGATACCCTGCTGCGATCCTTCCTTGGCGCCAAGGGCGCCCTCCCCGCCCGCGACGCCGCCCATTTCATGGGCTTCATCGAACGCCAGTACGCCTCGGAAGTCGGCTCCCGCCCAATCGACGATCTGCTTCAGCCGGCTGTGATCGCCGCGCATCGAGCGCAGCGTGGGATAGGTGACAAGGAGGACACCCTGATCGAGCCTGATCGGCTCGTCGATCTTCCAGTTGGAGATGGGCTGAATGTCGCCGCTGAGACCGCCGAGCGCAGTCCAGTCCCGGCGCGCATCTTCGAGAAGGGGGGCGTTCTTGGTGACCCAGATGTTGCGGCGACGGCCTTGCAGCCAGTTGTCGAGAATGCAGGCTGCTATCTGCCGGCCCTTCCCTGCACCCGTCCCATCTCCCAGGAAGAAGCCTTTTCGATAGGCGTCGCCGTCCTCGGCAAGGGTCAAGCCGACGCCTTCCTTGTTCGGCTTGAAGCGGCCGGGGATCGTCTGCGCCCAAGCATGCCCCGCATAGACGACCGTTTCGAGCTGGGAGGCGGAAAGCAGGCGCTCGGCCACGGTGCGCTCGGGTAGCGACGGGACATAGTCGGGGACCGGCGCCGGGATCGATCCCATCGCCACGGATTCGACCAGCGCGGTCGGATGTTCGCCGGCGGTGGAGAAGCTGATGCGGCTTGGCCGGTAGGGAAGATAGACGCCGGTCTGCTCGAGGAGCGGTGCAGGCGTCGCGAGCTTCTCATATTCGACGGGGAGCACATCGTTGCGAACGGGCGCGTGAAAGGTCCGCGGTTCTGGGCGGCTGCTCTTGACCGCGCGAAAAAGCGAGATGCCGACCGACCGCTTTGGCGCAGGCACGCACTCGTCTTGACGGGCCCTCGATCTTTCGGGAACGCGCAGCGCATCGAGAAGCTCGGCCACAGAGGAGCGCTGGATTACGGAAGGCGGTGCCTTGCCGGGGACCTTGTCGATCACGAACAGTCGGACGGCGATCGACGTCCCGTGCTTCAAATAGCACTTTTCGAGCCGCACCGAGGTCTGGACGGTGACGTTGCGCAGCACCGTTTCGTACTGGTCGCGCATTCTGGCGCTGGGTCCGAACCAATCAGGCATGATCGCAATCAGACGTCCCCCCGACTGCAGCCGGCGAAGCGCAGCCTGTAGATGGCGGACCGCCGCATAGTCGTCAGCGCCGCGCCCGAGGGAGCGCGAGAATGGCGGGTTCATGAGGATGAGCGAGGGTCGCTCGGCAGCAGCCAAGGTCGAGTTGATCGTTGCGCCGTCCTCGCCGGAGATCGTAGCCTCCGGGAAGACGCGGTGCAGCCGCCCACGGCGGAGGGGATCGAGCTCGTTGAGGTGGAGGGCTTTGTGCTGCCCGATTTGAGCGACAAGCAGTCCGTTGCCGGCGCTCGGCTCGAGGATGACGTCATCGGGCTGGACGTCCGCAAGCAGGACCGCGACGGCGGCGATGTCGACTGGCGTTGAAAATTGCTGCCAGTCGAGTTGCTCCTCGCTCCGCACCGTCTGGGTCGGGAGCCTCTCCGAAAGTGCGACCAGGCTGCTGACGTCAGCAAAGGACTTCAAGCTCTGGCCGGTTGAGCGGAGGTGTAGGGCGAGCGCATGTTCGAGGACCTCGAAGCTTGTGCGCTGAGTCCAGCGGCCGTCGGCGTCGGACCCGCCGAAAGCGGTGACCATGATATCGTTGATCAGGCGGCGGCTGATGACGCTGTCCGCTGCGAGGTGCGGAAGGAGCAGACGCGCGGCATGATGGTCGGCGCGATCGGCCGCGTGGAAGAGGTCGGTCATCTCGGGATCTCCTTCGTGGCTGCACCCTCAGCAGCATCACGCTCTCGATCCCCCTCCCCTCTTCCGGCGCCGAGCGCCTAGGCCCCGATGGGCTGGACGGTGGCGTCGAGGGCTTTCGCCCAATCCTTGAACTTTGCCGGGGGCGGTGCCCGGCGGATGATCAGACCCGGCCGTCGATAATGGTTCTCCGCCTTGTCGGCCGCGCGTCGGCCTTCGGCGTCATTGTCCTGGGCGATGAGGAGCGTATCGATTGCGGACGGGATGACTAGTTGATCGAGACGCCGTGCGCCGAGAGAAGCCCAGCAGGGGATGGCGTTGAGACGAGCGAACGCATCTGCGGTTTCGAAGCCTTCGGCAATCGCAAGGATGGTGCCCCCCTCCCCGCCCCGCCACGAGCCGTTCCCAGGCGTGCCAAGCATTACCTTGCGCGTATAGTCGGCGGTCGCGGGGTCGAGAAAAATCCTCTGAATGGCGACCAGTTGACGGGTCTCGCGCACCGCGATCAGCAGGGCCGGCTCGAATACCGTCTTCGGCCTCGGCATGTATGGGCACCGCGGATGGAAGCGCACCTCGCGTGGCGGCGGAAGGAGGTTGCGGCGAGCGAGATAGCGTTCGGCCAAGGTGCCTCGAACATCGCCAGCCTGCTCCCAGAGCCGGTCGACATTGGCCGGGCGCTGCGGGCCGGTTGGGTCGGGTGCCGAATAGTGGCGATCTGGTCGGACCCGGCGGAGTTCCCTCAGGACGTCTTCTCGCGAGCATCCGGCAAAGCAGGTAACGAGGATCCCGCGATCGCCTTGGCGGATCGACAGGCTTGGATCGCTGTCGCTGTGAGCTGGGCAGCGGCACATCGCGATATAGCCGCTCCAGGTACCACCGAGCGCCCCGACGATGTCGACTAGTTCCTGCGTGGGCCTCTTGGCTGTAAGCGGCATGGGTTCACCTCCTGCTCTCCAGCCTAGACCCCCCTCCCCTCCTCAGCGTCGTGCCAGTTGTCGACGGATGCGACTCGGGTGAACTTCCTCAAAGAATCATCTTTAAAAACGCCGCTGCTCGCAGCGGAAGGATTCGTGTTTCAAAAGATTCAGATTCTGGGCGCGAAAACCCCATCGAAATCAACGGACTACGGCGTTTTGCCTGACCGCACGGGGGTGTTTGACTGACCCATTGGGGGCTTCAACCTGTCCCGTTGGGGGGTGATACCTGACCTGCTGGGGCAATCCTGACCGATTGGGGGGACCGTGATTTTGGGCGGGCTTTGGCACAGTTTTGATGCGCCTTGATCGGCAAAGCGACCAGAAAGGCGGTTGGCGGGCATCGTTTGGGGAGCGCCGCGCGACTCGGCACCCTTCTGCGAATTTTTACCCATAGACATGCAATTTTATCCTGACCGATTGGGGGAGGCCGAGCGGCGCACGATCCTGACCTGACTTGACGGAAGAGGTCAGGTCAGGCAGCAACTAGGCACCGGGACTCACATCTGATCGTAATCATGGCATGGAAACCGACGCTGGCCAAATAGATGAGGCGGTACACCTGACCGGCGAGGAAGCATCGCCAGGTCGTGCGATGCGAGTTGCGGCCGCGCTGAAGGCCAAAGGTGGCGATCAATTCGCTAAACCAGGTAGCATCATCGAAGTTAAATTCGTTAAGGGCGAGTCTCTTAGTCTGACAGCCTCGCGATTGCTTGCGCTGATGATCCTGACGGCGGGCGGGGATGCCTGGGAGGATCGTCCGCATCGCATGCGCAAGGCGGACATCCGCCGGGGTCACAAGGGCAATGAGCGTATCAGCGACATGTTGGAGGAGCTCCATCGCACGCTGTTCGCCGTCGACGACAAATCTTGGCGAGGGAAAAAGGCGACGCTGCGCTTCTCGCTCATCTCGCGGTCGCGCGAGGAGAGCGAAGAGGACGGTGGCGAGGCGGGCTGGATCGAGTGGGAGTTCACGCCCGACGCGCGAAAGCTCATTCAGGCTTCCGAGACCTATGCGGTGCTCAACCGGCAGGCCGTTCTTGGCTTCAGATCGAGCTACGCCCTAAAGCTTTATGAGCTTGGCGCACTCCGACTGCATCGGCGGCAGGCCACATGGAAGGGTGACATGCAAGCGCTCCGCGCCGCGCTGGGCATTCCGCCGGAGGTCTATGCGGACTTCGCCCAGTTGCGGCGGAAGGTGCTGGAAAAGGCGAAGGCTGAAATCGATCAGCTGGCCCATTTCAGGGTGGAGTGGCGGGAGGTTCGGCAGGGGCGGACGGTCACCGAGCTGGAGTTCCGCTTCGAGCCAAAGGGCGCACCCGAGGTTATCGAGACGGTGGACGAGCTAAATCGGCACTCATCGGGACGCGAAGCGCGGCGTGACGGTAGCGTGGAGACGGTGAGCGTTGCGGGGGCAGGGCAGGGGAAGATTCCGGCGCCAACGAAGTTTCTTCCCAAAGCCAAGCCGGAGGAAAAGACGTTCCCGCGAGGGTCGCTTCATTTTGGCGAGGATGAACTCCTGGCCATCGGCCGTGCACACGGGGGTGGCTGGGACATCAACATGATCGCGGATGCCTACCGCGAGCATATGGGTGAGCGCCTTGGGAAGCTCCGAGGTGCCAAGATGGTCGCCTCTTGGAAGGGGTTCTGCGAGGGCTGGGTCAACCGTCGGGGACGTCCCTGAGAGCAAGAATTGCACGCGTGCAATTTCGATGATCCCCCACCGAGTCAGGATGACGGGTAAAACTAGCCCGATGGCCGCTTCACCGCTCGGTGACTTTCGAAAGTTCGCCATTTCTTGACCGAAAAGCGCAAGTCGGTGTACCACACGCCGAATTGCGAAAGGTAGGCATGTGGCTAACGGACTCGAGATAGAGGAAGCCGAGCGGATCGTCTCGGTTGCGACGCTTGCCAGTCGAACTTCGTCAGTGCTTGAGAAGCTGCGCGATTCAGCCCGTAGTGCGCGGGCTGATGACCGGCGCGAGCCGACCTTCACGATCAGCAAGGCGGCCGAGCTGGTGGGTCGAACGCCGGCGGCGATCCGCGATGCGGAGAAGGACGGGCGCCTTCCCGAGCCATCACGGACCGACACCAATCGACGCGAACGATATACGCTGGCTCAGCTGAACGACATGCGAGGCGTCTTTGGGACCCGTCCCTATCGGGCGGCAAGTGATCCGTGCTGTGTCGTGGCCGTTCAGAACTTCAAGGGCGGGGTGGGCAAGTCCACGGTAGCGGTCCACCTTGCCCAATATCTGGCGATCCGAGGCTATCGCGTTGCCCTTGTCGATTGCGATAGCCAGGCTTCGGCAACGACGCTGTTCGGCTACGTTCCCGATCTCGACCTCGGCGAGGACGATACGCTCTATCCGTTCCTGCGGGAGGGCGAGCGGTTATCGCTCGATTACGCGCTGCGAAAGACGCATTTCGATGGCCTGGGACTGATCCCAGCAAACCTCCGGCTGTTCAACTCGGAGTATGAACTGGCCGCGCGCATGGCGCGGGGAAGCGACGGACTCCTCGACCGCTTGAAGGAGGGGATCGAGAGCATTTCGGATCGGTTCGACGTGATCGTGATGGATCCGCCGCCGGCGCTGGGCGCGATCTCGCTGTCGGTCCTCCGCGCGGCGAACGCCTTGGTCGTTCCGGTGCCGCCGACGGTCATGGATTTCTCGTCAACGGCGGCATTCCTGTCGATGCTCGATGAGACAATCGAGCAGCTGGCGGAGCGTGGTTTGGCGCCGGAGCTTCAGTTTCTGCGGTTCGTCGGTTCCAAGGTCGACGAGAACAAGTCGATGCAAAAGGAACTGCTGCATCTGATGCGGACGCTGTTCGGGCATGCGATGGTGCGGACACCACTCAAGGATTCGGCTGAGATCGATAATGCAACCGCCCGGCTGATGACCGTGTATGAGCTTGATGGCCCTGCGACCAGCTCGGCCGTTCGCAATCGCTGCCTTGGTTATCTCGACGGCGTGAACGCGGAGATCGAAGTCGATATCAGGTCGATGTGGCCAAGCCATCAGGCAGCGTTGCGCAAGGCTGCGCTGGCGTGAAAGTCCGAAATTGCACGCGTGCAATTTTGCGAGAACAAGGAACAATTGCACGCGTGCAATTCGCTAGAGGGAGGCTCGAATGAGCAGGAAAAACACCGGCTTTGCGGCCGATCTGGCGGCGGGCATCGATCTGTCCGAGGAAACTCCGCCGCCGCGTCGCTCGGGCCTCGCTTCAAACGTGCTGACGGGGCGCTCAAATAGGCTTGCGGACCTTGCTTCCGGCGCGATCGTCAATCGTACGCATGAACTTGTCGATCCGGCGCGCTGCCGGATGTGGGCAGGGCATAACCGCGACTACGCGCTGCTTACCGAGGAACGCTGCGCGGATCTGATCGAGAGCATCAAGGCGCAGGGGCGCCAGGAGATGCCGGCGATCGTGCGGCGAGTCTCAGGCGATCCTGACTTCGATTTCGAAGTGATCTGTGGAGCGCGGCGGCATTGGTCGATCAGCTGGCTGAGAACCCACAATTACCCTGACTTCAAGTTTCTGGTCGATGTGCGCGAAATCGGGGACGAGGAAGCTTTCCGACTCGCCGACATCGAGAACCGGGCTCGTGATGACCTGACTGACCTTGAGCGGGCTAGGGACTATCTGCGCGCGCTCGACACCTATTACGATGGCCGCCAGAAGACCATGGCCGAGCGGCTCAAGGTCTCCGAGAGCTGGCTGACCCGCTACCTCGATCTGGCGCGCCTGCCAGAGGAGCTGACCCGGGCGTTCGTGAATCCACAGGATCTTGGCATTCGCAACGCGATTGCCCTTAAGGGGCTTCTGAAGCCGGAGGACCGTAAGGCGAGGGCCTACAAGGAGGCAGCGCGACTTTCCGAAGCGCAGGCGGCGAGCGGAGAGGTGTTGCCGGTTCTCGATGTGATCAAGGCGCTCACCTTGGCGGCAGACCCCCCCAAGAGGTCAGGATCCCCCAAGAGGTCAGGAAAGCCGGAGACCGTCTCCAGTTCAACCGGGAAGCCGGTGCTCCGGATAGAGGGCGCCGACCGGAAGGGCATCCGCTTGACCCTGCTGAGCAAGGGCGGAGCATCTCGCCAGGACGCGGAGGAGGCGATCCGGGCGGTGCTAGATCAGCACTGGGCGTGACCCGAACGAGGCCGACGCCAGGAGCTTGCGGGCACCTTGGGGTGTGACCTTCAGCAGGCGCGCGACCGCGGCAGGCTGAAGTCCTGGGTAGGAGAGCTGGAGCCGAGCGAGCAGGGGAGCCTTGCTCCGCTTCGTGACCTGAAGATCCAATTGGATGCGCGCCGCCGCACGTTCGAGGGAATCCAATTCCCGAAGCCCCGTCAGAGCCGTTCGGCCAATCGCCCGGACCATCAGCGTAGCGAGTTCGACAGGGGAGGGGGGCAGGTACTTTGGCAGCAGGATACAAGAAGGGATGACCTGCGTGGTGAAGCCGGCGCGGTAGAGCATCCGTGGCACCGCGACCGCTATCAGCCAGTTTCGATCGCGATCGCGCGGTGGAAGGTTGAGCGTCCGGCCATCGAGGCTAACCACATCCCATCCGCTTGTGGGCGCTGGCTCGGTGGATGCGGCCAGCTCGAAGACCCGTTCCGCGACGCCGAGGATGTCGCCGGTAGGGAAGGGGGCGTCTGCCGCCGCCCGCACCTTCCGCCAAAGTGGACCGAAATGGGCGAGGTCCGACGTCGCATAGGTTTCCGCCTCAGCGCGATCGTCCAAGACCGAACGCAGCGCATTCAGCGTCGCGCGGGCGAGCGGGTCGCTGAGATCCTCATCGCGGCTGAGAGCAATGTGGAAGATGGCCGCAACCGAGATCGGATCGTTGAGGCCCTCCGACGAGCGGGGAGGGGGTGCGCGGCCCGCGATCCAGTCCTGCAGGTCTCTCACTGCGATTGGCACGCCGGCGAGGCCGGCGAGGGCAGATGCGCCCTCCAGACGCGAACGGGCGAGAAAGATGTCTGCGCATGTGCTACCCTGCAAGCGGCCGTCTAGGCGCCCCAGCAAAAGCAATGCGTCATCGGCGCGCGGGTTGTCGTCGCGGGTCATGGGCGACGACGATGCCACGCGAAGAAACCAAAGTCAGCAGTTGGTTTCCTCGTCCGTACCCTTCGTTATGTGAACCTTTGATAATTGCAGTTATCGCACAAGCGGAATTGACCATTCTTTATAAGGTGCGTTACAAGCTGGGCTGAGGGGGCAGGGCGGTTGAGCGCGGAAAAGACGGTCTTCTGGTCGTGGCAAAGCGATCTCGACGGGCGGGTCACGCGCGAGCTGATCCGCTTCGCGCTCGACGCCGCGATCGCGCTCGTATCGGCTGAGGTCGAAGAAGCCGATCGGCCGAGCCTGACATCCGACACCCAGGGCGTCGCCGGAACCCCCGATATCGTCGCGACCATTCTACGGAAGATCGATGCCGCGGCGGTGTTCGTCGGAGATGTAACGCCGATCGCCGTCTCAGCGACCGGGAAGGCCTGCGCCAATCCCAACGTGCTGCTTGAGTTGGGCTACGCCAACCGGGCGCTCACCGACTCTCGCGTCATTCAGGTCTGGAACACGGCATTCCCCGGCGCGACGCTCGACAAGCTGCCGTTCGACATGCGGGGGAGGCGCGGCCCGATCGCGTTTCATCTGTCCGAGGGCGCCGATACAGGCGAATTGCGGCGCGTGCGCGGGGAGCTCACCAGGCAGCTGGCGACTGCGCTGAAGCTGTCGCTTGAACAGATCCCAGCGCCACCGCCCGAAGCGGTGCAGTGGCAGCCGCATTTTGCCGGCGACCTTGACCTCTGGTTTGATCGAGACGTCCCGCAGATCGTGACGAGCAGCCATGGCAGCCGCAAGGTCATGTGGAAGCAGCAATTCCCCGGCTACGCGCGCATCATCCCCTCGAAATGGGCCGCAAAGCCGGGAGCTAGGCGCGCCCTAGCCGAGCATATGGGTCATCCTGCACTGCTCGCGCGTGCCAATTCGTTCAACTACGGTGCGAGCCAAGGCGGCGTCATGGTTTACTGGCCAGGTACGCCGGAAGGGGACGTCGATCCAACCCGTGCGCTCACGCAATGGTTCGAGAAGACCGGTGAAATCTGGGGTGTAGGCGGGGGCTTTCTCTTCCAGCGCGAAGGCGAGCGGATCACGCTAGCGACCGGATATTTCTTCAAGCAGTGGGTGAACTTTCTGGAGCGCAACTGCGCGCTTGCCCTTGCGCACGGCGGTTCGTTCCCGCTCCACATCCGCCTCGGTATCGCCAACCTCACAGATAGCTGGTGGCCACGTGGCCCATTCCAGTTCGATGACGAGGGCTATGCCGCCGTCGAGCTCGCTTATGAGTATGCTGCGTCGCTTACCTCGATCGACGAGGCCGATATCCGGCGCGTGGCCGTGGAGGCGTTCAACGGATTGGCGGCGGTCTACGGGTTGGAGCCGTTCACCCTTGAGCAGATTATCGAGATGGCGAAGCCATGGTGACGCCGTCTGAGGACGCCAAGCCTATAGGCGCAACGACGACGGCGCTGAGTATCCCTCTGGCAGGGGCGGGGGACGATCTCGCTTGGACCATCGTCCAAATGCGCGCCGGCGCCCGCATCGTCATCAACGAGGGGCTGATCAAGGCGTATCAGGCGGCCTCGTCACCTCACAGCATTCGTGCGCTTAAATCCGATGTCGAAGCCTTCGATGCGTGGTGCCGGCGTGCCAACCGGATCGCAGTGCCAGCGGCTGCGGAAACCGTGGCCGACTATCTCGACGCGCGGGCCGGGAATGGCAGCCGGCCAGCTTCGCTGGCGCGCTACAAGGCGTCGATCGCCAAGATCCACCAGCTGCTCGACCTTAAGGACCCGACCCAGGCTGAGCTGGTCAAGCTGCGACTTCGCGCCATTCGTCGGGAGAAGGGGACCGCGCAGGCGCAGGCACGCCCGCTGCGCTTCAAGGGGCCGGTACGAGACATCGAGCGCGATAAACCCCGTGGGATCAACATCAGGGGGCTTCTGGAGGCATGCGCAGACGATTTGCCGGGGTTGCGCGACCGTGCGCTGCTTTCGGTAGCTTACGACACTGGCCTGCGCGCTTCCGAACTGGTCGCGATCGAGGTCGAGCATATCCAGGAGGCGCTCGATCCCGAGGCGCGGCTGCTGGTGATTCCGCGGAGCAAGGGCGATCAGGAAGGGGAGGGGGCGACAGCATTCCTCAGCCCGCGATCGGTACGCGCAATCGCTGCCTGGGCCGAGGCAGCGGGCATAGGCCAAGGGCCGCTGTTCCGTCGCGTGCAGGTTCGGCGTTACAAGGCGCGGGTTGCGGTGAAGGGACGGAGCATCGACAGCATAACGGCACGGGAGACCTGGGACCTGCGCAAGACGCTGTCGCGGCCGGCAGTGCCGGCTCGCACCGAGTATGACATCGGCTCCGTCGCGCTTCACCCCGCCTCCATCGGACCCATCTACCGGGCGATGATCCAACGCGCATTCGACAGCGGCGCGCTAGCCGATCTTACCGCTGACGATATCGTGCGGTTGCTGAAGGGAGTGAGCGCGCACTCGACCCGGGTCGGCCTGAACCAGGACCTGTTCGCGAGCGGTGAGGATCTTGCCGGGATCATGGACGCCTTGCGGTGGAAGAGCCCGCGCATGCCACTTGCCTACAACCGTAACCTCGCGGCCGAGGCCGGTGCTGTTGGCCGCCTTCTGGAGAGATTGAAGTGACGGCGCCCGGGATCGACACCTGCTCGCTGGTACCCTTGTACGTCGAGGCGTTCTTCGGCGAACAGCTTCTTGGAGGTGCGACGGCGTTCCCGTGGCTGCGGCTCGACGGACGTCTGTCCCTGCTGACCAATTGGCACGTCGTCTCCGGCCGCAACAACGAGACTAACGAGGTCACGCATAGGAAGGGCGGCATTCCGGATCACCTGCGGGTGCACGTCCCCTTGAACGATCGGGATCGACCGCCGCTGATCGTTCGGGTGCCGACCATCGACGCGGACGAAGCGCCGCTTTGGGTCGAGCATCCCCAACACGGTCGCGCTGTCGACGTCGCAGCTCTGGACGTGGATTTGCCGCCGCCTGGCGAAGCCTCGGTAATGCCGATGAACGTCGTGCGCACCGTGGCACTCAAGCAGCGGATCGGAATGCCGATCTTCATCCTCGGCTATCCGTTCGGTCGCCTCGGCATCGGGCTGCCGGTGTGGAAACAGGCAACGTTCGCAAGTGAGCCGTTCTTCACCGCGAGCAAGCACCAGCGATATCTGATCGTGGACACTGCGTCGCGGCCGGGCATGTCGGGGTCGCCGGTCATCCAGAGAGCGCATGGCGAAATCGAGCTGGAGGACGGGCACGGCCGCATCGAAGCTGGGGACGGCGCAGTCAACTTCATCGGCATCTACTCGGGCCGGTTTCACACCAACGACCCGTCCGACGCCCAACTCGGTCGCGTATGGCCCGCAGTCCTGGTGCGAGAAGTTGTCGCGGCGGCCGAAGCCCGCGCAAGAGCTCAATATGGCTGACGGTCTTCAAGCTCATGCACTCGAGGCCGCCTTCCTGGCTCTTCGTGCCGTGTTGCCAACTGGTCAGCCTCGCGCCCCAAAGCAATTCTACGCGCTCGGCGACCTGCAATCTGCCTTCCAGTCGCTGAGGGCCCCGCTCGCTACCGCCAAGGCGCGGGGCGGTCTCATCAATCCCTGGTCGCTAGCGGGCTTGGGCCATGATGAGGTGCGTAATGCGGGCGCGCTGGCCGGGCTCTGGATGACCGAGTTCGGGGGCGAGACGTCGAGTATGTTCCTGGCGCACTATCTTCGCGCCGCGCTGCCAACGACGGATTGGTTCGAGGCGCTGGGGACGGGGTACCGTGTCGAGACTGAAGTCTGTCCGATGGGGGATGCTGCCGACCGGGTAGACCTGATCATCGAGACTAGCGTCCATCTGATCGGCATCGAGGTGAAGATACATGCCGGCCTCGGCCGCGATCAGCTCGATCGATACAAGGCGTCGGTGTTTCGGAGGGCTGAGTTGCAGAAGCGATCGGCACGGATCGTGTTGCTGGCGCCGTTCTCGCCCAACGTGCCGGACGTGTCATCGACAAGCTGGTCTGACGTTGCACGCGCCGCTTCCACGGCAGCCGGTGCGTCGGTCGTCGGTCGGTCCTTTGTACAGCAAATGATTGCCGCGTTCGGCGCGCATGTCCAAGCGTTTTAAGAGGAACTGATCATGCCGGAGCCCGCCGTAGGCGCTGTCATCGTGACCCACATCGATGAGCTCGAGGCCGCCCTTCGATACGCTCACAGCACGATGCAGCCCATGCTTGCGAAAGCCGTCGCAGCCCTGCTCGACGACAAGCGGCGTGCGCTAGGCTGGGCGGGTGAGGCACCGGCTGATTTTGACGAGACGCAATGGTTCGCGCCCGAGGATTGGCGCATGCCGGAATCAGACGAGAATGACTGCTACCTCTCGTTCGTGTTGGACACAGTGTCCTGCCTGGATGGTCATGAGCCCGAGACTTGGATCGGCACGATCGCGGGCTTCGCTGGCGCTGGTATCCGGTTCGCGGCGAGCACGGATGCCCTTGGCCAGCGCGACTGGAAGGCGCTGTTGAGGTCGCAAGGACCCCTGATCGACGAGCTCGTCGATCGAGGGTTCCGCTGTGATATCAAGACCGGCGATGTCGCTCTCACGATCCCGGTTAGCAAGGAAGCGCTGAGCGCGGGGTTTGAGGAAGAAGACCTGGAAGCTGCGCTCGAGCCGCTTGGCTTAGCGATCGATCGTATCCATGCGGCGAGGAGCACGCTGGATCGGCTGGTGGAAGAGATCAAGGCGGCGCGAGGCCGATGACCGCGCCTAGTGCCCTATCTGGACCCGCAGATCCTCCTCGGCGGTTGCTTGAGACGTGAAGGCGAACCGTGCTGGTTGACTACGATCACCCGGAAAGTTGGCCGCCAACGGTTATCACTCTCCTTGACGAGCATCTCGATCTTCTGGACGATTGGGCGACTACGCGGCGCTTCGCCACCGGATTTCAGTATGACCGGGTGGTCGAGCGACTGGGCGAGCTGCTGCGGCCACACGACGTTCTGGCGTGGCATTGCAGCCGTCTGATGGTCCATGAGCGGGTGTCCATTCTGGCGGAAGGAATGGATCTTCCAAGCGCCGACAGCTTGATGAGAAGGATCGATGCGGCGGTGTCGTCGGGCGCGTTTACGTCGGAGATTGCCGCGCAATTCCGGCTTCGTCACCAAGCGCACTCACCGACGCGGGCTGGACGGATCTGGTTCCTCTTCACGCGTCCGTGCAACGATGACGGCGTCGAGGATTTTCTTCGGTTCTGGGGTGGAGAGGCACTCTATGCCGCGATTGACCGGGACCCCGACCTCGGGCCCGTCCTGCGTTCGGTGGGGGTGAGTTCGGTTGTCGAAGCGGCAATTCCCTTCACATTTTTCCAAGACAGCTTGGGTTACGAATCCCACTTCGCTCGCCAGTTCTGTGCTTGGCGTGCTGGCCACCCCTATGATGGGGTGCCGCACGATCGGGCGCTTGCGGCTATTCCGGCGAATCACATCTGTCGGATCGTAACATTCGATGATCCAGACTTCGAAAGCCTGACGGGTTGTGACCGATACTTCGAGCCGCTGATGTCCGCCCCGCTTCCACCGCCACCGCGATAGTCTGAATAGGCTGCCAATGACAAAACGGGCAGCGCCATTAGCCAGCGCGTCGACGACGCAATTCCGATAGCCGGGGGTCGGCTAGGGTTTCCTGCCTGCCGGAAAGCACGTCCAGCACCTCTTCAATCTTATACGGCCATAGCGTCGCATCCTCGGCGAGGGTCGCCCAGAGAAGGTCGAGCATCGCGGCGGGATAAACCAGCGCGGGATGGCTTCCGACCTCCGAGCGAAGCGTTAGTCCACGCAGCATTCCGCCTCGCACCGGCACCAGCCGCGGCAAGATCGCCTGCACGACCTGCGGGAAAAGATCGCCGCTAGCCAAAGCGAGATCGACGAGGCGGGTGGATATCTCCGGGGTCCGGAGGGCCCGGTGATTGGGCCAGACGTCGATTAGGAACCTGACGAGGCGCGCACGCCACTTGGCCTCGTGGTCCGCTGACCAATGCTCAAGATGCCACAGAATCTGTCCGCGCAGATCATCATCGCTCTCAACGAGGATCTCGCGCAGCTCTGCGCTGGTGACGAGTTGCGCGGGCGGATCGGCATCGGGATCGCCGCCCCAGCCAATCAGTAGGAAGCCGCCGATGACATTGGCTTCGGCGCGGCGTCGCATGGGCGACATGGCCCGAGCGAGAAGTCCCGGCTTCAGGCGCTCGTAAAGCGTTCGGCTCGGCGCCCGGGCCGCCCAGAGGATGCCGTCCCACAGCGCGTCGCCATCATCGCCCTCGTCATCTACCACAGTAAGCAGATTTGCGTTGGTCCAGTCAGGGGCAATGGCGAACAGCCAATTGATCTGGAATCCTAGCATCACGAGCGCGTGCCGGCGCATGTCGCCCGGCAGCGCGATTAGCTGTTCGTGGCGGCGCGTCCAATCTTCGGGGAAGCCTTGGCCGAACGGGAGGCCCTTGGTCGACGGGTCCTTCATGAGCAGGCTGGCGAGCTTGCCGGCGGGCGCGTTCAGCGCATCGTTCGCCCAGCTGCTGTCGACGCGGTGCTTGCGGTCGTCGTCGCGCAGCGGCAGCGCTGCCATGAGTGGGTCCCATAGGCAGTCCAGCACTGCGGCGAGTTCGGCGAAGAGGCGCTCGCCCAGGCCTTGAAGCCATTCGGCAGCCGGATAGGCGATGGTGCTAAGTGCATCGGGCGACAGGGATGCGAGGCGGCCGGCGATCGCCTGCGTTAGCCTTATAGAATCATGCTTGCGCGTCTCGGCATAAAGAAAGGCTGACCAGAAGGAGACCGGAACCTCGCCCTTGCGCGCGGCATCCGTAAGGACTGCGAGCGCTCGTGCGGGCTTCTGCTCGGCGAGGCCGTTGAACGGGCGGCGCTCGACAAAGTCGAAGAAGTCGGACTGGCCCGCCTGCCGGGCTCGTTCGAGGACCTCACTGATCGGCACCTGTTCTAGCACGCGCGGATCGGCGTCGGTGTCGATGGTGCGCACCACTGGCGCGTGCGAGTCCGCCGCTTCCTCGCCGGAACGCTCCGACCACCCTTCCGCGATCGGGCGAAGCGCCGCCATTTCCGCCTCGACATCAAACGAGAAAGCGACATCATGCCGTGACAGCCAATGCAGGCGATCGAGCCGATAATGAGCCGCCGCGCGGGCCTTTCCGCCGCGGGTTCTGTCGGACCAAGGAAATGTCGTAGTGAGGATGCGATGCTCAAATCGCGTCCGATCCTCGGTGGCGAAGTCTGGCCAGCGGTCGCGGATCGCATAGAGAAGGTCGCGCTGCTGCTCCGAACTCCAGAACGTGTGGTCGGGGAAGCCGAGCAGGATGTCGGCCGCTTCCCCCGGCGGTACGATCGGATTGCTCGCCGCCCAAATGCGCAGGCGCCCGAAGATATATTGATCGTCCGTCGGCCATCGGGCGATCTCGCTGCGGGCGAGTTCGGGTGAGACTTCGACCAGCTGCTCCATCAGCTGGAGGAACAGCGCGATCGGGCCCGTGAGCCCATAGCTGTCATAGGCTATGGGGGGAGCGCCGTCGTCTGGCCGCGTCGTTTCCATATGGACATGGTCGTGCCCGGAGATCTCGGCTTCGATTGAGCGGGCGAGGTCGAGGTTCTCGCGGAAGCGCGTGGTCGCATAGGCAAGCTGATCGTCGGGAATGGTCAGCAGCTCGTAGGGATGCGGATAGTCGACATCATAGGCGACCAGCGGGTTCGGGCGGTCGCTGTCGGACCAGGAGAGCGGATGCGGCACCCCGAACTTGCGGTCGACCTTCAGTCGGGGCCGAAAGAGGGCTGCATAGTCGCGTACGCGCGCTTCTGACCATCCCTCGCGCGCCACCCGCTGGCTGAGCTCGAAATAGCCTTGGTCGGGTTCCACCCGGCGATCGGACCAGCTCGCGATCAGGAAGCGCCAGCCGCGTCGGATGTCGTCGGGCCAACGATCCGGGTCTTGGCGGAGCCATGCTTCGATCATCTCAACGATGCGCGGGTGGAGGGGACCGTTCGCGGCCGCCCACCATAGGGCGACCGGCTGATGAGCAACGCGGTGAAACCAGATGCCGAGATGGTGGAGGCGAGTGCTCAGTGGTCCGGCAAGATTTGCCCGGTGGCCGTAAAAGTCGCCGAACCCCGTTTCCTGTACGTCCTCCTGATCGAAGCGGGTGGGCGCGAAGGCGCTCCACGTGTCATCGGGCACCTTCCGGTCGCGAAAAGCGTCGTCCTCATCGACCGGCTGCGGCGGCGTGTCGAAGTCGAGCGCCAGCTTCTCATAAGGATCGATCCGCTCGCCGGATTCACCATAGGGGTCGATAAGACCCGGCTTGTCGAACCGCTGGCGTGGATCCAATGCGAGCAGCCATGAAGCGGGCAGCGGTGTCTCGGCGATGCTGACACGCCGGGCGCCTTCTCGGGTCGATAGCATATGGGCGATCTGGCCGCGCAGATGCGGATCGAGTTCGGCGGGCCCTGCGGACGCGATATCAATCAGCCTGGCGTACCAGCCATCGACGTCGCGCGCGCGCTCGGCCCAGGCCGCGAGGCTGTCCCACAGGGGATCATAGCCTTGGCTGCTGTCGAATGGGATTGCCCGCACACCCCGATGTTCCCAAAGCGCCGCGTCGTCCGCGTTGCTGCCCGGCTGAAAGGCGAACAGCCGGCTGCGATTGCCGGCGTGGAGATTCAGCGCCTCAAGCAGATATTGAACTGGCGGATCGTCGGCGCCGTAGCCGACGAAGACGATCTGGAAGCGGGCAAGCAGTGACTGCATGAAGCGCGTCGCCCAGCCGTCGGACAGATAGGCGCGACCGAAGTCGGCGCTGGAAACAATGAACTCCTCGTCGCCCGGTCCGAGATAATCGGCATCCACGCGCCCGTGAAGATGAACGATGCCGCCGAAGCCGGCGCTGCGCGGGTCGGGCAGGACCGGAGGTCCGGAGCAGGCAAGCCCGGGCGCCGCTGCCTCGAACAGCAAGTCGAAATTGGTAGTGACCAGCCGGACCGTTCCGTCGCGGCCGCTCGACAGGTCGATCAGAGTTCGGTGCGCGCTGAGGTCTGGATCGTCCGCAGGCTTGATCGCGCGCGCAACGGCGTTCCGGACATCGCGTTGTTCGAACTCGCGTTCGAGCAGGCTGAAGATGCGATCGGTGGCGATCAGTCCGCCGACGCCGTCGATCGGGTCGAGCTCATTGATCCGGCGGAACAGCTTGCGGGCAAGACTCTTGTCGCCGGCGCCGAGGAGATCGATCACGTCGCCGCCGAGCTTGAGAAAGTCGGGCAGCCCGGCGCGGTGGCGGGAGACGCCGGCGCCGCAGAAGAAGATGACGTCACCCGCGTCGCGCGCGATCAGAAGATCGTCGGGAATCGAGGGACCGTTGGCAAGGAAGCGCATGGCAGAGGTTTAACTCGGATCGATCAGGCTTGCATCGCCGTTGGCGTCGTCGGTCTCCTGAGGTGGTCGCGGCAAGCGCCAGTCCTCGCCCACATAGGCGCCGAAACCGCGCAATACACCGCGCGCGGTGTTGGAGACGATCTGAAGGTTTCTGTCGGCACTCAGCACGCCGTTAAAGTATGTGCCCATGGCGGCGACTTGCATGTCGACGACGTCGTTGACGCGGAGCGGCAACCTCTTGCCCGTCTGTCGTCCGATGCGGACCCACTCCATGTAGTAAAGAAGCATGCACAACGAGTAACGGAAGGCGAACTGGCCTATGGTGTCGCGCAGCAGCATCGGCGCGCGGCGGCGGGGCTCCTGGTTCTGCAAGATGAACCCGCCGGTCGTCTCTTTAAGAAGATCAAGGAGCTTGCGGCGCGTGCTGTCCGTCACGTCCTTCATAGTGCGAATCTGCGTTAGCTCGGCCGGCGTGAAGTCCTGTGCCGCGGACACCAGTCCGGGCTCGAGCGCGGCCACTTCCTCGGTCAGCCGAGCCACGATGAGCTGTGCGTCAGCCTCGAGCTGCGCCATCTCCTTGGCGAGGCCGGCTGGCGGCGGCAGCGTCAGCAGCCGGCGAGACAGATCTGTCAGATGGGCCGTGGCCTCATAGTCGAACAGGACGTGGCTCTGCTCTGCGGAAGTGATCTTTTCGCCTAGCATCTCGTGGGTGCGGCGCAGGGCATAGGATTGCTGCGGATAATGTGCGACGATTTGCAGCGATTCCCGAGACGTCGACAGCGCCCTGGTCTTGCGCATCTCGACTAACATGAGGTCCGACAGCGCGATCGCATGGTCGCGCGACGCTTGCAGGTAGGCCTTTAAGCCAGGATGACGTAACGCGTTCGTGTCCGCGAGCAGAGTAACCATTCAACGCAAATGCCGACCTTGTCCCTAGACTTCGCAGTTGTAGTTGAACCGCGAAGCGGAGCAATGGTGACTCTGTTGAGGTTCGCACAATCGATAGCCTTTAGGTGCGCGCGGGGTCGAAACCGGCCAAGCGGGCGCTCCACTCTAGCAGCTCGTGACATTGAGCAGCGTTCGCGGCGACGCCGCCGACGTGACGGACACGACCCTTCTCTAGGTAGGCGCCGTTTAGCACAGCCGTATGTGGCGAGGCAGCAAGGTCGATCAGCATTTCGGCGCCCCGCTCGGGAGAGATCGCGAATAGCCGAACAAACCGGTAGTAGGGCTCAAGCCAACCACCTTCGCCCCGCCCGAACCCCGTCGCTACGAACCCCGGGCTGAAGCAATTGATCGTGATGCCGGTCTTCGCCCAGCGATGCGCCAGCGCACGCGTGAACATCAAGTTGTAAAGCTTGGTCGCGGCGTAAGTGGCGTTGGTGGAAAAGCGTCTTTCCGCCTGGAGGTTGGCTGGATCGTAACGGGCGTGCCGATAGACAAAAGAGCCGGTGTTGATGATCCGTGGAGCTGGCGCCGCAAGCAGCAGGCGCTTCAACCCAAAGGACATTGCGACGTAGGACAGATGATTGACCGCAACCGTTCGCTCGATCCCTTCGGCGGTCAGCGCCCGATGACGAAACCAAGTCCCGGCATTGTTGGCCAGAACATCGATCATGTGCTCAGTGGCCTCGATCTCGGCAATTGCCGATCGCGCACCTGCGACCAGGGAGAGGTCGGCTGAGATGAAGCGGTGGCTGCCGTGCTGGCAAGCGAGCAGGCTTGCGATGGCTTTCTGCCCCCGCGCTTTGTTGCGGCCAAGCACGATCAGACGATGCCCCCTTGCGGCCAGCGCTCGCGCGGCACTGAGGCCGATTCCTGCGGTACCGCCGGTGATGATGATCGTCTTGCTGTCCATATCCGCTCTCGTTGGAGAAAATTGAGAGCTCGCGCTATGAACCCTCAACCTAGGTAGAGGGTCAAGAGCTTATGCGTATCGGCGAACTCGCGACGCGCTCCGGCGTCTCAGTGTCACGCATCCGCTTTTACGAAGGTCGGGGGCTGCTGCCGCAAGTGCCGCGAGAGGACAACGGCTACCGCAGCTATGGGGAAGGGACCGTTGCTACACTCCGGTTCGTCGACCAGGCGAAGCGCTTGGGCTTTACGTTAGCGGAGATTAGGGAGGCAGCGCCGGAGGCCGTTGGAGCGACACTATCCCCGGCAACCATCATTACGGCTCTGCGCCGGAAGGGTATTGAGGTCGATCAGCTGATTGAAGCTGCTACCGTCAAGAAACTGGCGATTGCCGCGCTGCTGGAGGAGTTGCAGTGCGTCGGATGATTGCGGCCTCGAGGCAACTTCTCGAACGCAATTTGGCGTGGGGAGCAGCGACACGTTGGGGTCGTCCATGCGGTCGCGACCTGACTCACCATGAGTTGCAACATAGATTGAAGGTTAAAACATGAGAGCCGGAAGCGACGCCCTCGAACTGCGGGGTGCATCCCTCACCGCGTACGAGGGCTCGCTGCTAATTGAAGATCAAGGTTGGAACGGACCATAGCAGGAGCCGTTACGCGCGAGTGAGGTTTTGCGAGGCTGTATGGCTCACCTATCGCCGATCGAAATGGAGAACTGGCTGGCGCTCTATGTCGCAGTCGGGCTGTGCTGTGCGTTCGCGGTCGTCCTCTCGATTATGACAACGGCCGTGCAGCTTTACCGCGAACAGGCATGGAGTGAATTCCGGTCGCTCCGGGGTGCGGTCCTGTTCATTCCCCGGACGTGGTGGCGGTGGCAGAAGCTGTACTTGCTATCCACTCCCGTCACGCTGGCGATCGTCGGCTCATTCGCCGCCACTCTGACTTGGGCCTGAGGCGGCAACATCACAGCTACTGACCGAGGCAATTGACCAACCGGCGATAGACCAGGCCGTTCTTGAGATCCTTTGGTTCAATCGTGACGGTGGGAGCGATCTGCTCCAGGCATCGCTCAAGTGCGGAATCTTCTTCGATTTCGACGTCTCCGGCCTGAACGATCACCTGCCGGATTTCGCCCGTCGACCGTGACCTGGCCTCGCAAAGGAAATTCGGCCGGCACGATCCCAGCGGAGTGAGCCGATCGAAGACTGGCTTTTCGATCGCGACATCGACCCCGTCGCGATCGAAAGCCTTTCTTGCGTCCAACAGCGCTTTCAAGATGCGTCGTTCGAACTCCGTTTCGACAGGGACGAAGCGATTGCCAGAGAAGATCGGCTGCGCGTACGCCCTCAGCGGCGCAAAGCCTCTCGCTTCCGGATATTCCCCGATGACGACGATTACGAGATATGGCCCCTTCACCGGGTTGCTCAGCACCGCCGGCGATTGCACGCGATTGGCGACCCTGATCGGGTCACATCCGGCCGGATAGATCGTCGAGCCTTTGAATTCCGAGGCGAAGACGGTGAGAAACCCTTGTGCAGCGTGCCCGCGGGGCCATTGGCTCGCGAGAGCACGGATGCCGGCATAGGCGCGCCGGCTGTGTAGAGCCTGGCCGTGCGTCCAGAATGCCCGGCCGAGCTCGATGCCTGGCGCGATATCGATGTGAGTGGCAGCTCGGTTGAGCGCGCGAAATTCATCAACGATCGACCGCTCCACCAGCTCTTCGGTAAGCGGCGGAGCAACATTGAGGCGGCTGGCGGCAAGCAACCGCCACAAGAGCCTAGCGAGGCGCGGGACCGATGCGCTTCGGGTCCGGTCATCTCCACCGTCATCGTCGGGACGCTGGGCGAGCTTCTCCGGCGCCGGCCGCAAGACCTCGAAGTAGCCGCTGGGCGGATCGGCTGGAGTCTGCGCGCTGCGCGTCTGCGTTATACGGTTGGTCACCTGATCGCGAAAAAAAGGGCAATCCGGGAGATGCTCTGGCCGTTTCGGGCTGGTCAGTCGACGAAGATAGTATGTTTCGGCTTCCGAGAGGAAAGCGGGCGTGAGGATGGGCGGCGGCCGATCGGCTCCAAGACAATCACAAGCCAGCCATTTGTCTCCGATGCGAGCTTGTTGGACGAGCGTGATGCCAGCCTCCTCATCGTCGCGCGTTCCCTCGCCGCTGTACCAGTTCACCAATGCCGCCCGAAGTGGCCGCGGCAGGGGGATGCGGACTCCACAAAGCCCGTCGGTATGGCGATCGATCAACCACATGGCACAGCCTGTTCGAGGACTGTCTTCGATGCTCGACACGAACCGCAGGATTGACAACCGCAATTCGCATGATCTCCACTTCCGGTCTCGACCGGACTGGAGACCCGAATGCGCATTGGTAGCTTCTGCATCGTTGCCGTCGTTGCGGTTCTCAGCGGCGTTCAGGCCCAGGCGCAGCCGTCTCGATCCGGAAGAACCGTCGAGGTGATCTCGATGCCCTCCACGCTCGCTGCTCAGCCGGTCGACCGAGACGAGGGGGCAGGGGCTGGCGAGTTTAGGGCGGAGGGCGAAGGCGCCATGGTCCATTCCTTCCGAACCCACGATCTAAGCCGTCGCTGGGTTTCTTTCGAGATGGCGAGCAGCTTCGCCTCAGCAGGCACAATACCGGATGCGGCTGCCATTTCACCAAGGGGAGAGACTGCTCCGGATGGTGCCGATCTGCCTCTGCTCCGACCGCCGCCGGCGATCGCGATACCCGCATGGATGGGCAGACCTCTCGCCTTCGCGACTGCGACGATGCCTTTTACACCTAGGTGCACGGCGAGCGGCTACCGACCGGCTGGATTCCTGAGCAGGAATGTCGAGAAGCGCCGGTTTGATTACTATGCCATGATGAGCAACATCGCCTGTGAGCATGGGATCCCGGTAGGGCTCTTCGATGCGATGATCATCCGTGAGAGCGGTTACCAAGCCGATATATTCTCCAAAAAGAGGGCTTTTGGGCTGACCCAGTTGATGCCGGGGACGGCCGCAGGGCTGGGCGTCGACCGGTACGATGTCGAACAGAACCTGCGAGGAGGCGCACGTTACCTGAGACAGCAACTGGACAGCTTCGGCCAGGTTCATCTTGCTCTTGCTGCCTACAATGCCGGACCGGGGCGTATCCGCAATGGCGCCGTTCCAAGGATTCCCGAAACGCTGGACTATGTCGACAATGTCCTTCTCAACTGGCGTCGGTTGGCAGGCGTGCCGCGCGTCGCGACGGTGCAAGCGACCATCGGAGCGCCATTCCCGGCACCCCCATCATCCGGGCGAATCGCGTTGGTATCCTCGTTCTGAGGCAACGCTTTGAACGCGGATGAAGGGCTTAATTGTACGCGCTACAGCCCGATCTTCGAGACCTCGGAAAGATAGTCCCGGCGCGCCATCACGGCCGAGACTTCCTTCACGAGCTTCTCGACCAGCGCTTTGCGTAAGGGCCCAGCCCACTCTTTCCGGACCTCCGTGCCGTCCATACCCTCGATCTCGTCCAGCGCGGAAAGAAGCATCGAAGGAAGGCCCTGGAACAGCTCGGTCAACATCGCGATCGAGGTAGCAAATCGCTCGTCGTGGAAGAGGCGCTGGTCGCGGTAAGTTTCGACAGTGATAATTGCTTGCACGATGTTGATTTCGAGGGCGTCAAGGATCTGCTGAAATTCCCGCAGCGACATCGTGGCTCGCTTCTTGGGATCGCTGTGTAGAAGAAGACCGAGGCGACTTTTGCTGATACCGGCCTGCAGAGCGAGCTTCCGCTGCCCCACGTTCTTCTCGGACATGGCTTCCAGGATCAGCGGGATGAAGTCCCGCTGGTTGCTGTTGACCGAATTGTCGGCGTCCTCCGACGCCTCGATCCGGGCAGGGGAAGACATGCACCGAGCCCCCTCTCCTAGGTTAGGGCTCCGACGAAACCATAGGCGCCCAGCCTTGGCAAGGTCGACTATCTCACTGCAACAGCACCGTTTTGGATGGAAGTGGCGCGAAGCCGGACTACGTTTCCGCCACTGGCCGTCGATTCCGCCTCGGCCGCTGCGTCACGAGACCACAGGCGCTGCAGAATTCCCGCCGCTTTCTGTCCGACAACGTAATTGAACAGCGCGACAGAGATGGTGTCCGCCAATGTGAGGCTTCTGCCAAGCATTTCATCAAGTTGGCACTTCAAGGCAGCTAGGTTGTCGGCACTGGGCTTGGCGATACTCACGTAGATTTTGATGTCGCCGCCCGTGGGAACGGTCGAGAGATGCTCTTGAATCGTATCGACCTGTTGATCGACCGGGACGGCATCGCGAAAGATTCGCTGATCCAACAGTCCATCGAGCGTCTGATACTGCATCGTCTCGTTAGCATGCAGACGCAGGCTTTCGGTCGTCAGGCGGAAGAAGTGCTCGGAGATTTCGAGCGGAATCCGTCGCGGATCCGCGCTCACAGCATCGATCTCCGACCGCTCCTCAGCCACCTCTGCCAACCCGCTCGCTTCCTGGTGCTACCGTGCCGACCAGTCCGATCCGAAGATCGACCGCTGCGAATCTACTCTCATTTATGCGTAGCCGCAATAATCGAGCCGCGCCCCGGAGCGAGGGCACAATGCCCGCGGCGAGGGGCGCAGCGCCCGCGATATCGGGGCACCCTGCCCGGTTGCACGGGGCAGGGTGCCCCGCACTTCCGGGGTGGCCACAACTGAAGCTGTATAAAGCGAGTTGATCCCGGGTGGGTGACGGAAACTTTGTTGTCGGTCACCGTTGGGGAAGGTCACCCTTCAAATGGGCGCGGAAACAGTCGCGTTCGATTTGAAGGGAAACTCTCATGCAGTCTGTCCTCAAATACAGCGGCCGCGCGGAGCTGGCGATCCTCGCCCTCTTCGCGCTGGCGTTCGCGCTGTTCTTCCTTGCCGGGCCGGCGTTCGCCGGAGCGGACACCACGTTCGACACCGCGCTGACGAAGTTCACCGACTTCCTCGAGGGTTCCGGCGGCAAGATCATCACCGTGCTTTCGCTTGCCGGCGGCATCGTGGCGCTCGCTTCGGGCCGCTTCTCCATGGGCCAGATCGCGATCCCGGTCGGCGTGGGCGTGGGCGCCGGCACCGGCATTCCGATCGTCACCTCGACCGTGACGGCAACGATCTGACGAGTCCGACGGTCGGTCGGACTAGCAGATCCGGCCGGCTCTTGGAGGGGGTGGTGCAATGGCTGCGGACAAGTACGTCATACCGTCTCATCTAGACGACCCTGAGCTAATCGGGCTGTGGACGCTAGATGAATTCCTGGCGATGGTGATCCCATTCGTTTGGGGAATCCTGTCTCAGCATATCCTTCTTGGCATGTTGCTTGCGGGCGCAGGCTGGTGGGGATTGAAGAAGGCTAAGGCAGGTCGGGCGGCATCGTGGCTGCTTCACATGGCTTATTGGCACCTTCCGGCCGGGTTCACCGGCATGAAGGCCACGCCACCCTCTTACCTCCGGCTGATGGCGGGGTAAGATGGAGATCTCCTACACCCACGCCCAGAGCCAGCGGGTCCTTAAGCAGCGCAACCTGCTGATAGTGACGACCGTCGGCCTGAGCATCCTCTCCGCGATCCTGCTGCTCGTCACCGCGACCCGTGATCGGGAAGTCGTCCTGCAGCCGGTGCTCCATTCGCCGCTTTCCGTGAGCAGCGCTGGCGTGTCGAGAGAGTATCTTGAGCTCATCACACGGGACGTTGCGGTACTGACGCTCGATCGCAGCCCGTCCAACCTCGAATACTGGATGAAGTCGGTCCTCGAGATCACCGCGCCCAGTGCTCAAGGTCGGGTTCGCGCCGATCTTATGAAGATTGTGAACGAACAGCGCGGTTCGTCGATCGCGCAGTTCTTCACCATCCAGACGATGGAGATCGACCCGAAGAATCTCTGGTCGACGGTGACTGGCGATCTCCACACGATCGTCGGCAACAAGGTGATCGCCAAGGACCGGCGGACCTTCCGCTTCGATTGGCAATATTCCGGCCTCTCTCTGAAGCTTGTGGGCTTCGGGATGGTGACCACCGGCAAGGAGAGGGATCAGTGATGTCGGTCTTGGCCATCGGTAGCGCCGCGACAGGCGTTGCCCTCCTGAACCGCTACTATTGCTTTGTCAGCCGCTTTTTCGGCGCGTCGTTGGTCGCCGTCGCCGCGCTGCTCATCGCCGGGCCAGCCTGGGCCGATCAGACCGTCCTGGCCTCCGATGGAAGCCAGGTCGACTGTGCCGCCTCGGCGAAGGACCTGACGCGGATCAGCCTCGTCGAGGACGAGTTCGCCTCGGTCTCGAAGATCTCGACCGGAAACCCGCAGGACGATTTCTCGGTCGTGAACGAGCCCGTCCGGGGGGATATATATCTGTCGGTGCCGGATGGCTTCGGTCGCCACGCGCTCTCCTTTTTCGGCACCAGCAAGCGCGGCTATGTCTACAAGTTCGTCTGCCGCATTGCGGGCGATCAAGCTGTGCAGGTGTTCATCTCGAACCCTGCGATCGCGAAGGACAAGGCGGAGGAAACCTCACCGCGGATCGCAGCGGCCAGCCCGCAGGATAACGCCGTCGAACTGGTGCAGGCGATGTATGCCAATCAGGTCGTCGATGGCTACGAGATGCGGCAGCGCGCGCTGCGTCCGGTCTACGTCGGCAACCTCAAGGTTCAGATGATCGCCGAGTACCGCGGGGCGGAGCTCACCGGTCGCGTCCTCCGCATTGAGAACAGCGGCAGCGATGCGGTCACGCTGACCGAAGCGGCCGTGGCACCCGCCAGCGCGCTCGCCGTGTCGATAGCGGAACCAAGGCTCGATCCCGGGAAGGTCACGACGGCCTACCTCGTCTCGTCGAACGGGAGGCAATGACATGGCTTTGAGCGATCTCCTGAGGCGCAAGCGCGCGCCACTCGACAGCACCTCGGATGAGGGCGTGTCCCCCGTCTCTAGTGACCTCGCCACGAACGACAGCGTGCGGAAGCGGCAGCGGATGCTCCTGGCTGGCGTCGCCGGAGTGGGACTCGTCGCGTCATCCTTTTGGATATTCGGTGACGATGGCGACCGATCGGGCGCCTCCGTGGACGATGCTACCAAGGTCGAGGTGTCGACCAAGGACATGGTCAACAAGAACCTCAACCAGCAGGAGTGGATGGCGCTCTCCGAAAATCAGATGCAGTCGGTCGAGAACCAGCTGAAATCTGTGAACGGGCAGCAGCAGCGCATGGACCAGCTCGCGCAGCAGGTCGAGCTGCTCAAGGGTCAGAATCAGGCAATGCAGGCCGACGGCGCACGCGTGCTGTCAGCCTATCAGCAGGAGAACGATCAGCTTCGACGGGACATGGCGTCGGCCCGCGCGGCGACGCCACCAGCGCCGGGGCCCGGCGCGATGTATGGACCGAGCGGGACGCAGAGCTATCAGCGACCCGACAGTCCAGACGCGACGCGGGCATTGTCCGCCGCCGGTAGCGGGGCGGAGGTCAAGCTGGTGAGCTTCCAGACTGCCGATGGCGGTACGGCGACGAGGATCGCCAAGGGAAGCACGACCTTCACCGACAGCATCAACTACCTCCCGCCGAACAGCTTCGCCAGCGCGAAGGTCATCGTCGGCGTCGATGCGAGCGCCGGCGTGAACAGCCAGACGGACCCTCTGCCGGTCGTGCTCCGTGTCACGGGACCTGCGCGCTCGGTTTATCAAAACGGGCGTCTTCTTACGACTAAGATCGAAGGGTGCCTGATCAACGGCGCGGCACGCGGCGATCTCTCCAGCGAGAAGGTCTACGTCAAACTTCAGAAGATGACGTGCCCGCAGCCGGGCGGCCGCTACGCGGTGTCCGAGGTCAAGGGCTTCATCGCTTTTGGCGGCAAGACCGGCGTTCGCGGTCGGGTTGTCAGCCGCGAGGGGTCTCTTGCAATGCAGGCGTTCCTCGCCGGGTTAGTCAGCGGCGGCGGCAATGCGCTGAACTCGGCGTTCAATCAGCCGCTGGCGACCATCAGCGACAATGGAGAGGGCGGCTTAAACCGTACCCCCAATCTGGGCAGCGTTGGCTTGCGCGCGCTCGGCGGCGGCGCTGCCGAGGCCGGCAAGGATGTCTCGAAATACCTGATCGAGCGCGCCGAACAATATCAACCGGTCATCGAGATGCCGACGGGCGTCGACGTTGAGATCGTTTTCCTGGAGGGTGTCTATGTCCGTAACTGATCGGATACGACGGCTTGGCGCCGTCGCCCGTTCCGCTCCTGCAATCCTGGCGATCGGGGCGCTCGGCATCGCCGGCATCGCGCTCGCGGCGGATGCGGCCAAAGTCGAGGAAACGCAGGTCGTGAACCTGCTGAAAACGCGGCTGCCCAAGACCGAGCTTACGAAGGTCGACTGCAAAAAGATCGACGGCCTGTGCGAGGTCACCGCAGGCTCGAACCTATTCTACGTCAACCACGGCTCGCGTTATCTGATCATCGGCCGGGTCTATGACATGGAAACGCGTCAGGACCTGACAGCCGCGCGTCTTCTGGAGATCAACCCGGACATGCTGGTCGGCGGGGCGGCGAAAGCCAACGCCGCCGCCGATGAAGCCGGCAGCTCTGATGCGGGCATTTCCAGCGCGGCGGTTGGCGCGAGAAAGGTCACCGCCCCAGCAAAGCCAGCGGCGCTGAATCTCGCGAGCTTGCCGGCCGATGGCGCGATCGTGTGGGGCAACCGGTCCGCGAAGCACACGGTCACCGTCTTTACCGACTTTCGCTGCGGCTACTGTCGGGCGTTGACCAACGTCCTGCGCAGCATGGAGGTGAAGGTTGTCGAGCGGCCGATATCGGTGCTCGGCAGCCGCGACATCGCAGACCGGGTCTACTGCTCCAAGAACCAGGAAGAGGCCTTGCACGCGGCATACGCCGGCGAGCCCGTCAAGGCACCCAGTCCGTGCAATACCGCGGGCCTTGATGCCAATGAGAAGTTCGCACGAAAGCACGGCCTGAACGGCACGCCGATAATCGTTCGCGGCGATGGAGAAGTGATCGAGGGTTACCGGCCCAAAGAGTTCCTCGAGGCTTGGTTGAAGGGTGCGACGTCGTGAGTGCGCACGATCCACGGTCTGCTCGCAAACGAGCTCTCATCGGCGTCGTCGGACTGGCTGCGCTCAGCGGGTGCACGACCTTCGGCGGGAACGTGAAGGGAAGCTTCTCTTGCTCCGCTCCCGACGGCATCTGCGCGCCTTCGTCATCGATCGATGACCGCGCTCTCGCCATGATCGCGGACAGCGCGGGCAGTCCGGAATTGTCGCCAGCGGGCGGTTCCCGAGCTCAGGTATCGACGGCCAGCGTTTCCCGGAAGGCTTCCACCGTTCAGCCGCTGCCGCTCGGCGAGGCTGATCCTCGGCGAACCCAGGAGCGCGTCCTCCGCATCGTCTTCCAGCCGTACATAGATGATAGGGGGCGGCTACATGAAGCAAGCGCCGTGCACGCGGTGGTCCAGCGAGGCGAATGGCACCAAGAGGTGGTGGCCACCTCGACAAGCTTGCCCGATCGAAATGCGTCGCGAGCACCGGTGCCCGCGGAATCGCTCGCCGATGCGGTTGACCGCGCTGATCACGGAGGCGTTGCGTTTGCAGTCGATCCGGACCTTCCCGATCCCGCTGCCGTCGCGGCCGCGCGCGCTCGCGCTGTGGACCCGGTGGCAGCCATCAAATCCGAGGTTGCGGCTCGCCTAGTCCCCAAGGCGGGCCGCACGCCGCCACCCGCGCCTGGCGCCGGGGGCGCGGCAGGGCCGAAGCCGGCGGCCATCGCGCCCAAGGTGAGCGGTGACCTCGACAGGGACAAAGTTGGCGTAGCGGGGCGCCTGGAGAATCAGGCACCTCCGGCTAACGCCGCCATAGCGACCGCCGCCGGAGATGAGCCGCCCGCGCCCGCCAGCTCGCCGCCGCCCCCGAAGCCGACGGTTAAAGCCCCCGGCTTTCCCGGCACCGGACCGGAGGACAATTAACATGGGTCAAGGCTTCTTCGACGATCTTCTCGCCGGCGTTTTCGGCGACAGCAAACGGCCGGACACGCAGCGGCCGGACCTAGGAGTTCCGATGCTCGCGCATTGGTTGCCCTATCGAAGCTACGATCCGAAAACCGGCATCTTCTACAACAGCGCGTCACGCGGGTTCGTGATCGAGGCGGCACCGCTGGTCGGCGCAGACGAGCGCACAGGGGAAATCCTCGCGCAGTTTCTTTCGGAAGGCATTCCGGCGCCAGGATGCCTGCAGTTTCATCAGTGGATGTCGCCGCGGGTCGGAGAACGCCTTTCGAGATGGTATCTGCCGCGATACTCGGCACGCGGCGTCTACGAGCGCATGGCGAAACACCGCGTCGACTTCCTGACAAATGGCGTGTGGGCATCGCTTTCTGCCGATGCCCCGTTCTGCCTCCGCAACCACCGTGTGGCGATCTCATACTCCACGCCCGAATCCTCGAGCGTTTCGGTCGAACAGATCGTCTCGGTGATGGAAGGCATCATCTCGGCGCTTCAGTCGATCAATGTCTCGGCCCGCAAGATGGACCCCGTTGCGCTGATCAGCTGGATCGACGACATCACCTCGCCGACCACCGCGGCGGGCGAGGATGCGGTCAGCTATAATCCCCTCGATCCCATCGCCGACCAGGCGATCCGGCGGGACATAGAGCTGAACGTCGAGCCCGACCGCATGCTGCTGCGCACCGAGCGCTTCCGGCCCACCGGTAAAACGCTCGAAGGCGCGCCCGAGATCGGCGAGATCTATCCCGACGTCTTCGACGTCCGATCCTTCTCGGTTCGCAACCTCCCGAACCGCTGGGCCCCTTGGGATGTCGCGCGGCTGATAGGCGACATGTTCACCGATAAGCTGCGCATGCCGTGCCCCGTCGCCACGAACCTCTGCATCGACTTTCCCGATGCACAGGCCACCACCAACAAAGCCAGCTACAAATTTATGCGGACGACGAGCCTGGCGGACTCCAAGTCATCGAAATTCCTGCCCCAACTTCGCGAGCAGTCTCAGGAGTGGCGACACGTCAATGAGGAGATCCGGCAGGGTCGCAAGCTCGTCCGGGTGTTCTTCAGCGTCACGTCCTTCTCACCGAAGGGCAAGGGCGACAGCCATGAGCGAGTGCTGAAGTCCATCTATCGTGCCGCTGGCTGGGACCTCCTCGACGACCGCTACCTCCAGGTGATGGGCCTGCTCTGCGCCATGCCGATGACGATGGCCAACGGCCTGTCGAAAGACCTGGAGCGCATGAAGCGTATGCGCACGCTGCTCACGACGACCGCGGCCAACCTTGCACCCCTGCAGGGAGAATATCTGGGCGGTGCGGTGCCCCATCTGCTTCTGATCGGGCGGCGCGGGCAGCCGTTTTTCTGGAGCCCTTTCGAGAACGCAGCGGGCAACCACAATGTGGCGGTGTTCGGCAAGTCCGGCTCGGGCAAGTCCGTCGCCCTTCAGGAGCTTTGCGGATCGCTCTGCGGCGCCGGTGCCAGGGTGGTCGTCATCGATGATGGACGGTCGTTCGAGCATTCCGCCAAGCTCCAGGGAGGGGCGTTCGTCGAATTCACGATGAGCTCGGGGTTCTGCCTCAATCCTTTTTCCATGATCGATCAGGCGCAGGCCGCGGAGGATGAGGACTACCTCCTCGACTGCATGGCGATGCTCAAGGCGATCATCAATCAGATGTCGCGTCATATCAATCTGCTGGACGACACGGAACGCGGGCTGATCGACGGCGCCGTCAACCAGGTCTGGGAGGCTCACGGCAGCGAAGGCTCGATCGATCTGGTGATCGAAGCGCTCGAGGCGACCGGCAACCCGCTCGCTGCCAATCTCGCGATAGCGATGCGGCCTTTCTCGTCGACCGGAACTTATGGTCGGTTCTTCCAGGGCCAGGTGTCGTTCGAACTGAAAGCGCAGCTCACGGTGTTCGAGCTCTCCGACCTGTCGGCTCGAGAGGAACTCCGCAGCGTCGTGCTGACCGCCATCATGTTCATGTCGCAGCAGATGATGCGCAAGCTCGATCGATCGATCCCAAAGGCGCTTCTCCTCGACGAGGCCTGGCAGATGCTCCGCGGTGGGGCGATGGCCGACTTCATCGAAACCTATGCCAGAACGTGCCGGAAATATGGCGCGTCGCTCGTGACCGCCACGCAATCGCTGAACGACTATTACAAGTCGGCCGGATCGATCGCTGCGCTCGAGAACTCGGACTGGTTCGTGATCCTGCAGCAGAAGCCGGAGACGATCGCCGACTTCAAGAAGCACGATCGCTTCGAAATGGACGATTACACCGACGCCTTGCTCCGCTCGCTCAAGCGAAACGGATTCGAATACTCCGACATCATGATCAAGGGTCCCGACACGCTCGCGGTCGGGCGGCTCGTCCTCGATCCCTATTCGGCGACGCTCTTCTCCTCCAGCCCCAAGACCTTCGCCGCGATTGACGGCCTGATCGCCGAGGGCCTGAGCATCGACGAGGCGATCGAGCGCATCGCGTTCCCCGACAACCCAGAGAAATGGACCAGCAATCTCGATCAATTGAGCGAGATTGCGATGGCCGCGGAGTAGGATCATGGCGACGATCATCGACAAGGTGCGGATTGCTGACGACGAGCGGAGCGCTCGCGCCTTGCCTTGGCGCGCTGTCCTCCACTTCATGCTTCACGGGTTGGGCGTCGTGGTTTCGACGCTGCTGATCACATGGGGCCTGTTCTTCCTGTTCTTCCTGCTCCTGGGAGACCTGTCGTTCGACGGTCTCGTTCATCAGCTTCACAATTTCACAAGCCGTTATGTGGGTGCGGACGTGGCTCGCACGGCCGCCTTCCAGCACACGTTCGCCGTCGCGCATGTGATCCTCTCGAGCGCGATCATCCTCCTGCGACGGGATAAGCTTCTGCCCCGTCATCGTGGTGAGGGAGTCGGTCGCCGTGGCTGAACAGACCGAACTCGACCTTCCGCCGGCGCCGGCAAGCGCAGGAGCGGCCGCCCCCACAGCACGTAAAGCGGCCTTCGCAGGCTTCAGCCGACGCCAGATCCTCGCGGGAGTCGCGCTCTTCGCCGCGATCATATGGGGCATGTGGGTCACGCGCGCGCTTACCTCGGCAGAGAAGGAGCCTCTCGTGGCAGCGCGCCTGTCCGCCCTTGTCGGCGATTATGTCGAGGCGCAACGCTTCTCCGGGTCGCCGCCAGACCGGGTGCAGGCCGAGATGCGGGCCTTTATGGCATCGCTCGACAAGGAGCTGCAGCGACGAAGCACGCGCGGGCAGGTGGTGCTCGTCGGCGAGGCGGTGCTGACCAAGAATGTGCCGGATATCACCGACAGCCTGAAGGCAGCTGTGTTTGCGTCCGGTGTGCCGGTGCCGAAGCGCGCCTCCGTCGAGGAGCTGCAGCGCATGCAGGAACTGGCAGCCGCGCAGGCTGCGCTGGCGGCACGCCCCGCCCAGCCGAGTTTGATTGATCCGATCGGCGCGGCTCAGCAGCTTGTTCCGCCGGCTGCACCCGTGCCTTCAGCCACGTTGGCGCCAAGCGAGCGGGCCGGGCAGGGCGCAACAGTATCGACCTTCGGAGGGCCCGATGGTAGCCCCCGTCCGTGAGGTCCCACCGCTTCGGTGGCGACCGCGCAAGCGGCTTTGGGCGCTGCTCGGCATCGCGGTCGCCTGCTCGATCGGGCTGAGTGCGATAGGCAGCTGGCGGGACAGCCATGTGTTGCTCATCAACACGACCGACTCCTTGCCCAACTGGGCCTTCCTGATCCGCCGCCACGCTTTGCCTGAGAGGGGGGAGCATGTGTTCTTCGATCCTCCGCGCTCCGAGCTTCTCAGCCGCCATTTCGGACCGAAGCCGCAGATGTTCGGTAAGATCGTCTATGGTGTGCCGGGAGACATCGTCGGCCACTCCGGGCAGCTCGTGACGATCAACGGCGAGCCGGTCGCGCGCATGAAGGCGAGGACCAAGGCGGGCGATCCCCTCACACCGGGGGCGGTCGGCCAGATTCCGCCGGGGTGCTTCTTTGCAGGGTCTCCGCATCGTGACGGCTTCGACAGCCGCTATGCCGAGATCGGTCTGGTGTGCGGCCGGCAGATTGTCGGCGTCGGGGAGCCGGTGCTGTGATCCGCCTTGTCGCCAGCGCTGCAGGCGTCGCGCTATTTGGCGTGGCGATCGTGGTGACGGGCGCGATGCGCACCGAAGCACGGGACTATGGCCAGGCGGCCCAAAGCTTCCCGGTCATCGAGACGGACCTGCTGGCGACGATCGAAGCGCGGCTCAAGCGAGCCGAAGCGACAGGCGAGCTTGCGCGCACGAACGCGATGTTCGCCAAACGTGTCGAGGCCAAGGTGCGCCGGCCGACTCCTGTTGCCGGTCTCTCACCCGCATCGGTTGCGCGCGCCTGGGAGTATGATCCGTCGGTCCGGCTCGAACGCGACATCCGGGATCAAAAGGGCAATCTCATCGCCGCGGCCGGTCAAACGCTCAACCCGCTGGACTTCGTGGCGGTCAAGCAGGCGCTCGTATTTGTCGACGGGGACAACCCTGACCAGCTTGCCTGGGCGACGGGTCGCTACGATGACCGAGCCGCAAAGATCATATTCGTCGGCGGCTCGCCGATTGAAGAGATGACAAGCAGGAAGCGGCGGTTCTACTTCGATCAGGAGGGCAAGCTCACCTCGCGCTTCGGCATCGAGCACACGCCGGCGGTCGTTCGCCAGGACGGGCGCATCATGCGCGTGACCGAGCATGTGGTTAAGCCCGGGGGGGCGAGCTGATGCCGCTCTGGTTCGATCTGCTCCGGACGCCGATGGCCGCCCCCGAGACCCGCGGACTGCGTCGCCTCAGGCTGGCTTGGCAGACGCTCTGCTTCTCAAGCGTGCTCGTTATCGGCCTCTTCGGTCCCTTGCATCGCGCCGTCGGACGTCCCGCAGCGGTCGCGGCCGCGTCACTGCTGGCGGCCCTCCTGGTCTGCACCACGGTCTACATTGCGAAGAAGCAACGCGCCGACCGGACATTCCTCGAGCAGATCGGGGAAGCGGAATGATGTCGCGCCTGCTCCACAATCTTGTGATCCTCGTGGGAATCGTCCTGATCGGCGTGGCTCTCTCGCCGAAAGCCGAAGCGGCACCGACCTGCCACGGCAAGTTCGTCAATCCGGTCACCGATGTCTGTTGGTCATGGCTGTTTCC
>NZ_CAMLAC010000012.1 GCF_946477935.1 uncultured Sphingomonas sp. | reverse complement strand
TCCTGCCGGCGGCGCGCGCGTCGTTACCACCGTCTTGCCCTTGCGCGTCTCCGCGATCACGTCCCCGGTCTGCACCACGAAACCGCGCCCGTCGGACGCTGCCACCAGCAGCCTCGCCGCGCGCGCCGCCGGCAGGAAGCCCACGATCCCCACCGATCCGTCCAGATCGATCATCGCCCGCACCGGCTCGCCAAAGCCGCGCCCCCCCGGCAGCTTGTCGGCCGGCAGCGTGAAGAAGCGGCCATTCTCTGCCGCCAGCAACAGCTTGTCCGTCGTCTGCGCGTGAAAGGCGAAGGCGGGGCCGTCGCCTTCCTTGAACTTGGCGGTATCGGCCGAGGCGAGATCGACATGCCCCTTCATCGCGCGCACCCAGCCGCGCTGCGACAGGATCACGGTGATCGGCTCGCGCTCGATCATCGCCTCCAGTGGAATGTCACGCGTCGGCGCGGCTTCCTCGATCCCCGTCCGCCGCTTGCCCAGCGCCGTCTCCAGGCCGTAGCGATCGCGCACCTTGCCCAGATCGCGCTTCATCCGCGTCCGCTGCCGCGATTCGGACCCCAGCAGCGTCGTCAGCGACTCGCGTTCCTTGTCCAGCTTGTCGCGCTCGCCGCGGATCTCGAACTCTTCCAGCCGGCGCAGGGATCGCAGCCGCATGTTCAGGATCGCCTCGGCCTGCCGGTCGGTCAGGCTGAACTCGGCGATCATCACCGCCTTGGGCTCATCCTCGGTACGGATGATCTCGATCACCCGGTCCAGGTTCAGATAGGCGACCAGATAGCCGTCGAGCAGCTCGATCCGGTCGGCGATCTTGCTCAACCGGTGCTCGGATCGGCGCCGCAGCACCACGAACTGATGCTCGACCCATGCCGCCAGCGCCTCACGCAGAGACATCACCCGCGGCGTGCGATCCTTGTCCAGCACGTTCAGGTTGAGGCTGATCCGCGTCTCCAGATCGGAAAAGCGGAACAGCCCGTCCATCAGCACCTGCGGATCGACGGTGCGCGCCCGCGGCTCCAGCACGATGCGCACCGCCTCGTCCGATTCGTCGCGAATATCCGCCAGGATCGGCAGCTTCTTGTCGTTGATCAGGCCGGCGATCTGTTCGATCAACTTGCCCTTGGCCACGCCGTACGGAATCTCGCTGACCACGATCTGCCAGCCGCCGCCCTTCTCGCGCTCGATCTCCCAGCGCGCCCGCACCCGGAACCCGCCGCGCCCCGTGGTGTAGCTTTCGCGCAGCACCGCCTGCGGATCGACCACCAGCCCGCCTGTCGGGAAATCCGGCCCCTTCACCAGCGCCAGCACCGCATCGTCATCCGCCGCCGGATCGTCGATCAGCAGGATCGCCGCATCGAGCAACTCGGCGGCGTTGTGCGGCGGGATGCTCGTCGCCATGCCCACCGCGATGCCGCTCGCGCCGTTCGCCAGCAGGTTGGGGAACAGCCCCGGAAACAGTTCGGGCTCCTGCTCCTCGCCATTATAGGTCGGGCGATAGGCGACCGCGTCCTCGTCCAGCCCGTCCATCAGGTCGGTCGCGACGAGGGTCAGCCGCGCCTCGGTGTACCGATAGGCCGCGGCGTTATCGCCGTCGATATTGCCGAAATTGCCCTGCCCGTCGACCAGCGGGTAACGCAGTGCGAAATCCTGCGCCAAGCGCACCATCGCGTCATAAACCGACTGGTCGCCATGCGGGTGATATTTGCCGATCACGTCGCCCACGACGCGCGCGCACTTCTTGTACCCCGATGCCGGGTCCAGCTTCAGCAGCCGCATCGCCCAGAGCAGCCGCCGATGCACCGGCTTCAGTCCATCGCGCACATCCGGCAGCGACCGTGCCGTGATCGTGGACAGCGCATAGACGAGATAGCGCTCGGACAGCGCACTGTCGAAGGGGGCATCGAGGATGCCGATCGGAGGATTATCGGAAAGGTCGGTCGCCATGGTTCGACCGGGAGCCTAGCAGGAAACGCGCGCCAGACGCAATCGTAAGGAACATAAAGAGTACATCCGATCTCGCCCAAGAAAGGTCTTTCGTCTCGTCTCTTGCAAGAACCTCTTGACCGCAAATCCCATCGAGATGATGGTGATTGCATCGCGGTGGGAGAGACGGTGATGCTGAGGCAGGTGGCGGGCTCGATGATCCTGGCGGCGATGCTTGCGGGATGCAGCAAGGCGCCCGAGGAAACCGCCTCCGCCCCACAACAGCCGCCCAATGTCGCGCTGAGCGCAGCCCTGGGTGTCGCTTTCGCCTATCGTTATGCCTTTCGCCTGCCGTTCGATCAGGTCGCCGCTGCGCAGGAAGCGCATGCCCAGGCCTGTGAGCGTCTGGGTGTCACACGCTGCCGCATCACCGGCATGCAATATCGCGTCCTGGGCGAAAAACGGATCGAGGGGATGCTGTCCTTCCGGCTCGCCCCCGATATCGCCCGCCGCTTCGGCAAGTCCGCGGACGGGCAGGTCCGCTCCGCGGGCGGCGCGCTGGTCGATGCGGAGATCACCGGCACCGATGCGGGCAGCGATATCGCCGCGCTCACCGCGCAGCGCCGTTCCGACGCCGCAGCGATGAAGCAGGTGGAAACCGATCTCGCCCGCAGAGACGCAGAAGCGGACGACCGTATCGATCTTCAGATGCGTCAAGCCGAATTGCAGCGCAGCCGCGCCGCCGCGGATGCCGCAGTCGCCGCCCGGCGCGACAGCCTTGCCGCCACGCCGATGACCTTCACCTATGAATCCGGTGCCGGCATCGGCACCTTCGATACCAGCGCCCCGTTCACCAGCGCTGCCGGGTTGGCGTGGGACTCGGTGATCCTGACGATCACCGTCGCACTCGGCCTGCTGGGGCTTGCCGGGCCACCTGCGCTGCTCGTCCTGCTGCTCTGGTGGTTGTGGCGGCGCTTCGCCCGCCCCGCCCTTTACCGCCTGTCGGACGGCTGAGCCGGCTCCCGCTCGAACTGCCAGTCATGATCGACCACGATGATCGAGCGTACCGGCCGGCCATCGGCATCGCGCGACGGATCGTAGCGGAAGCGCTTCTCGATCAATCGACAGGTCACGTCGTCCAGTTCGGCATTGCCGCTCGACCGGGTGACCGAGCAATGCGTGGCGCGGCCATTGGTCTCCACATAATAGCGCACCGACACTGTCCCGCCCGCCCCGGCATCGGCCGCGGCCTCCGGATAATCCGAATCGCGGATGCGCCCGGCAATCCGCCGTGGGGGCGTTTCCAGCGCATATCCGTCGCCATCACCGTCACCATCGCCCCCTGCGCCGTCGCCGTCGCCAAGCCCTCCCGCGCCGGTCCCCGGCCCCGGCCGGTCGGAGGCACCCGCAGTGGGATCGTTGCCCGCCCGCGGGACCGGCGCCGTGACGATCGGGGGTATAACCGGCAGGACGATGATCGGCACCGGCGCCGCCACCTCGGTCGCCTTTGAACGCAGGTTCCGCGGCGAGGCGCGCCCTGCCGCCCGCTGCGACGGAATCCGCTCGGGCACCACGCGCACCGGCGGCGGGGGCGGCGGCGCCACGCTGAACACGGACAGCCCCTCGTCCTCTGCAGGGGCAGCAATCCGCACGTCCAGCCCATGAACCAGCGCCGCGCCGAGCAGCCCCACGACCAGCACCGTCGGCACGCCCGCGCGCACCCGCGCCGTCCATCGCTCGCCCTGCGTCATCACGCTCGCTGATCTGGGGCGTCGCGACGCCGATCGCTAGAGCGGTCGGCGCTGTCCTACACATTGGCCTCCTGCTATGGAAAAGCCATGCGCATCCCGCCGCCCCGACCGCTCGACCCGGCACCAGCGACGATTGCAAAAAAGGTAAGTGGACACGGACGTGGGGGTGTAGTGTCCACTTCCAGCGTCCACCCCGCAGAACGCGCCGTCGAACCCACGCGAATCACCTTCGGCCATCCAGCCGCCGTCAGCCGATTGCGCGTCCCGCCCCCTTCCTTTATAGGCGCGCGCATTCCGCCCCGGCCTCGCACCCACGCGCGCCGGGGCCGCTCATTTTCAGGGGACCGCCACATGGCTCGCCGCCGCCAGATCTACGAGGGCAAGGCCAAGATCCTGTACGAGGGTCCCGAGCCCGGCACGCTGATCCAGTATTTCAAGGACGACGCCACCGCCTTCAACGCGCAGAAGAAGGGGACGATCAACGGCAAGGGCGTCCTGAACAACCGTATTTCCGAGCATGTCTTCACGCTGCTCGATCATATCGGTGTGCCCACCCACTTCATCCGCCGCCTCAACATGCGCGAGCAGTTGATCCGCCAGGTGGAGATCGTGCCGATCGAGGTCGTGGTGCGCAACGTCGCCGCCGGCTCGCTCTCCAAGCGGCTCGGGATCGAGGAGGGCACCAAGCTGCCCCGCACGATCATCGAATATTATTACAAGGACGATGCACTCGGCGATCCGATGATCTCCGACGAGCATATCGCCGCCTTTGGCTGGGCCAGCCAGGAGGAAATGCACGACATCGCCGACCTGGCGATCCGCGTGAACGACTTCCTGTGCGGCCTGTTCGCCGGCGTCGGCATCCGCCTGGTCGACTTCAAGCTCGAATTCGGCCGCATCTGGGACAATGATTTCGGCCGCATCATCCTGGCGGACGAGATCAGCCCGGACGGCTGCCGCCTGTGGGACATGACCTCGGGCGAAAAGCTGGACAAGGACCGGTTCCGCCGCGACCTGGGCGGAGAAGTTGAAGCGTATCAGGAGGTTGCACGTCGTCTTGGCCTGCTGCCCGATGGCGGCGACAATTCGGTCCTCGACCTGGAAGAACACCGCAAGAGCCGGGGTAAGTGATGAAGCTGCGTATTTTCGTGACCCTGAAGCCCGGCGTGCTCGACCCGCAGGGCAAGGCGATCCACCACGCCCTTGAAGGTCTGGGCTTCGGCGGCGTCGAGGACGTGCGCGCCGGCAAGCTGATCGAAATGCAGGTCGCCGACGACACCAGCGATGCGCAGGTGGACGAGATGTGCCGCAAGCTGCTCGCCAACACGGTGATCGAGAATTACCGGGTGGAGCGCGCCTGATGAAGACCGCGGTCATCGTCTTCCCCGGCTCGAACTGCGACCGCGACGTGGCGGTGGCGCTGGAACAGGTGACCGGCGTGAAGCCCGCCATGGTGTGGCACGGCGACAGCGAATTGCCGGACGGCCTCGATTTCGTCGCCGTCCCCGGCGGCTTCTCCTATGGCGACTATCTCCGCTCCGGGGCGATCGCCGCGCGCTCGCCGATCATGCGCTCGGTCGTGGAACAGGCGGACAAGGGGCTGAAGGTCTTCGGCGTCTGCAACGGCTTCCAGGTACTGACCGAGGCGGGGCTGCTGCCCGGCGCGCTGATGCGCAACGGGTCGCTCAACTTCGTCTGCCGCGACGTGAAGCTGGAGGTGGCGAACGCCGACAGCGCCTTCACCCGCCTCTACGCTGCCGGCGAGACGCTCACCGTTCCCGTCGCGCATCATGACGGCAATTACTTCGCTGACACCGACACGCTCGACCGGCTGGAAGGTGAAGGCCAGGTCGCCTTCCGCTACGCCGAGCCGGTCAACGGCTCCGCGCGCAACATCGCCGGCCTGCTCAACGCGCAGGGCAATGTGCTGGGCATGATGCCCCACCCCGAACGCCGTATCGAATCCGCCCATGGCGGCACCGACGGCCGCCGCCTGTTCGAAGCGGTGCTGGAAACGGTAGGCGCCTAACCTCTGACTCCCTCTCCCCTCCGGGGAGAGGGCTGGGGTGAGGGGCCGCCAGCAGCGCCCCCCTAAGTTATTGCTATTCGGCAATATCCCGCCGAAACGTCTCGGGCAGGAACAGCAGCCCCAGCACCAGCGTCACGCTCGCCAGCACCACCGGATACCAGAGCCCGTAATAGATTTCCCCGGTCGCCGCGACCATCGCGAACGCGGTCGTCGGCAGGAACCCGCCGAACCACCCGTTGCCGATATGATAGGGCAGCGACATCGACGTGTACCGGATCCGCGTCGGAAACAGCTCGACCAGCAGCGCCGCAATCGGCCCGTAGACCATGGTCACCAGCAGCACCATGAACCACAGGATCGCGACAACCGCGACCGTGTTCATGCCCTCTGCCTTGGCCGGATAACCAGCCTCCGCCAAAGCCCCCTTCAACGCACCCTGATAGTCGGCCACCGCGGCCTTCCGCGCCTCCCCCGTCACCCGCGCCGGATCGGGCGCCACCAACCGCCGCCCGCCGACCCGCACCTCCGCCACAGCGCCTGCCGGTGCCTCGACATTGGCATAGCTGATCCCGTTCTTCGCCAGATACGATTTGGCGATGTCGCAACTCCGCGCATCGAAGCTGTTCCGCCCCACCGGATCGAACTGGAACGAGCAGTCCCCATCATGCGCCACCACGCTGACCGGCGCCGCCGCCTGCGCTCGCGCCAGGGCCGGATTGGCCGCCTGCGTCAGCGCGCCGAACAGCGGGAAATAGGTCAGCGCCGCCAGCGCGCAGCCCGCCATGATGATCGGCTTGCGCCCGATCCGATCCGACAGCCAGCCGAAGATCACGAAGAAGGGCGTGCCCAGCGCCAGTGCCACCGCCATCAACACATTGGCGGTGCCGCCATCCACCTTCAGCATCTTTTCCAGGAAGAACAGCGCGTAGAATTGCCCGGTGTACCACACCACCGCCTGCCCCATCGCCGCCCCGAACAGCGCGATCAGCACGACCTTCAGATTGCCCCACCGCCCGAACGCCTCGGTCAGCGGCGCTTTCGACGTCGTGCCCTCCTCCTTCATCTTCAGAAAGACGGGGCTTTCCGACAGTTGCAGCCGGATCCACATCGACACGCCCAGCAGGATGATCGAGACCAGGAACGGCAGGCGCCAGCCAAAGCTGCCGAACGCGTCTTCGCCCAGCATGGTGCGGAACCCGATCACCACCAGCAGCGCGGCGAACAAGCCCAACGTCGCCGTCGTCTGGATGAAGCTGGTATAGAGCCCGCGCCTGCCATCCGGCGCATGCTCGGCGACATAGGTTGCCGCCCCGCCATATTCGCCGCCCAGCGCCAGTCCCTGCAACAGTCTCAGGCCAACCAGGATGATCGGCGCCGCGATCCCGATCGTCGCATAGGAAGGCAGCAACCCCACCGCGAAGGTGGACAGCCCCATGATCCCCATCGTCACCAGAAACGTGTTCTTGCGGCCGACCAGATCGCCGATCCGCCCGAACACCAGCGCCCCGAACGGCCGCACCGCGAACCCGGCCGCGAACGCCCCCAGCGCCAGGATGAACCCCGTCGTCTCGTTCACGCCGGAGAAGAACTGCCTGGAGATGTGCGTCGCCAGCAGTCCGTAGAGATAGAAATCGTACCATTCGAACACGGTGCCAAGCGACGATGCGCCGATCACCAGCTTCTCGTTCTGCGAAGTGCCCTCTCGTTCCGCGCCATAGGTGGTCGCCATGTGCATCCTCTTCCTGTCTCCGGGCGGCCCTATTGGAACGGCGCGATCCTCGGTGCGTAAGGATGACAGCGTCGGCCGGCACGGTCGATAGAGGAAGTGCCACGATGGTCGCCCGCACACCCGCTTGACCGGAAAGCCACCTCGCCCGAGGGATAGAACAACAAGGAGAGGCCATGACCGAAACCATCCATGCCGCACCAGCCGGCGTCGAGGGCAGCATCGACCGGGCAGACTATGAACGCCAATATCACGCCTCGGTCGAGGACAGCGACGCCTACTGGCGCGAAGAAGCACAGGCGATCGACTGGATCACGCCCTTCCAGCAGGTTCAGGACACCTCGTTCGACGAGGCCGATTTCCGTATCCGCTGGTTCGCCGATGGCGAACTGAACGTCTCGGTCAACTGCATCGACCGTCATCTCGCCACCCGCGGCGATCAGGTCGCGATCATCTGGGAAGGCGACGAACCCGGCGAAACCCGGTCGATCACCTACCGCGAATTGCACCGCGATGTCTGCCGCTTCGCCAATGTGCTGAAAGACCTGGGCGTCAAGAAGGGCGACCGCGTTACGCTCTACCTGCCCATGATGGCGGAGGCTGCGGCGGCGATGCTCGCCTGCACCCGGATCGGTGCGATCCATTCGATCGTCTTCGGAGGGTTTTCACCAGACAGCCTAGCGAACCGTATCCAGGATTGCGATTCGCGCATCGTCATCACCGCCGACGAAGGCTGCCGCGGCGGCAAGCGTATTCCGCTCAAGGCCAATGTCGACAAGGCTTTGGCGCAGTGCCCCTCGGTCGACCACATTCTCGTCATCCGCCGCACCGGCGGCGACGTGGCCTTTACCGAGGGTCGCGACATCTGGTTGCACGATGCGCTGGAGGGCGTGTCGGACGATTGCGCGCCCGAGCCGATGAACGCCGAGGATCCACTGTTCATCCTCTACACCTCCGGCTCCACGGGCAAGCCCAAGGGCGTGCTCCACACCACCGGTGGTTATCTCGTCTGGGTGACCAAGACCTTTCGCGATGTCTTCGACTATCGCGATGGCGAGGTCTATTGGTGTACCGCCGATATCGGCTGGGTCACCGGGCACAGCTATGTCGTCTATGGCCCGCTCGCCAACGGCGCGACGACGGTGATGTTCGACGGCGTGCCGAATTACCCCGACCATGGCCGGCTGTGGGAAACGATCGACCGGCTCGGTGTCAACATCCTCTACACCGCTCCTACCGCGATCCGCGCACTGATGCGCGAGGGCAAGGACTGGGTGACGAGATACAGCAGGCAGTCGTTGCGCTTGCTCGGCACGGTGGGCGAGCCGATCAATCCGGAGGCGTGGGACTGGTATTACCGCGTGGTCGGCGATGGCCGCTGCCCGGTGGTCGATACCTGGTGGCAGACGGAGACCGGCGGCATGCTCATCGCCCCCCTGCCCTATGCCACCGACCTGAAGCCCGGCTCTGCGACCAAGCCGCTGCCCGGCGTGCAACCGCAGCTGGTCGATACCGAGGGCAAGGTGTTGGAGGGTGCCACCGAGGGCAATCTGGTCATCACCGATAGCTGGCCCGGCCAGATGCGCACCGTCTGGAACGACCATGACCGCTTCTTCCAGACCTATTTCTCCACCTATCCCGGCAAATACTTCACCGGCGACGGCTGCCGCCGCGACGCCGACGGCTATTACTGGATCACCGGCCGGGTGGATGACGTGATCAACGTCTCCGGCCACCGCATGGGCACTGCCGAGGTCGAATCGGCGCTCGTCGCCCACGCCAAGGTTGCGGAAGCCGCAGTCGTGGGCATGCCGCACGACGTGAAGGGTCAGGGCATCTACGCCTATGTGACGCTCAACGCGGGCGAGGAGCCTTCGGAGGAATTGCGCACCGAACTGCGCCAATGGGTGCGGCAGGAGATCGGCCCGATCGCCAGCCCCGACGCGCTACAGTTCGCCCCCGGCCTGCCTAAGACCCGCTCGGGCAAGATCATGCGCCGCATCCTGCGCAAAATCGCGGAAAACGACGTCGGCAATCTCGGCGACACCTCGACGCTCGCCGACCCGGCGGTGGTCGATACGCTGGTTGCCGAACGGGTTCGGTAGGCGGGTCGCTCAGACGCGGGCACGGAACGGCGTAAAGTCCGTGCCCGCGTCGAACACGTCGACGCCCTCGGCACGCTTCAGCCAACCGACCACCAGATAGGTGAGCGGGGTCAGCAGCACCTCCCAACTCACCTTCAATACCCACTGCGTATACAGTACCGTCACCACCAGCCCGGTCGTCCAGCCCTCCGCCCCCCAGAACGCCAGCGGATAGAAAATCAGGCTGTCCACCCCCTGCCCGACCACCGTCGATCCGATCGTCCGCATCCACAGATGCCGCCCGCTCGACCACAGCTTCATGCGTGCCATGACATAGGCGTTGACGAACTCACCCGCCCAGAAGGCGCAGACGCTGGCCAGCACGATGCGCGGCACCTGCCCGAACACGGTTTCGTAAGCAGCCTGGTTCGTCCAGCTCGGTGCCGGGGGCAGCGCCACGACGATCCAGCTCATCAGCGCCATGAACAGCACCGCACCCGTCCCCGCCCAGATCACGCGTCGCGCCCGCGCATAACCGTACACTTCGGTCAGTACGTCGCCGATGATGTAGCTGAGCGGAAAGAACAGGATGCCCGCCCCGAACGGCCACGGCCCCAGCAGCGACAGGGTGATGGTCGCGACCTTGCCCGCCCCGATCACGTTCGACAGCAACAGGATGGTGACGAACGCCGCCATCACATAATCGAACCAGCGGAAATCGCGGTGCCCCAGGTCGCGGGCCGTGACCTTCACCGCTGAAGAAGCGTCCATATCCATGGGCAGGGACTTTATCGCCATTCCCTCCGGCATCAATCCGCGCTAGACGCACCCACGTCCGCGCGTCCGTAGCTCAGTTGGATAGAGCAAGGAGCTTCTACCTCCTCGGTCGGGGGTTCGAATCCCTCCGGGCGCGCCATTTCCCCAAATGAAAAACGGCGGCCCGAAGCCGCCGCTGATCAGACGATCACTCCCACTCGATCGTGCCCGGCGGCTTCGACGTATAGTCGTAGGTCACCCGGTTGATGCCGCGCACCTCGTTGATGATGCGCGTCGCGATCCGCGGCAGGAAGTCGCCGGGAAAATCGAAAGCCTGTGCCGTCATGCCATCCACCGAGGTCACCGCACGCAACGCCAGAACGTGGTCATAGGTACGGCTGTCGCCCATCACGCCCACGGTACGCACCGGCAGCAGCACCGCGAACGCCTGCCAGATCGCATCATACAGGCCGGCGCGGCGAATCTCTTCCAGATAGATCGCGTCCGCCTTGCGCAGGATGTCGCAGCGATCCTTGCTGACCTCGCCCGGGATGCGGATCGCCAGACCGGGTCCGGGGAAGGGATGCCGGCCCACAAAGGCCTCCGGCAAACCCAGTTCCCGGCCGAGGACGCGAACCTCGTCCTTGAACAACTCGCGCAAGGGTTCGACCAGCTTCATGTTCATGCGCGCCGGCAGGCCGCCGACATTGTGGTGGCTCTTGATCGTCACCGACGGGCCACCGGTGAAGCTGACGCTTTCGATGACATCGGGGTACAGTGTGCCTTGCGCCAGGAACTCGGCGCCACCGATCTTCTTGGCCTCGGCCTCGAACACGTCGATGAAGGTCTTGCCGATGAACTTGCGCTTGGCCTCAGGATCGGTCACCCCGGCCAGGCCGGTCATGAACAGCTCCTCGGCATCCACATGGACGAGCGGGATGTTGTAATGCCCGCGGAACAGGCTGACGACCTCCTCCGCCTCGCCCGAGCGCATCAGGCCATGATCCACGAACACACAGGTCAGTTGATCGCCGATCGCCTCGTGGATCAGCACCGCCGCCACCGCCGAATCGACACCACCGGACAGGCCGCAAATCACCCGCCCCTTGCCTACCTGTGCGCGGATGTCGGCGATCTTGGCGTCGCGAAACTCGGCCATCGTCCAGTCGCCCGACAGGCCGACGACATGACGCGCGAAGTTGGCGATCAGCTTGCCGCCATCGGGGGTATGGACCACCTCAGGATGGAACTGCATCGCATAGATGCGCCGCGCATCGTCGGCAATGATCGCGAACGGCGCGCCGGGGCTGGTCGCCACCACGCGGAAGCCGGGCGCCAGCGCGGTCACCTTGTCGCCATGGCTCATCCATACCTGATGGCGCTCGCCCTGTTCCCACAGGCCGTCGAACAGCGCACAAGGCTCGTCGATGGTGACATAGGCTTCACCGAACTCGCCGCTGTCGCCCTTCTCCACCTTGCCGCCCAGTTGCTCGGTCAGCGCCTGCTGGCCGTAGCAGATGCCAAGCATCGGCAGGCCGCTGTCGAGGATCGCCTGCGGAATGCGCGGGCTGCCCTCGTCGGGCACCGAGGCCGGGCCGCCCGACAGGATCACACCTGCGGGATTGATCCGGGCAAATGCCTCGGCGGCGGATTGGAAGGGCACGATCTCGGAATAGACCCCTGCCTCGCGCACGCGGCGCGCGATAAGCTGGGTGACCTGGCTGCCGAAATCGACGATGAGGATGCTGTCGGGGTGCTCCATGGCGGTCCGATAGCGGCGTCGGCCGCGAAATGCTACCGTGCCGGTGGCCGTCGCGGATCATTGATCACGACGGTGCGCACGGCCTGCGAATCGACCTCGCAGCGGAACCCGCGCTGGTCGCCTGCATCGCGGTAGCTGGCGCGGAGCAGCACCTCCCCGCGAATCACATAGCCTTCACCCTGCGGGTCCACCGCGGCGATCTGTCCCACTTGCGCCAGGGGTGAAACGCGGCGTCCTTCACCCTCCACTGCGCCGGCACATGCCTGCACCGCGGCGTCGGCATCCGTCTCCACTCGCATCGGCGGGGTGGCCGCGACGGGGATCATCGCCGCACCGTCGCCATTCTGCCGCAGAAGGTCTTCGGTGACATCGTTCCCCCGCTTCTTGGCCGTCAAGGCGAGCACCGTTGCGGTCAGAAGGGCACCCAGCACGAACCCTCCGGTCCTTGCCTGCTGCTTCTCCTCGCGCCGGCGTTCCTTCAGGGCACGACGATCGGCGGGCGGAAGATGCGGGCCGGCCCGGACATGCCCGGCTTCCGCAGGCGGCGGAACCGTCTCCTGCATCGCGCCGATACCGGCCCCGCTCCACGCCAACAAAGCCACCCCCAGCACGACCTTGCGCATCACCCGTCTCCCGTCAGGCTTGATGACGGGAGGGTGGTCCAATCGTGCTTTCCACGCGATGAACCGCCTGCGAAACGAAAACGGCCGCTCCGGTTAGGGAGCGGCCGTTCGATCGGTCAGACGATGTCTCGACGGGCTCAGGCGGCCTCGTCGAAATCCTCTTCGCTCTGCACCGGGCCCGAGTCCTGGCCCTTGGCCGAGACGTCGCGGTCGACGAACTCGATGATCGCCATCGGGGCGGCGTCCGATGCACGGATACCGGCCTTGATGATGCGGGTATAACCGCCGGCACGATCGGCATAGCGGGTCGCCAGCACGTCGAACAGCTTCACGAGCTGCGCGTCGTCCAGCAGACGCGCATGCGCCAGACGGCGGTTCGACAGGCCACCCTTCTTGCCGAGCGTCACCAGCTTCTCGACATAGGGGCGAAGCTCCTTCGCCTTGGCGAGCGTGGTGGTGATCTGCTCATGCTTGATGAGCGCGGCCGACATGTTGCGGAAAAGGGCCGTACGATGGGCCGAGGTACGCTGCAGCTTACGACCGCCAACGCGATGACGCATGTTCAATTCCTTCGTTCGTTAAGGGGCCGTCTTACGGAAAACCCCAGACCTGGTGGCGCTTCAGGCGGCCACCCTTTGCCTGTGTCGATCCTCGCCATCGGTGATGGAGAGGGGAAATCACTGGCCATTCGGACCGCGTCGCGGCGAAGCCGCGTCGTGGCGTCGAACGGGCCGGCTTGTCGCCGGCCCGCCGGCCGGGCTTTCGCCGTCTCGCGGACAGCATCGCTGCCCGCGTGCGGCTTAGCCCATGATCTCCTGTTCCAGCTTCTTGGCCATTTCCTCGATGTTCTCGGGCGGCCAGCCGGGGATTTCCATGCCAAGGCGCAGGCCCATGGACGACAGCACTTCCTTGATCTCGTTCAGGGACTTGCGGCCGAAGTTCGGGGTGCGCAGCATCTCGGCCTCGGTCTTGCCGACCAGATCGCCGATATAGATGATGTTGTCGTTCTTCAGGCAGTTCGCCGAACGGACCGACAGCTCCAGCTCGTCCACCTTCTTGAGAAGGTAGCGGTTGATCTGCTGCGTGTCGCTCTGCGGCTCGGCACCGGTGACCGGCACGGCGGCTTGGCCGACCGGCGCGACGCGCGTCACCGACGAGTCGTCGAAGTGGACGAACAGCGCAAGCTGGTCCTGAAGGATGCGGCCGGCATAGGCCACCGCGTCTTCCGGCGTCACCGTACCATCGGTCTCGATGGTCAGCGTCAGCTTGTCATAGTCAAGGTCCTGCCCGACGCGGGTCGGATCGACCTTGTACGACACCTGGCGCACCGGCGAGTAGAGCGCATCGACCGGGATCAGACCGATCGGCGCATCAGCCGGACGGTTGGCGTTCGCGGGCACATAGCCCTTCCCGATGTCGGCGGTCAGCTCCATGTTGAGCGTGGCGCCTTCGTCGAGATGGCAGATCACCAGGTCCTTGTTCATGACCTCGATGTCGCCCGACACCGCGATGTCGCCTGCCTTAACCTCGGCCGGACCGGTGGCGGAAAGCTGGAGCCGCTTCGGGCCTTCGCCCTGCATGCGGATCGCGATCTGCTTCACGTTCAGCACGATGTCGGTCACGTCCTCACGGACACCCGCGAGGCTCGAGAACTCGTGCAGCACGTTCTCGATCTTGATGGAGGTGACCGCCGCGCCCTGGAGCGACGACAGGAGCACGCGACGCAGCGCATTGCCGAGCGTCAGGCCGAAGCCACGCTCGAGCGGCTCGGCGACGAACGTCGCCTTGCGCTTGCCATCGCCGCCCTTCTTTTCGAGCGCGTTGGGCTTCTTCAGTTCCTGCCAGTTCTTTGCATTGACAGACACGGGGTTCCCCTGCGTTGGGGGCCGGAACGGGGACGGTTCCAGCCAAGAAAAAGCACGGCCGGCTCGTCAGCCGGCCATGTGGGCCATCAGACGCGACGGCGCTTGGACGGACGAACGCCGTTGTGCGGGATCGAGGTCACGTCGCGGATCGAGGTGATCTGGAAACCGACCGCCTGCAGCGCGCGGAGCGCCGACTCGCGGCCCGAACCCGGACCCTTCACTTCCACTTCGAGCGTGCGGACGCCGTGCTCGGCGGCCTTCTTGCCCGCGTCTTCGGCGGCGACCTGGGCAGCGTACGGGGTCGACTTGCGCGAACCCTTGAAGCCCATCATGCCGGCCGACGACCACGCGATGGCATTGCCCTGCGCGTCGGTGATGGTGATCATGGTGTTGTTGAAGCTGGCGTTCACGTGCGCGACGCCGGCGGTGATGTTCTTGCGCTCGCGACGGCGAAGACGCTGCGGTGCTTGTGCCATTTGAAAATCCTGACCTTTAGTCGTGGTGCGGAGACCGGGAGGCGATCAGCCTCGAACCTGTCTCCGACGGAGAAGAAGTTGAAACAGTCCCCCGGACTGTTTTTACTTCTTCTTACCCGCGATCGGCTTTGCCTTACCCTTACGGGTACGTGCGTTCGTGTGCGTGCGCTGACCGCGGACCGGCAGGCCCTTGCGGTGACGCAGGCCGCGATAGCAGGCCAGGTCCATCAGGCGCTTGATGTTCATCGCGGTTTCGCGACGCAGATCGCCCTCTACGGTGTGGTCGGCGTCGATCGTCTCACGGATCTGCAGGACTTCCTGGTCCGACAGGTCCTGGACGCGACGCTCGGCCGCGATGTTCAGCTTGGCCGTGATTTCCTTGGCCTTGGCCGGACCGATGCCGTGGATGTAGGTCAGCGCGATCACCACGCGCTTGTTGGTCGGGATATTGACACCCGCGATACGTGCCATGGAATATATTCTCCTAGCTCCACGGGGTATGGCATGGCAGCGCACACCCCATCTCGACGCGTTGGCTCCACCACGCACGATCGCGACGCACGCACGGAGCGGCGCCGAAACCATGGTACAGTGGAAGAACGGTCAGTTAGGCGCCCCGCAACACCCTGTCAAGCGAGAGGTTCCCGCATTCGTCGCAACCTCAGCCAGCGCCGGAACGATACGGCGGCCCAGAACAGCTCAACCACGCCGAAGGGCCAGGCGCCTTGCAGGAAGCCATAGGCCGAACCAGCCAGACAGCCGATGACGAATCCCAGCGTCCACCAGTGCGCCCCGCTCTCCATCGCATAGCAGACAAGGGTGAACGACACGGCGACGAGGCCGAATAGCGACAGCGAATCCATGATGTGCCTATAGGGCGATTGCCGCATGGGCCGATACGGGCCGCGCTTCCGTATCGGCTGCGCCTTTCAGCAGCCATTCCAGGGCCGGCCCGGCGGTATCGAAAACCCGCAGATAAGGCTGCGTCATCAATCGACACACCTGCATGCGCGTGATCGCGCTCGGCGTGACGATCGCGATCGCGCTGGCGCGCGGGAAGCCGCGAAGCTGCTCATGGATCACCGCGGCCCCCGCCTGCGACTGCACGGGGCTGGCCGTCATGTCCATGCGCAGCAGATAGCCCGGCTTGAAGCGCTCCATCACGAAGCGGCGCAGCACGTCCCGTGCATAGTCGGCGGCCGTCTCCGGCGTGAACTGGGTTGCCCAGACGATGTCCAACAGATTTACGTCGTGGCGAAAAGTGACGCTGTACATCGCGCAATTCTGATCAAGGGTGATTGCCAAACCGCTAACGCCCACCATGCGGACGGATATGCAGAAGCGGGCACAACCGGATCACGGAAAATGCAAAGGGCCGGCGAAGGGCTTTCCTCGCCGGCCCAGCGACATCCCCGGGAGTTCGGGTGCCGTGATCATCTTATACGCGGCGTCTGATCGCGCCCGCGTGACCGGAACATGACATCGCCGTCATGTTCCGCATGGCCTCACCGTCCGTCGAGAATGCCGGCGATCGCCTGTCCTACCTCGGCCATGTCTGCCATCCCGTCCACGCGCCGCACCAGGCCGCGCGCCTCGTAGATCGGCAGGATCGGCGCGGTCTTGGCGCGATACTCGGCCATGCGCGTGCGCACGGTTTCCGCATTGTCGTCCGGGCGACGCTTGAACTCGGTCGCACCGCAGACATCGCACACGCCCTCGACCGCAGTCGGCTTGAAGCTGTCATGATAACCGGCACCGCAATTGGCGCAGGTGAAGCGGCCGGTGATCCGCTCGACCAGCGCCTCCTCGTCCACCTCCAGCTCGATCACATAGTCCAGCGCCCGCCCGCGCTCGTCCAGCAACAGGTCCAGCGCCTCGGCCTGCGCCGCCGTCCTCGGATACCCGTCGAATATCGCCCCGCCCGTCGCGCCCGCCTCGTCCAGCCGCTCGCCGATCAGCGCGGACACGATCGCGTCGGACACCAGCTCGCCCGCATCCATCACCGCCTTGGCCTGCAGACCGACCGGCGTACCGGCCTTCACCGCGGCCCGCAGCATGTCCCCCGTCGACAACTGCACCATGCCGCGCTCCGCAACCAACCGCTGCGCCTGCGTCCCCTTGCCCGCCCCCGGCGGCCCCAACAGGATGATGTTCACCTGCGTCTTCCCCTTTTGGATTGTGCCGACCGACCCCGCCTTAGCGGAGCCGCCCGCCCTTCAGCTTCGCCTTCTTGATCAGATCGCCATATTGGTGCGCCAGCAAGTGGCTCTGGATCTGCGTCACCGTATCCATCGTCACATTGACCACGATCAGCAGGCTGGTCCCACCCAGATAGAAGGGGATCTGCAGCGCGGAGACGAGATATTCCGGCAACAGGCAGATGATCGTCAGATAGGCCGCGCCGATCACGGTGATCCGGGTCAACACGTAATCCAGATACGTCTCGGTGTTCTTGCCCGGACGGATGCCGGGGATGAACCCGCCATAGCGCTTCAGGTTGTCCGCCGTTTCTTCCGGATTGAACACGACTGCGGTGTAGAAGAACGAGAAGAAGACGATGCCGGCACCGTATAGCAGCATGTAAACGGGCGAGCCGTGCTGCAGATACTGGTTCAGGCTGATGATGAAGTCGCCCCAGGCGCTCTCGCCCGCCACCCGCTGGCCCGCGAACTGCGAGATGGTCAGCGGCATCAGCAGCAGCGACGAAGCGAAGATCGGAGGGATCACGCCCGCGGTGTTCAGCTTCAGCGGCAAATGGCTGCGATCCGCCTGCATGCCGCGCTGCGTCGCCCGCTTGGGGTACTGGATCAGGATGCGGCGCTGCGCCCGCTCCATGAAGCAGATGAACAGGATCAGCACGATCACCGCCACGATGATCCCGATCAGGCGCAGCGGATCAATGCTGCCCGAACGACCACCTTCCAGCAGGTTGATCAACGTCGTCGGCAAATGCGCGACGATGCCGGCCATGATGATGAGGGATACGCCGTTGCCGATGCCGCGGCTGGTGATCTGCTCACCCAGCCACATCAGGAACATGGTGCCACCGATCAGCGATACGACCGCTGCGATACGGAAAGTGAAGCCCGGCTCGATCACCGCCTGTACGCCGGAATTGGCACCCAGCGCCTCCAGACCGACCGCGATGAAATAGCCCTGGATCGCGGTCAGCAACACGGTGCCGTAGCGCGTATACTGGTTCAGCTTCTTGCGGCCGCTCTCGCCTTCCTTCTTGATCGCGGCGAGCTGCGGGCTGAGCGAGGTCGCGAGCTGCACGACGATTGATGCCGTAATGTAGGGCATCACGCCGAGCGCGATCAGCGACATGCGGCTGAGAGAACCGCCGGAGAAGGTGTTGAAGAAGTCGAGCACGCCCCCGCTGGTGCGCTGGCTGAGGATGCCGAGCGCGGTCGGGTCGACGCCCGGCAGCGGAACATAGCTGAGCAGGCGGAAGACGATCAGCACGCCGATCGTGAACCACAGCCGTTTCTTGAGGTCGGTGGCCTTGGCGAATTTCGCCAGGCTGATGCTTTGCGCCATCTGGTCGGCTGCGGATGCCATAAGCTGCGTTTATCCTGGAAACGAAAAGCGGCGGGATGCGTTTTGACCCGCCCCGCCGCTCATATAGGCAGCCGAGCCGCCTTGTCTAATGGGTTGCCGGCTTTGCCCGCACCCGGATGCGACGGCCCGGCACTGAAAGCCCCGGCGTGGTGCCGGGGCAACAGTGCTTACTTGGCCTTGCGGGCAGCCTTGACGGTGCCCTTCTTGGCGGCGGCCTTCTCGGCGGCAGGCACCACCTTGATGACCTCGACCGAGCCGCCGGTCTTCTCGACCGCCTCGCGCGCCGAGCCCGACACGCCGGCGACCAGGAACGACAGCTTGGCGGTCAGCTCGCCCTTGGCGAGCAGACGGACGCCATCCTTGCCACCACGGGCCAGGTTCGCGGCCTTCAGCGCAGCGTGATCGATCGTGCCGTTCGCATCCAGCTTGCCGGCATCGACGGCCTTCTGGATCGCGCCCAGGTTCACCTCGGCATAGTCCTTGGCGAAGATGTTGTTGAAGCCACGCTTCGGCAGACGCATGTGGAGCGGCATCTGACCGCCCTCGAAGCCCGCGATGGACACGCCTTCACGGCTCTTCTGGCCCTTCTGGCCGCGACCGGCGGTCTTGCCCTTGCCCGATCCGATACCGCGACCGACGCGGATCTTGGACTTGCGGGCACCTGCGTTGTCGGAAAGTTGGTTCAGCTTCATGATATGCACTCGCTTTCGCTTTTTGCGCGCTGTTCCCGAGCCGGGAACGGATAAAAGGAAGGGGGCCGCTTAGCCCCCTTCCCCGTGTTTGTCACCGGTGAAGTGAAAGGGCTCAGCCCTGCACTTCGACCATGTGCTGCACCTTGCGGATCATTCCGCGGACTTCGGGGCTGTCTTCCAGCTCCGACACCCGGTGCATCTTGTTGAGGCCGAGACCGATCAGCGTTGCGCGCTGATCCTTGGTGCGGCGGATCGGCGAACCGGTCTGCTTGATCTTGATGGTAGCCATGTCGGATTACTCCGTGACGGCCGCGGCATCAGCCTCGGCGGTCTGCGACCCACCGCGGCCGAGCAGGTCGGCGATCTTCTTGCCACGACGCTGCGCCACCGACTTCGGGCTGGTCTGTTCGCCCAGCGCTTCGAAGGTGGCACGGATCATGTTGTACGGGTTGGACGTGCCGACCGACTTGGTCACCACGTCGGCGACGCCCAGGCTCTCGAAGATGGCGCGCATCGGGCCACCTGCGATGATGCCCGTGCCCTGCGGCGCCGAGCGAACGGTCACGCGACCCGCACCGAAATGGCCGTTGCCATCATGGTGCAGCGTGCGGCCATCCTTCAGCGGAACGCGGATCATGGCCTTCTTCGCCGCCGCGGTCGCCTTCGAGATGGCTTCCGGCACTTCGCGTGCCTTGCCGTGGCCGAAGCCCGTGCGGCCCTTGCCGTCGCCCACGACGACCAGCGCTGCGAAGCCGAAGCGCTTGCCGCCCTTCACCGTCTTCGAAACGCGGTTGATGTGGACGAGCTTCTCGATCAGCTCTTCGCCCTGGTCCTCGGCGCCGCGACGATCGTCACGACGGCCACGGTTGCCGTCACGGCCGCCACGGCCACGATCGCCACCGCCCGGACCGCCGCGACCGCGGCCACCGCCGCCGCCACGCGGACCACGACCACCCTGGCCGCCGAAGCCGCCCTGGCCACCAGCGTTGAAGCCGCCGGCATTCTGGCCACCGCTCTGCGGCGCGTCCTGCGATGCGCCCTCGGCGCCCGCCGCGACCTGCGGCTGGTTGTTCTCGTCAGCCATTTTTAGAACTCCAATCCGGCTTCACGCGCGGCCTCGGCCAGCGCCTTGACGCGGCCATGGAAGAGGAAGCCGCCACGATCGAAGACGACCTGCGTCACGCCGGCCGCCTTGGCTGCCTCGGCAACGCGCTTGCCGACCTCGGTCGCCGCTGCAACGTTCGCGCCCGACGTGTCGCGCGCACCCTGCTCCAGCGTGGAGGCCGATGCGACGGTGCGACCCGCCTCGTCGTCGATCACCTGCGCATAGATATGCTTGCCCGAGCGATGCACGGACAAACGCGGACGACCGCCTGCACGCGCCTTGAGCGCGGTACGGTTGCGCCGACGGCGCTTCTCGAAAAGAGAGAGACCCTTGGTCATTACTTCTTCTTCCCTTCCTTGCGGAAGATGAACTCGCCGTCGTACTTGATGCCCTTGCCCTTGTACGGCTCAGGCTTGCGCCAGCGGCGGATCTCGGCGGCCAGCTGGCCCACCTTCTGCTTGTCCGCACCGCTGATCTCGACGGTGGTGTTGTCGGGCGTCTTCACCTCCAGGCCTTCCGGCACGTCGATGTTGACGTCGTGGCTGTAGCCAAGCTGCAGCTTCAGGGTCTTGCCCTGCGCCGCGGCGCGGTAGCCGACGCCCGTGATCAGCAGCTTCTTGGAGAAGCCGGTGGTCACGCCGGTCACCAGGTTCTGCACCAGCGTACGCTGCATGCCCCAGAAGGCGCGCGCACGCTTGGTGTCATTCGCCGGCTGCACCGAAATGCCGTCCTGCTGGACGTCATAGGTGATCTCGTCGGCGAGCGGCAGCGTCAGGGTGCCCTTGGGGCCCTTCACGCTGAGGGTGCGCCCCTCGATGTTCGCAGTCACGCCGGCCGGAACCGGGACTGCCTTCTTACCGATGCGGCTCATCAGAACACCTCCGCCAGCACTTCGCCACCGGCATTCTGCTCGCGCGCCTCGGCGTCGGACAGAACGCCACGCGGCGTCGACACGATGGTGATGCCAAGGCCGTTACGAACGCGCGGAAGCTCCTGCGCGCCCGAGTAGATGCGGCGGCCCGGCTTCGAGACGCGCGCGATGTGCTTGATCGCGGGCTGGCCCTCGAAATACTTCAGCTCGATGCGGATGCCGGCTGCGGGGCCCATCTGCTCTTCGCTGTAGCCACGGATATAGCCTTCGCGCTGCAGAACGTCGAGCACGCGGACGCGCAGCTTCGACGCCGGCGAGAGGACGGAGTCCTTCTTCGCGCGCTGGCCGTTGCGGATGCGGGTGAGCAGGTCACCCAGGGGATCGGTCACTGCCATCTCTAGATCCTTACCAGCTCGACTTGGTGACGCCGGGGATCATGCCCTTATTGGCGAGATCACGCAGCATGACGCGAGCGAGACGGAACTTGCGGTAATATGCACGCGGGCGACCGGTGATCTCGCAACGGTTGCGGATGCGGGTCGGGTTGCCGTTGCGGGGGATCTCGGCCATCTTCAGGCGCGCGATCAGACGCTCAGTCTCATCGAGGCTCTTGTCGTTCGCGACGGCCTTCAGCTTCGCGTACTTGCCCGCATACTTCTTGACGAGGGCGCGGCGCCGCTCGTTCTTGTTGACTGAACTCAGTTTCGCCATGGACTTAAGCTCTTCTCTCTACTGATCCCCTCCCGCCCGGGGGCAGGAGGGGTTTGGGATTATGCCGCCTGCTTTTCCTCGGCGGCTTCTTCCTGCGGGAACGGGAAGCCGAACAGACGGAGCAGCTCGCGCGCCTCGTCGTCGGTCTTCGCGGTCGTCGTCACGATCACATCCATGCCGCGCACCTTGTCGATGCGGTCATAGTTGATTTCCGGGAACACGATCTGCTCCTTGATGCCGCAGGCATAGTTGCCGCGACCGTCGAAGCTCTTCGGGTTCAGGCCACGGAAGTCGCGGACGCGGGGCAGCGCGATCGTGATGAAGCGGTCGAGGAACTCGTACATGCGCTCGCGACGCAGCGTCACCTTGACGCCGATCGGCATGCCTTCACGCAGCTTGAACTGCGCGATCGACTTCTTCGCCTTGGTGATCACGGGCTTCTGGCCGGCGATCAGCTCCATCTCGGACGCGGCCTGATCGACGCGCTTCTTGTCCTGGGTGGCTTCGCCAACGCCCATGTTCAGCACGATCTTGTCGAGCCGCGGGATTTCGTTGACGTTCTTGTAGCCGAACTTCTCGACCATGGCGGCGACGATGCGATCCTCGTAGATCGCCTTCATCCGGGGCTTGTAATCAGCCATCGATCTTGTCTCCGGTCTTGACGGCCACGCGGACCTTCTTGCCGTCCTGCGTCTCGAAGCGAACGCGGGTGGGCTTACCGTCGGCGGTCACATGCGCGACCTTCGAGATGTGAAGCGGTGCCTCGACGCGCTCCAGGCCACCCTGCGGGTTCGCCTGGCTGGGCTTGCGGTGACGGGTCGCGACGTTCACGCCCTCAACCACGACCTTCGAGTCCTTGGGCATCGACACGGTCACGGTGCCCGTCTTGCCCTTGTCCTTGCCGGACAGGACGATCACGCGGTCGCCCTTCTTGATCTTTGCGGCGGCCATTACAGCACCTCCGGAGCCAGCGAGATGATCTTCATGTGCTTCTTGCCACGAAGCTCGCGCACGACCGGGCCGAAGATACGGGTGCCGATCGGCTCCTCGTTCTTGTTGACCAGGACGGCGGCGTTGCCGTCGAAGCGGATCACCGAGCCGTCTGCACGGCGGATGTCCTTGGCGGTACGCACGATCACCGCACGGTGCACGTCGCCCTTCTTCACGCGGCCACGCGGCTGCGCTTCCTTGACGCTGACGACGATGATGTCGCCCACGCCCGCAGTACGGCGCTTGGAACCGCCAAGCACCTTGATGCACTGTACCCGCTTCGCGCCGCTATTGTCCGCGACGTCGAGATTGGATTGCATCTGGATCATGGATCCTGCTTCCTTCTCTCTTGGGGTGGATTCCGACCCTACCCCGCCTTTAAAAAACGACCCCCGGCGCAGCGAAGCCGCACCAGGGGGAGCGGCCACCTAGCCGCCCCTGGCAAGGAACGCAAGGCCCCTTGCCCATTTCACGGAAAACGCCGCCCGGTCGAAACCGGCGCGGCGAAGTCCCGTATCAGCCTTCTGCCGAAGCCCGCTCCGGCGTCGCGTGGGTGTTCACCCGCTCGATCACCTTCCAGGTCTTCAGCTTCGAGATCGGCGCGGTCTCTTCGATGCGCACCGTCTCACCGGCCTTGAACTCGTTGCCCTCGTCATGGGCATGATACTTTTTCGACCGACGGATGATCTTGCCGTACAGCGGATGGCGAACCTTCCGCTCCACGTTGACAACAACCGTCTTGTCGGTCTTGTCCGAGACGATCACCCCGGTCAGCACGCGCTTCGGCATGTGTCTCGGTCCTTACTTGGCAGCCGCAGCGGTGCGCTGCGCCTGCAGGGTCTTGATCCGCGCGATATCGCGACGGACTTCCTTCACGCGGCTGGACTTCTCCAGCTGGCTGGTCGCCGCCTGGAAGCGCAGGTTGAACTGCTCGCGCTTCAGGTTGCCCAGCGCCTCGACGAGCTGGTCGTCGCTCTGCGCGTTATAGTCGGTCTTGGCCATTACTCGCCTCCGAGGTGCGAGGTGTCGCCCAGACGGGCAACGACCTTGGTCTTGATCGGCAGCTTCATTGCGGCGCGCTCGAAAGCCTCAGCCGCGATCTTGCCTTCCACGCCGTCCAGCTCGAACAGGATCCGGCCGGGCTTGACGCGGGCCGCCCAGAACTCCGGCGAACCCTTGCCCGAGCCCATGCGGACTTCGGCAGGCTTCGACGAAACCGGCACGTCCGGGAACACGCGGATCCACAAGCGTCCCTGACGCTTGATGTGACGCGTGATCGCGCGGCGAGCCGCCTCGATCTGGCGGGCGGTGATCCGCTCCGGTTCCATGGCCTTCAGGCCATAGGCGCCGAAGTTCAGGCTCGTGCCACCCTTGGCGTCGCCATGAATGCGGCCCTTGAAGGCCTTGCGGAATTTGGTGCGCTTCGGTTGCAGCATCTCATCTATTCCTTAGCGACGATCGTCGCGGGCCGGACGGACGCCAGAGGTCTGGGCCTCCATCATCAACCGGTCCTGCGCCATCGGGTCGTGACCCAGGATCTCGCCCTTGAACACCCAGACCTTGACGCCGCACACACCGTAAGCGGTGTGGGCCTGCGCTTCGGCATAGTCCATGTTCGCGCGCAGCGTGTGCAGCGGAACACGGCCCTCGCGGTAGCTCTCCGAGCGGGCGATTTCCGCGCCGCCCAGGCGACCACCGCAGGCGACGCGGATGCCGTCGGCACCCAGACGCATTGCGGACTGCACCGCGCGCTTCATCGCACGGCGGAACGCGATGCGGCGCTCCAGCTGATCGGCGATGCCCTGCGCGACGAGCTTGGCGTCGATCTCGGGCTTGCGGATCTCGACGATGTTCAACGACACGTCCGACGAGGTCATCGAGCCGATCTGCTTGCGCAGCTTCTCGATGTCCGAGCCCTTCTTGCCGATGATCACGCCAGGGCGTGCGGCGAAGATCGAGATGCGGCACAGCTTGGCCGGACGCTCGATCACCACCTTGGAGATCGCAGCCTGCGGCAGCGTCTTCATGATGTACTGGCGGATCTTCAGATCCTCCAGCAGCAGGCGGCCGTAATCCTGGCCTTCCGCGAACCAGCGGCTGTCCCAGGTACGGTTGATCTGCAGGCGCAGACCGATCGGGTTGCTCTTATGACCCATTAGGCTTCTTCCTGCTCGCGCACGACGATGCGCAGACGGCTGAACGGCTTCAGGATGCGGGTGGACTTGCCACGGCCGCGGGTCGCGAAGCGCTTCATGGTGATCGACTTGCCGACCGACGCCTCGGCGACGACGAGGGCGTCGACGTCGAGGTTGTGGTTGTTCTCGGCATTGGCGATGGCCGAGGCCAGCACCTTGCGCGCGTCAACCGCCATGGCCTTCTTCGAGAAGGTCAGGATGTTCAGCGCGTCACCGGCCTTGCGACCGCGGATCAGGCCAGCGACCAGGTTCAGCTTCTGCGCCGAACCGCGGATCTGCGTGCCGACCGACAGCGCTTCCTTCTCACCGACCTTGCGGGGGGATGCGGGCTTGGACATCAGCGCTTACCCTTCTTGTCGGCAGCGTGGCCGGGGAAGTAGCGCGTAGGCGCGAACTCGCCGAGCTTCATGCCGACCATGTCCTCGTTCACCGAGACGGGAACGAACTTGCGGCCGTTGTAGACGTTGAAGGTCAGGCCGACGAACGACGGGAGGATCGTCGAACGGCGCGACCAGGTCTTGATCGGACCCGAACGGCCGGACGCGTCCTGCGCGGTCTCGGCCTTCTTCAGGAGGTGGAGGTCCACGAAAGGACCCTTCCATACGGAACGAGCCATCGCTTAGCCCTTCTTCTTCGCGTGACGGCTACGGATGATCATCTTGTCCGTCGCCTTGTTGTGCCGGGTGCGCGCACCCTTGGTCGGCTTGCCCCACGGCGTGACCGGATGACGGCCGCCCGAGGTCCGGCCTTCACCACCGCCATGCGGGTGGTCGACCGGGTTCTTCGCGACACCGCGCGTCAGCGGACGGCGGCCCAGCCAGCGGTTACGACCCGCCTTCGCCAGGTTCTGGTTGGCGTTGTCGGGGTTCGACACCGCGCCCACCGTCGCCATGCACTCGCCACGGATGTAGCGCTGCTCGCCCGAGTTCAGGCGGACGATCACCATGCCGCGGTCACGACCGACGACCTGCACATAGGTGCCGGCCGAACGGGCGATCTGACCACCCTTGCCCGGCTTCATCTCCACATTGTGGACGATGGTGCCGACCGGCATCTGGCCCAGCTCCATCGCGTTGCCCGGCTTCACGTCGGTCTTCTTGCCGGCGATCACCTTGTCGCCAACGCCCAGGCGCTGCGGTGCGATGATGTACGCGACATCGGCCTTGCCGGCCTCGTCCGTGCCGTAGTTCACGAGCGCGATGAAGGCGGTGCGGTTGGGATCATATTCGATCCGCTCCACGGTGCCCTCGACGTCCCAGCGACGACGCTTGAAGTCGACATAGCGGTAACGCTGCTTGTGGCCGCCCGCGATACCGCGCGACGTCACATGGCCCTTGTTGTTGCGGCCACCGGTCTTGCGCTTGCCTTCGGTCAGCGACTTGACCGGCGCGCCCTTCCACAGCGCCGAACGGTCGACGAGGATCAGGCCGCGGCGGGCCGGGCTCGTCGGATTATATTGCTTGAGTGCCATTAGCCCTGGACCCCCGTCGTCACGTCGATGGACTGGCCGTCCTTCAGCGTCACGATCGCCTTCTTCATGTCGGAGCGCTGGTACGGAGCGCCCTTCCACTTCTTGGTCTTGCCCTTCTGGACGATCGTGTTCACGCCCGTCACGGTGACGTCGAAGAGAGCCTCGACGGCAGCTTTGATCTGCGGCTTGGTCGCGTCACCGGCGACCTTGAACACGACGGCGTTGTGCTCGGAGAGCAGCGTCGCCTTCTCGGTGATGTGCGGCGCGACGATCACGTCATAATGACGGTTGTCGACGGCCTTCTGCTGCTTAGCCATTGAAGCGAGCCTCCAGCTTTTCGACCGCCGCGCGGGTCAGCACCAGCGTGTCAGCCTTCAGGATGTCATAGACGTTGGCACCGGCCGACGGCAGGACGTTGACGTCCCTCAGGTTGCCTGCAGCCAGGGCGAACGACGTCTCGACGGCATCGCCATCAATGACCAGCGCGGTCTTGCCGAAGCCGAGCTTGGCGAGGTCGCCCTTCAGCGTCTTCGTCTTGTTGCCCTCGACCGACAGCGAGTCCATCACGACCAGCGAACCAGCCTTGGCATGGCTCGACAGCGCCATCTTCAGGCCCAGCGCGCGGATCTTCTTGTTCAGCGACGGATCGAAGTCACGGACGCGGGCGCCGTGCGCCTTGCCACCGCCGATGAAGACCGGAGCGCGGCGATCGCCGTGACGTGCCACGCCGCCGCCCTTCTGGCGACCGAGCTTCTTGCCCGAACGCGCAACGTCCGCACGCTCGCGGGTGCCGCGCGCGGTGGCGCGACGCTTCTCAAGCTGCCAGGTCACGACGCGGTGCAGGATGTCGGCACGCGGATCGAGGCCGAAGACCTCGTCGTTGAGCTCGATGTCCGCGGCGTCGGTACCGGCAAAGGATGAAACCTTGACCTTCACGACTTAGCCCTCCTGGCCATCGGTGGCTTCCGGAGCGGGCTCGGCAGAAGCGGTATTGTTGGCGACAGCGCTCTTCAGCGCGGCCGGGAACGGGGCGTCCGCATGACGCGCGACCTTGACCGCGTCCTTGACGATCAGCCAGCCGCCCTTCGAGCCGGGCACCGAGCCCTTGACGAAGATCAGGCCGCGCTCGACGTCGGTCGACACGATTTCCAGATTCTGCTGCGTGCGGTTCTTGTCGCCCATGTGGCCGGCCATCTTCTTGTTCTTGAAGACGCGACCCGGATCCTGGCGGTTACCGGTCGAACCATGCGAGCGGTGCGAGACGGACACGCCGTGCGTGGCGCGCAAGCCCCCGAAGTTCCAGCGCTTCATCGCACCGGCAAAGCCCTTGCCCTGCGTGCGACCCTGGATGTCGACCATCTGGCCGGCAACGAAGTGGTCGGCACCGATCTCGGCGCCAACGTCCAGCAGGCCGTCCTCGTTCACACGGAACTCGGCAACGATGGCCTTGGGCTCCACCTCGGCCTTGCCGAAATGGCCACGCTGGGGCTTGGCGACATTCTTAGCCTTGGCGACACCTGCGCCAAGCTGGACGGCGGTATAGCCGTCACGATCCATCTCGCGGCGGGCGACGACCTGTACGCCTTCAAGCGCCAGAACAGTGACCGGCACGTGCCGACCATCGTCCTGGAACAGGCGGGTCATCCCCATCTTCTTCGCGATCACGCCGGTACGCATGATCCTGTTCCTTCCTCGACAGAGGCCCCCAAGAACCATTCAAGGGGGGCATATCCAGCCCGGATAAATCGAAACGAGCCCCCGTCCCGGGCTGGCGACCGACGTGGGAACGCCGATCAGACGGGGGACGCTGTCCCCGGCACCCTTCCAGCCGAAGCCGGATCGCCGGGCGGTATCCCTTGTATCGCGCGACCGGGGCGGGCCCCGGATGTACGAAAGGCCCGCGGGACGATATCGTCAACCGCGGGAAGCGAGCGCCTTACGCCAGCTTGATCTCAACATCAACACCCGCGGCGAGATCGAGCTTCATCAGCGCGTCAACGGTCTGCGGGGTCGGCTGCACGATATCGAGCATCCGCTTGTAGGTACGCACCTCGAACTGCTCGCGCGACTTCTTGTCGACGTGCGGGCCACGGTTGACCGTGAACTTTTCGATGCGCGTGGGAAGCGGGATCGGACCGCGGATGAGCGCGCCGGTGCGGCGTGCGGTGTCGGCGATGTCGCCGGTCGCCTGATCGAGCACGCGATGGTCGAACGCCTTCAGACGAATGCGGATATTGCTGTCCATGATCCCTACCGATGCGAAAGAGCGGGAACGCCGCTCCAGTCCCGTCTCTCGCATCGGTTTATCCGACCGTCCGGCAAGCGGACCCCGATCGATGACCGGGACAAGCGACGGAGCCAGCGAAGCGCTCCGAAACGAACTCTGGTTGTTGCGGCACCGCCGGCGACACCGACGATGCTCTCACTAAAAGCGAAACGGCCACTCCGGTTTCCCAGAGCGGCCGATTCACTCAAGAGAGGCGCCTATATATCGACCACCCGGAGGTAGCAACCCTCTTCGCATCGCCTGAGCGGTGAAAAGGTTCCCGGCCCCCTGCCCTCCCACAAAAGGAAAAGGCCGGCCCCGTTTCCGGAGCCGGCCTGTCCTTCTCACGACCTTGCGGTCGGCGAGATTACTTGCTGATGCCGCTGACGACACCGGCGCCGACGGTCCGGCCACCCTCACGGATGGTGAAGCGCTGGCCGACGTCCATGGCGATCGGCGCGATGAGCTTGATGCCCAGCGCGACGTTGTCGCCCGGCATCACCATCTCGGTGCCCTCGGGCAGCTCGACGGTGCCGGTCACGTCCGTGGTACGGAAGTAGAACTGCGGACGATAGTTACCGAAGAACGGCGTGTGACGGCCACCTTCGTCCTTCGACAGCACGTACACTTCCGACTGGAAGTCGGTGTGCGGCTTGATCGAACCCGGCTTGCAGAGCACCTGGCCACGCTCGACTTCGTCGCGAGCCACGCCGCGGATCAGCGCGCCGACATTGTCGCCCGCCTGACCCTGGTCGAGCAGCTTGCGGAACATTTCGACGCCCGTGACGGTGGTCTTGCGGACGGTCGGGTGGATGCCGACGATCTCGACTTCCTCACCAACCTTGACGATGCCGGTCTCGACGCGGCCGGTCACGACCGTACCACGACCCGAGATCGAGAACACGTCTTCGATCGGCATCATGAACGGCTTGTCCAGCGGACGCTCCGGCTGCGGGATGTAGTCGTCAACCGCCTGCATCAGCTCGAGCACGGCTTCCTTGCCGAACTTGTCGTTCGAACCCGACAGCGCGCAGGTCGCCGAACCCTTGATGACGGGGATGTCGTCGCCCGGGAACTCGTACGAGGACAGCAGCTCGCGAACTTCCAGCTCGACCAGCTCGAGGATTTCCTCGTCGTCGACCAGATCGACCTTGTTCATGAACACGACCATCGCCGGCACGCCGACCTGACGGGCGAGCAGGATGTGCTCGCGGGTCTGCGGCATCGGGCCGTCGGTGGCCGACACGACCAGGATCGCGCCGTCCATCTGCGCCGCGCCGGTGATCATGTTCTTCACATAGTCGGCGTGGCCCGGGCAATCGACGTGCGCATAGTGGCGCGAGTTCGTCTCATACTCGACGTGCGCGGTCGAGATGGTGATGCCGCGCTCGCGCTCTTCCGGAGCCTTGTCGATGTTGGCGAAATCGACCGCAGCGTTGCCGGCGACGTTGTCGGCCAGAACCTTGGTGATCGCAGCCGTCAGCGAGGTCTTGCCGTGGTCGACGTGGCCGATGGTGCCGATGTTGAGGTGCGGCTTGGTCCGCTCGAATTTTGCCTTTGCCATTTTCCTACCTTCTGATTCGAATTCGGTGCCGCCGACGGGGCCACGCGAACGCGGCCACATAGCGGGTGTTTGCAACGAATGCCAGCCCTGCGCGGGGGATGGTCCGGTAACCCGACCACCCCCGCAACAGAGAGATTACGCCAGCTTCGCCTTGACCTCGTCCGCCACGTTCTGCGGAACTTCGTCATAGTGCGAGAACTGCATGCTGAACTGCGCGCGGCCCTGGGTGAACGAGCGGAGCGCGTTCACATAACCGAACATGTTCGCCAGCGGGACCATCGCCTCGACCGTCTGCGCGTTGCCGCGCGTGTCGGTGCCCTGGATCTGGCCACGACGGCTGTTCATGTCGCCGATCACGTCGCCCAGATAGTCCTCCGGGGTGACGACCTCGACCTTCATGACCGGCTCGAGCAGCGTGATGCCCGACTTCTGGGCCGCTTCGCGCATCGCGCCGCGGGCACAGATTTCGAACGCCAGCGCCGACGAGTCGACGTCGTGGTACGCGCCGTCATACAGCAGGACCTCGAAGTCGATGATCGGGAAGCCGACCAGCGAACCGGTTTCCGCGGTTTCGCGGAAGCCCTTCTCGATCGCGGGGATATATTCCTTGGGAATATTACCGCCCTTGATTTCGTCCTTGAAGACGAAGCCGCTGCCACGCTCGCCCGGCGACAGCTTCACCTTGACGCGACCGAACTGGCCGGTGCCGCCCGACTGCTTCTTGTGCGTGTAGTCGATATCGACCGGCTTCTTCAGATACTCGCGATACGCGACCTGCGGAGCGCCGACATTGGCCTCGACCTTGAACTCGCGCTTCATGCGGTCGACCAGGATCTCGAGGTGGAGTTCGCCCATCCCCTTGATAATGGTCTGACCCGACTCGGCGTCCGACGAAACGCGGAACGACGGGTCTTCGCGTGCCAGGCGATTGAGCGCGACGCCCATCTTCTCCTGGTCTGCCTTGGTCTTTGGCTCCACCGACAGCTCGATGACGGGCTCGGGGAACTCCATGCGCTCCAGGATGATCGGAGCCGACTGCGCGCACAGCGTGTCGCCGGTCGTGGTGTCCTTCAGACCCGCCAGTGCGACGATGTCGCCGGCATAGGCTTCCTGGATGTCCTCGCGGCTGTTCGCATGCATCAGCAGCATGCGACCGACCTTTTCCTTCTTGTCCTTGACCGAGTTCTGCACGGTCGAGGCGGATTCGAGCTTGCCCGAATAGATGCGCGCAAAGGTCAGGGTGCCGACGAACGGGTCGTTCATGATCTTGAACGCCAGCGCCGAGAACGGCTCGGTGTCCGACGAAGGACGCTCGTCCGGCGTTTCGCCGTCCAGCTTCACGCCCTTGATCGCAGGCACGTCGAGCGGCGACGGCAGATAGTCGACCACTGCGTCGAGCAGCGGCTGAACGCCCTTGTTCTTGAATGCCGAGCCGCAGACGACCGGCACGAACGCCATCTCCAGCGTACCCTTGCGGATCAGCTTCTTGAGATCGGCGACGCTCGGCTCGTTGCCCTCGAGATACGCTTCCATCAGCGCATCGTCCTGCTCCACGGCCATTTCGATCAGGTCGCTGCGATACTTCGCGGCCTTTTCTGCCATGTCCTCGGGGATGTCCTGATAGACGAACTTGGCGCCCAGGCTCTCTTCCAGCCAGATGATCGCGCGGTTCTCGACCAGGTCAACCAGGCCCTTGAAACCGCCCTCGATGCCGATCGGCAGATACAGGACGGCGGGACGCGCGCCCAGACGCTCGATGATCGAGTTGACGCAGAAATAGAAGTCCGCGCCGGTGCGGTCCAGCTTGTTGACGAAGCACATGCGCGGCACGCCGTACTTGTCGGCCTGACGCCACACGGTCTCGGACTGCGGCTCGACGCCGGCGACGCCGTCGAAGCACGCGACCGCACCGTCGAGGACGCGGAGCGAACGCTCGACTTCGATGGTGAAGTCGACGTGGCCGGGCGTGTCGATGATGTTGATGCGATGCTCGAGGCCCTTGCCCTCGTCAGCGCTCCAGAAACAGGTCGTCGCGGCCGACGTGATGGTGATGCCGCGCTCCTGCTCCTGCTCCATCCAGTCCATCGTCGCGGTGCCTTCATGCACTTCGCCGATCTTGTAGGACTTGCCGGTGTAATAAAGAATGCGCTCGGTCGTGGTCGTCTTGCCGGCATCGATGTGGGCCATGATGCCGATGTTGCGATATCTGTCGAGCGGATGGCTGCGGGCCATGATCGATCTTCCTCAAGCGTGCGGGGGAGCCGGTCGGCCCGGCTCCCCTCGATATAGGTAGCATGCGTTACCAGCGGAAGACCGCCGGCACCGACCCTTTTACCAGCGGTAGTGGCTGAATGCGCGGTTCGCTTCCGCCATGCGGTGCGTGTCCTCGCGCTTCTTGACCGCGTTGCCGCGATTGTTCGCGGCGTCCATCAGTTCGCCCGACAGGCGCGCCGACATGGTGTTCTCCGAACGCGAACGCGCGGCCGAGATCAGCCAGCGGATCGCCAGCGCCTGGGCGCGCTCGGGGCGCACCTCGACCGGCACCTGGTAGGTCGCACCGCCGACGCGGCGCGAACGGACCTCGATGCCCGGCTTGATGTTGTTCAGCGCATCGTGGAACACGCCCAGCGGCTCGCGCTTGGCGCGGGTCTCGACGGTTTCGAGCGCGCTGTACACGATCAGCTCGGCGACGGACTTCTTGCCGTCCAGCATGACCGAATTCATGAACTTCGACAGAACCTGATCCCCATAGACGGGATCGGGCAGGATTTCCCGCTTTTCGGGACGACGACGACGAGCCATTCTCGTATTTCCTTACAAATCTTCAGCCTTGGATGGTCCAGATGCCTGCTTGGCGCAGGCCCGACCGGCTTACTTCGGACGCTTCGCGCCGTACTTGGAGCGGGACTGACGACGATCCTTGACGCCCTGCGTATCGAGCACGCCGCGCAGGACGTGGTAGCGAACGCCGGGAAGATCGCGCACACGGCCGCCGCGGATGAGCACCACCGAGTGCTCCTGCAGGTTGTGGCCTTCGCCCGGAATGTAGCTGATGACTTCGCGCTGGTTGGTCAGGCGAACCTTGGCCACCTTGCGCAGAGCCGAGTTCGGCTTCTTCGGGGTCGTCGTGTACACGCGGGTGCAGACGCCGCGCTTCTGCGGGTTCTGCTCCATCGCAGGGACCTTGGACTTGGCCTTCTGCGGTTCGCGGCCCTTGCGGACCAGCTGGTTGATCGTGGGCATTGAAGCCTTCACCTCATCTCGTGGGTTACTTTGCTGGAGCCTTCACAGCACATCGGAATACAAAAAGGGGCTGTGGCCGGCTTTTCACCACCGTCCAGGCCCATAAATGCATCCAGCAATGTTCAAGCTTGCCCTCCGGAGGATCCCCCTTCGGGCAGCCGCGCCTATACGCCGTTGCACGTATAGCGTCAACGGCAGCGCAGGCCGGCGGCGCACCCCCTGTCACATCCGAAATTTGCCTCTGCAGCGAAAAGCACCGCTTGCCCTCCCCCGAAACGCGGGCTAAGGGCCGCCGCAGGCTAGGAGTGTAGCTCAGTTGGTAGAGCATCGGTCTCCAAAACCGAGGGCCGTGGGTTCGAGTCCCTCCACTCCTGCCATTTCGCGACAGCATGTGGCGACAGGCCGATCCGAAGCACGCAACGCGTGTTGCGGCCGAGCAATTTACAACAGGAATGCGTTCCTTTTTGGGATGACAAGATCATTGTCGCCTGCAAAAGACGATAACCATGTTTGAAATTACGCGCGAAATCGTCGCCTACGGCATCATCGGCGGCATCGTCGTGCTCGGCGCCCCCTTTGTCATTGCCACCCTTCGCAAGCGGCACCGCGACAAGCTGCGCCGCCGTGGCATCAAACGCTACGGTCACTGACGGGCGCAGCCGGGCACGGGCACCGGGCGAGGACGCTTCTCCAGCCCCCTTGCGCCTGATCCAAGGCACGGCTACATCCGTGTTTCATCCGACAGCGGTGGTGGTGTCCGCCCGCTTGCTCCGACGGGGCGGCGGTCGGGGCTTCACGCCTCCGTCGTCATCTCCATCCAAGGGTGCGAGCAACCGTGGCAAAGACGACCCCGATCGAGTTCATCAACCAGGTCAAGGCCGAGACCAAGAAGGTCGTGTGGCCGTCCCGGCGCGAAACCGTGATGACCGGCGTCATGGTCGTCATCATGACGACGATCCTCGCGATCTTCTTCCTGGGCGTCGATTCGTTCTTCGAAGCGCTCGTCCGCGCCCTGCTCAGCCTCGCTCAGTAAAGGTCACGCCGATGGCGCGCTGGTACATCATTCACGCCTATTCCGGGTTCGAGGGCAAGGTCCGCGACTCGATCATGGCCGAAGCCGCCCGCATGGGGCTGGAGCAACTGGTCGAGCAGATCGAGGTACCGACTGAGACGGTGACCGAAGCCCGCCGCGGCAAGAAGATCGCGGTCGAGCGCAAGTTCATGCCCGGCTACGTGCTCGCCAAACTCGACATGACCGACCAGGTCTACCACCTCGTCAAGAACACGCCCAAGGTCACCGGCTTCCTTGGTTCCAGCGGCAAGCCGCAGGCGATCAGCGAAAGCGAAGCCACGCGGATGCTGAATTCCAAGGAAGAAGCCGCCGCCGCACCGAAGCACAAGGTCAAGGTCGACTACGAGATCGGCGACGCGGTCAAGGTGCTCGAAGGCCCCTTCGCCAGCTTCAACGGCGTGGTCGAGGAACTGGATTTCGACAAGTCGAAGGTCAAGGTTTCCGTGTCGATCTTCGGCCGCGCCACGCCGGTCGAACTCGATTTCGAGCAGGTCGAACGCTCCAAATAAGCGCGATCCGAACACGTACAGCGTCGTCCACCAGTGTGGACATGACGGGCCGGGGGGCGGGCAACCGCACCTCGGCCTTTTTCATATCGGAACGATGCCGCCTTATCGGATCAGCATTTCGGATGCGTAGATCACCGCGTCTGCCGCAAAGCGCGCAACGAACATCGCGCTTGCGAGCACGGCGGCGCCCGCCGCCACGACGGCTGCATGGTGTCCAACGGATTTGATTACAGTCATGGCCTGTCCTCTCCAAAAGGAGCCGGGGGCCACCTGTATCCGGGGTCTCCCGGCCGTCACGATAATGCCATAAAGCGCCCGTGAAGGCAATTGTGACATCCCTGATCGCCGGACGGTCAGCTATCGGATGGTCGCGGTATTCGCGCATGCCGGGACCGGCGCCGCTGTCCTGCGTATATATCTGAGCAACGATACTTTTTGGGTACGCTCGCGCATCTTGCCGGCAAAATTGATCGAGTTTAGCTTGCGTTGCGTGGCAGGAGATCGGCAGGATCACGCGGCGTCGGCACGCGCGCGTCTGATGGAAGCGCTGGTCGCGACCGGCAACGAGGATCGCGAAGCCTTTCGCACCGTTTATCGTCTGACGTCAGCGAAGCTGTTCGGCATCTGCCTTCGTATCTGTGGTGATCGCCAGGATGCGGAGGATGTGTTGCACGACGTCTATGTCATTATCTGGCGAAGGGCCGGCGCTTTCGAGCCGGGGCGCGCCAGCCCGATCACCTGGCTGGCCACGATCACCCGCAACCGCGCGATCGATTGGCAGCGCGGTCGCAGCCGCCATCCATCCGATCCGATCGATGATGCGGCGCTCGCGCTGCCCGACCCCGCGCAGGCGCCTATCGACGAGCTGGTCGACAAGGAAACGATCGCCCGGCTCCAGGCCTGTCTGGGCACATTGGAGGCGCGCCAGCGCGAGGCGATCCGCATCGCCTTCTTTGACGGCGTCCGCTATCCGGAAATCGCCCGCCGGCTGACGCTGCCGCTGGGCACGGTGAAAAGCTGGGTGCATCGCCGTCTCGCGCGCTTGAGGCCCTGCCTCGATGGCGACCACTGAACCCGTCGATCCCGACATGACCGCCGCCGATCTGGCGTTGGATCTGCTGGAGGGCGAGGAACGCGCCGCCGCCACGCGCCGCGCGCTTGCCGATCGCGATTTTGCCGCGCAGGTCGCCTGGTGGCGCCAGACGATGGCGGGCCTCGTCGCCTGGTGGCCTGCGGTTGAACCACCACCGGGGCTGGAGGCGCGGGTTATGGCATCCACGGCCGCGTATGGCACATCGGCCGGCCGCTCCCCTGCCCCGGTTCGCGGGGTCGCCCCCTGGTGGCGCGTCGCCACCAT
>NZ_CAMLAC010000011.1 GCF_946477935.1 uncultured Sphingomonas sp. | reverse complement strand
CGCAGCATGGGGACTAACTGCTAATTTACCGTTTCATGAAAACGGAGGAGCGGGGTCACGATAAGGTGACTTCAGAGATCTCTGTTGCCGGCACGACCCAGAAACGGTCATTCGACGCCGCCTGCCCACTTCCCACTTCCTGCCATTTGTTCATTCTGCATGTGAAACGTCATTTATGGTCGCCTTAGACGATACGGTACTTTGACCGAAACGCATCCACGCAGGCGAAAGGTCGCTAGACCTCGGGGTTGCTCACCTGTCGTTCGGTGACATCGACGGTGATCGTATCTGAGATTAACTCAGCATAGCGGACCGGATTGGTCAGGAAGCTGAAGAAAAAGACGTGCGCTTTAACCTCGTATTTCCGCGGCCCTGGGAAGATCGCCCTCTCGCGCTCTTGGGTGACTACATTGTAGGGAGACGACTTAGATACAGGTACGGCTTGATCAATCGGATCGAACAGCGCCGTCTTGGCTTGCTCATGTCTTATTTTAAGATGTGTGGATGAGAGAGGCATTAGCGAGCGCTCGCCGGACACAGCATCAGGCGGGCCGATTGTTTCGGCACGATCGGCTGATTGCCTGCAACGAGCTACTTGTAGCGTTCGCGGGCTGGCACGACCGCGGCATTGCCGCACTGGTGCTGCTGACTCTGCTTGCAGTCGTCCGTGTATATTTTGCCGACTGCGCCCTGGGGATCTACTTGGTTAAAGTTTAGACTTAGCATCTCCCAATCAATACAGAGACAACACAATCATCACGATTGAAGTGGGTCACTCCCAACCAGTGACCCACTTCAGCCTTAGACGATGGACTTGTTCTTTAAAAATTTACTGTCACACCGAAGATGATCTGGCGTCCCAACGCGTCGTAGCGTTGTGGCAGTGTATTGTTGAACGTCAGCGCCGCCTGACGTGAGTTCTGAATGATCGGTGGATCACGATCGAGCACGTTGTTGGCAGCAAGACGTAGCGCAAACTGTCGCGAGACATTGAACGCCATGGACACATCGAAGAAGTCTTGCGCACCAATCCGAAAATACGTCGTGCGGCGACGGGCAGCCGTTCCTCCGATCGTGGGGTCCCCGGAGTTGTCAGCGCTGGTAAGGGGGCCGGTGTGACGCCAGTTGAACGAGATGTTGAACACCGAATCCGGCGTCGTGTATGTCGTACGGAGGGTGTGCGACCACTTCGGGATCAGCTGACCGCATGAGATGCCGTTGGAGAAATAACCAGCGCAATTATACTGGGGGCGCAACGGTGAATCCTGTGCGCCCGCCAGCGTTGTCAACGATCCGTTGAAGCCCCAGTCCAAGCGACCAGCCTGCTGCATACGCAGCGTATACTGCCCTTGGAAATCCCAGCCATTGGCAAGCGTCCTGAACAGGTTAGTCGTGCCTTCACGGAAGAAGCCGGACGCGGGGTTGGTTCCTGCGGGATTGTAGAGCACTCCCGTGGCAGGATCACGCACGATGCCACGGCAGAAGAACGGATCGCCGTTCGATGCCACACAGCCTTCGGCAAAATAATCGGCCTGTTGATAGCCCAGCGAGCCGTTCAGCCGTATTTGATACCGATCGACCGAAAAGACGAGCCCAGGGATGAAGCTGGGCTGCACGACCAAGCCATAGGTCAGCGTGTACGCGGTCTCCGGGTCAGCGGTCCAGCCACCCGAGCGCACGGTGCAGGCGTTATCGGGACAAAGTAGGGTTTCGCTGCCATACAGCGCATCAGCCAAACCCGTCGCGCGACACGTTTCCCGCGACGCGATCGGCGCACTACGCGTCCCATTGGCGTTCACCGTGGGGCCGCAGAAATCAAGCACACCCGTCGTACGGAAAGTATTCTGGGTCGCCTGCCGAATTTCGATCACCGTCGGCGCACGTTGTGCTTTGTTGTAGGAAACGCGGAACGTCAGGTCTCGCACTGGAGCATACAGTCCTTCAGCCTTCCACGTCGTGAAGGTCGACGGATTGGTGCTATACTTCGACACGCGGAAACCACCGTTCACCTGGAGCAGGTGGGCGAAGCGCTGCTGCTGCATCAACGGCGCCTGTAGTTCGATGTTCGACTCCCAGACGTGCTGGCGAAGGTCTGCATCGTTGTCGCCATTTACGACCCGATAGGCGTCGTTCGAGCCCGAGAAGAAGCGGTCCTCGCGATACTCGGCACCCAGCGCGATAGCTAAGCCGTCCTGTGCCCATGGCGAGGTGATACCATATTTACCCAGGTCACCGGTGACGGTCGAAATGACGTTGTACAGCTCGCCACCAGAGTTGACAGCCCCGTCGGTTGCGCCGGAAAACAGGTAGTCAATTGCGGCATCATTATTGAAGCCAGCACGAAATGCATCGAAGGGCAGGCAGGCGCGATCGGTGCCCGTGACGACTGCGCGGCAAGTGGGAACGCCGTTAACGTTCACGACATCCAAGGCGCGATTGACGCGAACCGGATCCGAGAACGGCGCCAGGATCGTGTCACGGCGGTTGAAGGCGTAGACGCCGCCAACGTCATAGGTCCACGCTTCGCCGATCGCGCCGCGAACCCCGCCAGTGGCTCGAATGCCCTTGTTGATGAAGGTGCTGGTGAGAAGCGGCTGGCTGTCAAACCGGTAGCGGACATCGAGAGGAGCAGAAGTCCCCGCCCTGCCCGCGTTAACGCCACATAGTGTCGTCGCCTGTCCGGCGGAGAGAAATGGATTGTCGCAATTGACCTGATACGGCGTCGCACCAAACACTGTGTAGCTATAGACGCGTAGCGGAGAGCCATTGCGCGACTCATTGCGATACCAGATTGCATCGGCGTAGACTTCTACCTCGGGCGCAATTCTGAAGTTGAAGAAGCCGCCGCCGGTAAAACTTTCTGATTCGCGCTGGATCGGCGTGAATTCATAGGGGTTTGCAGCATTGCCACGCCCGGCGCCAAAGCGGACAAAGCTGCGCGAGCCATCAGGATTGTTGACGAAGCCTTGCCCGAGCGATGTACCGCTGCGGGGCTGGATGTATCCGCTGGATGAGTAAGTTGAAAGGGGCGTGCAAGCTACCGGACCGTTGCGGGCCGTCTCCTGAATATAGCAAGGCGAATAAGATCGGTCACTATAATTAACTTGATCGGCAGTTCGGTAGTTGAAGAAGGCTGATACACGCAGGCGATCATCGAGCATCTTCTTGCCGACGGTTACCGTGATGTCGGCACGGCCGCCATCGTTGGTCAGTCCCAAAGGCGTTGGGAACCCATTAGTTCGCGCAAGCGGCGTAACAAACGTTTCGCGGTTATTATGATTGTAGAAGTTGTAGTTACCGTCGATCCTCAGCCCATCAAAATCCTTGCGCAGGATGAAGTTGACCACACCTGATACAGCGTCTGATCCGTATACCGATGAGGCACCGCCGGACAGGACATCCACCCGTTCCAAAAGTGCGGCCGGAATGATGTTGGTGTCCTGCCCGTTCTGCGTACCAAGCCGCTTGCCATCGAGAAGGACAAGCGTGCGCTCGAACCCAAGGCTGCGCAGCTTGATGCGTTGGGAGCCTTCTGAGTCCTGATAATTCTGCTGGCTGTCCGGCGCGATCTGGGGGAGGCGATTGAGTACTTCTTCAACGTTGAGCGGGCCCTGAGCCTGGATGTCTTGGGCAGTGACTGACGTGATCGGGGAGGCCGAGGTGGTGTTTGGCCGCGCAATACGTGTCCCCGTGACGATCAGCACCCCGTCGTCCGTCGTGGTGGCTTGGCCCCTGATGGCAGCCGCACGGGTGTCCGAGGCGCGCGCAACAACGGACTTGGTCCTGTCGTTCGTCTCGGCGCCTATCCCATCCTGCTCTTCGTTGCCCGACTGAGTGGCTGAGTTAGTTACTTGTGCACCCCAAGCGGGTGCGGCAAACATCATCAGAGCGCTGGCAAGCGCAAGTGGCGATACCGACTGCTTTAACATGTCTTCCCCTGTGTTCCGCGACTATCATGTGCCGCGGCTTCAGGAGAAATGTCATAGATAAAATACCTACGCGTCAATACCGATATGCTACAAATTTAAAATCATGCGTCCGCTTGGTCATTCTCCGAATTTCATTTGCATTTAGCTAATTATCTGAAAGGTTTGGATTATCTTGCAAGCCCTCGCGACCATCCTTACCAAATCAACGAAATTAACTAAACAGAATCAGCAGCATAGAGATTTCTAGCGCATGGCTGGCGCTGTGCCTCACAGGCAACAGTATCCCAATATTTGACGAAACCCACGCGCCCCAAACAATGAGCCTTAGCCCGTCTCTGGCCCGGTCTTTATGAGAAAACCGGCTCTCTTTTCGTCAGGGCTGGCATGCCTGCCCTGACGAAAAAGCGCGCTCCATCTGGGTCTGGTTGCCGAGGGGGTTCTGCGTGCGGTGTCTCGTTATTTTGCGTCGGCGACCGCACCGGCTTTGCTGGCGCGCTTGGACTTTGGTGCTGCGTCCGCAGCGGGCGCAGAGGCATTGGCTTCGGCGCCGGTCTTACGACCAAGCCCGATCTTGTGTGCCATCGCGCGACGGCTCTCGCTATAGGCCTCAGCGACCATCGGATAGTCGGGCTTCAGGTTATAGCGCGTGCGGTATTCCTCAGGCGTCAGGCCATTGGTTGCCAGATGACGGCGCAGCGTCTTGTAAGGCTTGCCGTCGAGCATCGAGATGATGTGGTCGCGGCTCGCCAGTGATTTACGGACCGACACCGCCGGGATGTATTCAGCGGGAGCGTCCTTGCTTTCGGTTTCACCCGGTTCCGAGCTGAGGCTGATGACAGCCTCGTGCATCGACTTGAGAAATGCAGGAACATCATCGGCCGACGTACGGGTGTTGGGATTCCCAAGCCACGCAATGGTCAGCTCGGTTGCAAGTTCAACGGTGTTGGTCTCAGTGGTCATCATCATTCTCGGTACATCATGGGAGCTATCGCCAAGGCGACAGGATGTTCATAGCCGGTCGCAAGCAGCGACAACAACCTGGTAAATATAAGCGCTTCATCAAAGCAGTGGACATATCTTCGGCTTGAGGACTGGAGCGAGCGGAGCGATGTCGCCGTCTGTGCCGATTCTTACCGTTCCCACAGACGAACCCGTGATGGGAATACAGAGCCGCCGATCAAGCTAACCCCCGCCGTTCAGCCCCTTTTTACCGAAATGGATTGGTCGAGACGAAGAAACGGGAAAGCCGCGAGGCTCCGAAGGCAGCGGGTTGGGAGATCGCAACGACCTCGGAGAAGGGTCGAAATGGTCGAGCGGCGACCGACCGCTCAGGGGTGACCGACCCAATCCCGGCCATTCACGCGCCGCTTTCCGCTGCCCGACACCTGCCGTCCGTTCATGTGAGCGGATCGACCGCTTGAACTGGGGCCAGCATCATTGGGGAGCGACCGAGATTGGGAGCTTTTTTCCCAGCAGCTGTCAGCACATCGAGATGAATAGCCGCCCTTTGATGAAGGGATTTATCTCGCGTCACTTAGATGGCTTGCCTCGCCCAGCTCCCTTTCGAGCTTTAAGACACTTCGGCATGCAGATACGCGCCGTCGAAGTCGCCAACCCTGCGCAGCGCCGCCAGGTCCGGCAAGGTGACCCGACGGGCTTCGATCGCGACCAACCCATCCGCCCGAAGCTGCTGCAGGGTGCGATTAACGTGCACCGAGGTAAGGCCGAGTGCGTCGGCCAGTTGCTCCTGGGTGACAGGCAATTCGTAGCTGGGCGCGTCCCCACTTGTGCCACCGAGACGCATGGCTAGTTCGCACAACAGACGCGCCAGCCGCTCGCGCGCTGTCTGCCGGCCCAGTGACAGCGCCCATTCGCTCAAAACCGCATTCTCGACGATTGTGAACCAAGTGAATGCTCGGGCAATGGCGGAGCGCTCGGCCGCGAGCGCCTGGACGCGCTCGCGCGGCAGTCCGACCGCCGATCCCGCTGTCAGCGTCCTTACGCCAAAATTCACCTGAGAAAGCATGAAGGAGTCAAGATTGCACACGTCGCCAGGCACCACGAGCCCGGTGATCTGGCGTGCGCCATCTCGCGTCATCTTGTAACGGCACGCCCAACCTTCGGTGACGACGAATACGGCGTCAGTGCGAACACCTTCTGACACTAGGTCGATACCTGCCCTGAACCGACGTGGTGCTGTGGCGATCTCGACGAGTGCCTGCCGGTCCTCGGCAGATAGCATTCTGAATCTGGCAAACGCTGTGCCTTGCAAGGCCGAACGATGGCCATCGATGGTCATGCCAGCACCTGCCTGTGTTCGCTCGGGACCCTAAGTTCGAAGAGTTTGGACGGTCCGGTCGGCGCGATCAGCAGGCCGTCGATGGACGCCATCAGTCGCTTGGCGAGACCGAGCCCCATTCCGCTACCGTCTGGTGCGGATGACTCCGGGAACGGCAGGCCATCATCGTCGACGGTCACCATCACGTCGCCCTGAGCGCTGCGGCCAACTGTCACCGTGATGTGTCCGGAGGTGCCTTCCTCAAAGGCGTGCTTGATCGCATTCGTCATCAACTCGTTGACGACCAGCGTGAGCGGGTTGAGCCGCTCGGCGGGCAAGCGGCCCACAGGTTGTTCGACGCGGAACGTCACGAGGATCGAGCGCGCCTCGGCATGGGAGTGCAGCGCTTCGCATAGCTGACCCAGCGCGGCCTCCAAGCTGGGCGACCCTCCGTTCAACATCGCAGCCCGCGCACGGGCGAGCACCGCGACCCGCTGGGCGGCGTCGCTCAACGCGGCGCGCGCCTCCTCGCTGTCCACGCGACGGCTCTGCAGCGACAGCAAGCTCACGATCAGCTGCAGATCGTTGCTGCACCGGTGGTGCGTCTCACGCAGCAGCAGGTCGCCGGTCGTTGCCGGCAGCCGGGGATCAGCCATCGCCGACCTCACTGCGTTCGGCCTTCGCTGGCGTCCTCCCTCGGTGCGGCAACGCGTCCCAGATACGCTTCAGCAAGCTGATAATGGGCGCGAACCGCACGTGGATCGCACGCCCGTTGCGCTTGCTCCAGCTCGGCTTCGGCACGCCGATAGTAGTAGGTCTGCTCGTCCGTCATGATCCGTGGCTCGCCTGAACTCTGATCTGTCCCGATTTTCTATGTAATCGCGGGGAGCGGCCACCCTCTGTTGGACACGCCACATTCAGGATTGCGAAAGGTTAGGCGCCGCGCCGATCTTCAGCCCGGACGCTTATTGCCGGCGCCGTGCTTCCCGGCACGTCGACGCCGGCGATTGTGCGATATGCCACACAAATCCCGTCTTGGGGGTCGTAAGCGGCGACATCGCTCCTATCTCCGTCACATCGCTCGCCAACGATCAGGGCGCGAGCGGCTGAAGGACCATCGCGCTTTCGCCCCGAACTACGGGGCGCGCGCGTGCCGCATCCAGCCGAACGTTACACGACAAATATCCTGCTCGACGCCCTGTCGAGCGACGATCTGGCGCTGCTCAAGCCGCATCTGAGGCGCGAACAGCTGCATAAGGAACAAGTGCTGGTCGCGCTCGGCAAGCCAATCGAAACTGTCTGGTTCCCCGAAGGGGGCGTCACCTCGGTCGTAATGATGACAGCCGATCACGGCCGCACCGAAGTCGGCATCTTCGGGCGCGATGGCTTCGCTGGGGTGCCGCTTCTGCTGGGCGCGAGTAGCTCGCCGCATGAGATCTTCATTCAGGTGAATGGGCATGGCGGCTTGAGGATCGAGGCGGCTGAATTCCTGTCGGCGATGGATCAGAGCGCCACCTTGCGAACGATGCTGCTGCGCTACGTCCAGACTTTCCTCGTTCAAACCGCTCAAAGCGCTGTGTCGAATGCGCACCAACGCATCGAAGCACGGCTCGCGCGGTGGCTGCTAATGTGCCACGACCGGCATGACAGCGACGAGATCCCGCTGACGCACGAATTTATGGCAATGATGATTGCCGCCGAGCGCTCCGGAGTGACCGTGTCGCTGCACGTGCTGGAGGGCGCCGGCATGATCCGATCGACGCGCGGCCGCGTTCGCATCCTCGATCGGCACAAGCTCGAGGAACTGGCTGGCGATGGCTACGGGCAACCAGAGGCCGAATACAGGAAATTGATCGGTCCGTTCGGCAAGGATGGCCCTAGATCGGCGCCAGCTGCCTGAACACGCTGAGCACGGCCGCGTTGTCGATGGGCTTGGTCAGCACAATGGCTGCAGCACTACGAGGCTGACACTCCGTCGAGCTGCCGGTGATGAAGATGACAGGAACGTCTCCGAGCTCGCTTTGAATTGCCGCGACGGCTGCTGGGCCGGTTCCCTTCCTGCAGGCGTACGTCGGCCAGGATGATGTCGGGTCGTCGCTCGCGCCGCCTCGACCGCTTGGCGCTCCGCGGTGGTGACTTCGATCGACGTGGCCCCTCCATCCTCGGCAAGCGCCGCTAAGTGCTCCGCAATCATCGATTCGTCTTCGATGATAAGAACATGGCGCATTGCGGAACGCCTACTCTTGAACCCTCCTTAACGGGCGCCCCCCTTGGGCGGACCCGCCGAGCCTTCCCTTTCGTCGAATTCAAGGGATTTATGTTGCCTTAGCACCCATGCCTGTCTCTGCGGCACCGACCGGCTGCTGCTCGCTTAAGGCAGGAGCGACCGATCGCGGATGGAGGGCAGCAGGTACCGGCAAACTCGGCCACCGACCTGAACGACAGAACGTGGGTCGCTACCCGCCGGGCAGCCAGCGGCCGCCAGGACCCCCAAGACGACATTCGATGCGGGGATACGGTGCTTGGAAAGCGGACACTTGTTCACGCTCTCTAAGGGTTGCCAGTAGTCTCCAGCGAATGAGCGGCAACGCTCAACCCGCTCCTCAGAGTTCCTGCTTGACCTGTGCATGTGCGAGAAGCGCGAACAGGCCCGTACCGCCGATGACGTTGCCGATCAGCGCTGGCAGGATCATCCCGAAAGCAGCATGTGTGAACGACGTCTCGCCGGCGAATGTCAGGAGCCACGCCTCGCCTGAGCCCGCGACGACATGCGCAAAGCCGCCTACAGCAATGAAGTAGGTGAGGACGAACACCACCCAGAACTGCTGACCCTTGGAAGATGGCATTACCCACGGAACCGCAGCCATAAGGAAGCCTGCGGGGATGGCGAGCTTCACCGTCTCGACGAAATCGTGCTCAAGCAGCCTTCGTGACAAGGTCAGCATCGCTGTTCGATGTTCGGGAGCACCGATCAGTCCGTAGTTGTTGAGGCAGGCGATCAGCATCGTGCCGGCCATATTCGCGATGAACACGAGAACCCACAAACGCAGCAACCGACCAATGTTACGGCGACCTGGATGGGTCGCGACCGGAAGGACAGCCGAGAGCGTACTCTCCGTAAAGAGCTGCAGACCACCCAGGACGACGATAAGGAAGCCCAGAGTGTAGCCCATGCTCGCCACAAGCGACGACCATTGGGTGACCGGAAGCTTGCTTTCAAGCAGCGCCTCACCCAAGATGGAAGTGCTGATCGCGACCCCGCCGGCCAATCCAGACCAGATCAGCGACGCAGTTGGCCTTTCCAACTCCTCATCGCCGTGCCGCCGGACGACTTCGTGGATGACCTGAGCGCTTGCCGCTTCACGCTCATCGACTGCTTCCTCCTCGTTTTCCGAAAGATCGATGTCGTCCTTGCGGTCCTGAAGCTCGTCCGACAACTCGATCACTCCTGTGATTGGCTCACGAAGCTGAGGGCTGTCGCCCGATCGTATACGATCGAAGGCAAATAGCTTCATGGCTGGCATTAACTCGGTGCGGCGTTTACGCCGCTCGCAATGCAGAGCGCGGCTATTGGTACCCGCCGTCTTCTTCCCGCACGACAGCCGCCTCCTCCTGTACCTTCTCCATCTCCGCGACCTTCTGATCCTCGGACGGCGTCGCCGGTGCCGCGCCCACAGTGGTGCTGTCATCGACTGCGTTCGCCGGCTTCCTCACTTGAGACATGGTTTTCTCCTCAAATGGCATCAACGAACAGCCTGCTCGATCGGGGCGGCCTTCCTTGCGATCGACGCCGTGCCCCATCCACTGCCCTGCCGAACGCCATCACCGCACCAAGCAATCCGGTCGCGACTGCGAATTGCCGCAGTTGTCGGCTCAATTACGGTCGTTCAAGCCGCCCTCAAGAGTTCCGGAAACCGGTCGATCGTTCATGTGGGCGGGCGGCCGGAGAGGCCCGCTGCCACTGCTCCGATTGATCGGCGCGTCGCTGTGGCGCGCTTGCTAACGAACTGCTAAACAACCTCGATTAGTCCCCTCGAGCATGTTATCTTCACTGGCATCCCGAATAACCGCGTTGGGCTTGATCGTCTTGGTCACCGTTGCGGCACTCGCTGGCCTGCTCGTCGACGCCTCGCACCAGACGCGGCAGAGCTTCGTCGGGGTGAACCATTCAGCCACTGTGATCGAGGTTACCGAGGAGGCGCTAGAAAACCTGCGAGACGCTGAGTCGGGACAGCGCGGCTTCGTGCTGACCCACGACCAGGCTTATGCCTCCTCCTTCGTGTCGGCGACGGCCAATGCGGCAGAGAAGATCGTGCAGGTTGTCAGGCTAACGCGCGACAACCCTGTGCAAAACGCCCGCGCCCGCGAGATCGCTGACCTTGTGGGTCGGCGTATCGATATCCTCCGGCAGCCGCTCGAACTTGGCCGCCGCAAAAACTTTGTTGGTGCCCTCGCTATCATATCAAGTGGTCGCGGCCGCGAGCTGATGGATGCGATTAGCGTCCGCGCGCGGGCCTTTCTTGATCAAGAACGCGTCCTTCAACAGGCCCGGCAGGCTGCGGCAGAGCAACGCTTGACCGTAGGCAAGCGGTCGGCCGTTATCGGTGCGCTTGTAGTCGCGCTGCTGATACTCGTAGGCTTGTCGCTTATCATCCGCGCGATCCACAAGCCGCTCGCCACGATGCTGCGGGCGATGACCGGCCTTGCCGACGGCGAACACGTCCGCATCGAGACGGTCATGGGGTCGAGCGAATTCGCGCGGCTGGCACGCGGGTACAACACGATGGCTGATCGCCTCGCCGCTGCCGTTGCAGATCAGGCCGGGGGCGAGCAGCGCCTGCAGGTCGCGAACACGACACTCGAGCGAACCGCGGCAGCATTGCGCGAGCGCAGCGACGTCATCGAACTGCTCGGAGGAATGGCGCACCGCATGCAAGCTGCTCGCACGGACGACGAATTGGCGCAAATTATCCGCGTCTTCGTGCCGCGTGTCCTGCCTGGTATCTCGGGGGCGCTCTATGCCCATAACAATTCACGCAATCTGCTCGTCCCGATCGCCGGTTGGGGCGATTTCGAAACCGGGCCGGACGGCTTTGCGCCCGATCAGTGCTGGGCGTTGCGCCGCGGGCAGGCACACTGGGTAGCGCAGCCAGGCGACGACATCGTGTGCGCGCACGTAGCGCATGGGGAAGTGTATCACTGCGAGCCGCTGCTTGCCGGCGGAGAGGTGATTGGCGTCCTCCACCTTCGCGGTCAGGTGGGAGCGGAAAGCCGCTTCAGACTGACGGTCCTCGCCGAGAACATTGCGTCCGCTCTCGTCAACCATCGCCTGCAGCGCAGCCTGCGCGAGCAGACAATCCGTGACCCGCTGACCGGCCTGTTCAATCGACGCTACATGGAAGAGGCGATGACGCTTGAGATCGCCCGAGCCGCACGCTCGGGTGCACCGCTTAGTATGGTCATGTGCGACGTCGACCATTTCAAGCGATTCAACGACGACCACGGCCACGATGCCGGTGATGCCGTGCTGCAGGCTGTTGCTGCCGAGATGAAAAGCCGCTTCCGTGACGGCGACGTGGTATGCCGTTTCGGCGGCGAGGAGTTCACCGTCATCGCGCCAGGCACATCAAGCGAAGCGCTGATGGCCCGGGTCGAAGCCGTTCGCTTGGCCATTGCGGAACTCAACATCAAGCAGAACGGGCGTACATTGGGAGCCACCAGCATGTCGTTCGGCATTGCGACATGGAACGACACAATGGCGCGTGACGGCTCGACGCTTATCCAAGCTGCCGACGCCGCGCTTTATGAAGCCAAGCGGGAAGGTCGAAATCGGGCAACCATCTTCAGGCTCGCCGCATGAGGTACCGATAAGGTGACCCAAAAGCGGACATCTACGATCCATTCCCCACTTCCGAACTTCTGCCGTTCGTTCATGTCGATCTTCCGGCATCATCATCGCGTGGCGCGGTGATAGGAAGGTCGCGGCTGCTATCGGTGTGGCAGGAGCTGGTTTGATTGTGCCCGCCGACATCAAGCGGGCTGGAGCAGTTTGTCAATTTCGCGCCGAGCCACCGTCGGTAAACAGCTCGCTGCCCGTCATGAAGCTGCTGTCCGATGATGCCAAGAAGGCAGCAGCGGCCGCGACTTCTGACGGCTCGCCAACATGTCCGCTTGGCGTCGTCGCCCCCATCTCGATCATGGCATCACGGCCAACGACCTTGGCGGCAAGCTCGGTCAAAGTCGGACCCGGCGACAGGACGTTGACCCGGATACCCGTGCCCCGCAGATCCTGTGCCCAGCTGCGCGCCAGGGCGCGGACCGCCGCCTTGGAGGCGCTATAGACGCTAAATGCCGGCTTCCCCATGACGCCTGTGGTCGAGCCGGTGAGGATGACCGAACCGCCGGCCTCCATCAGCTTCAGGCCTTTTTGAACCGTGAAGATCGTGCCCTTCACATTGACGTCGAACGTGGCGTCGACATGGTCGGGCGTGATTTCGGACAACCATCAGGTCGAGGCGATGATCGCGGCCGCCGTGAACGGCGCGGACTACGCGCCGTTCAGGCGCATGCTGGATGTGCAGTCGAGGCCCTACGAGGAACAGCCGGTAGCCGAGGATCTGGCGCAGCCCCCCTCCCCCCACGAGCGTTTAGCAGCGACGTTCTGCGGGACCTGAACAGAGGACGGCGGCCTAGAAGCGACGAGGCTTGATAGGCGCTCGCTCACCCTCTGTTACGCCGCCAGATCGATGGACGACAGGTCCCGACGGATCCACTCTAGCGGGCAGCTGACGTCTGCTCCATCGTCACACTCCTGAAGTCGCACAGGTACGAATGATCAGCCGGTGGCATATTCCATCTGAGGCTCAAGCACCGCGTCCCCGTCGCTGTGGATCGTCACCGGGATCGACTTGGCTGCAGGGGTCTTGCTGCCCACTGCGTAATGCCAAACCGGCAGCAGTACGTTGCATTCGGGATAATAGCCGCCGATGCAGCCAACCGGTATGTCGTAAGCGACCACGATCAATCCGGAAAGGTGGCGGTCGACTCCGTCGTCGGCAACGGTGCGCAGGGTCACGGCCTGGCCCACCTTGAGCCCAAGCCGGTCGATGTCCGAGCGGTTCAATAGCACTACCGTCCGAATGCCGTTGATGCCGCGGAAGCGGTCATCGTAGCCGTAAACGGTAGTGTTGAACTGGTCGTTCGAGCGTAGCGTCATCAGCCGCAGCACGTCATGGCCGACACCGGGCATGTCGAGGTCCTCGTCGAGAGCCTCGGGCGTGACGAACTGTGCGCGGCCGCTCTCGGTGCGCCACTCGCGCCGCTTGGCGGGTAAGTCGCGCTGGAAGCCCCCTGGCTCCCACATCCTGGTCTCGTAATCGTGGAAGTTGTCGGGCAACGTGGTCGCGATTTCCTTCCGGATCTCGGCATAGTCGGTCATGTAGTCGTCCCAGCGCGCCTTCTCGTTATCTGGCAGCACCTGCTTGGCCAGCTCGCACAGTAGCCGGATTTCGCTGATCAGATGCGGCGACGCTGGCGCACGCAGCCCGCGATTACCGTGAACGCAGCCCGACGTGTCCTCCATCGACAGTACCTGCTGCCCCGCAGCGGTCTCGTCCTTCTCCAGCCGCCCGATGACGGGAAGGATGTAACTCAACTCTCCCGGCAGTAGCGCGCTGCGATTGAGCTTGGTCAGCACATTGACGGTCAGCCGCAGCGTGCGCCACGCGGGCTCCATCCGGCCGTGATCGGGGATGGCGCGGACGAAATTGCCGCCGAGCATGAAGAAGGCCTTCACCTCACCCGCGAGGATCGCCTCGCACGCCTCGACCGTATTGTAGCCCGGGTCCTTGGGCGCAACGAAGCCGAACTGCTCGCCGAGCCGGTCGAGCGGGAACAGCTCGGGCTTCTCGGTGACGCCCATTGTTCGCTGGCCCTGGACATTGGAATGGCCGCGCACCGGGCAGATCCCGGCGCCGCGCTTGCCAATGTTACCGCGCATCAGCAGCAGATTGACCAGCATCTGCACGGTCTCGACCCCGGCGCGGTGCTGGGTCAGCCCCATGCCATAAATCCCGATCGTCGACGCCGCCGCCGCATAGACGCGTGCGGTGGCCTCCATGTCCGCGCGATGCAGGCCGGAGCGGCGCTCGATCTCGTCCCAGTCCTGCGCGCGGAGCCAGTCGGCGTAGCGATCGAAGCCGGTCGTGTGCTCGGCGATAAAGGCAAGGTCGAGCACGGCCGGGCCGCCCCGCGCGAGCGACTCGTCGTGCGCGCTCAACACCGCCTTGCCGATTCCGGACAGTGCGGCAAGGTCACCGCCGTTTTTCACCTGATGATATTGCGAGCTGATCCGCGTCTCCTTGCCGGTCAGCATTTCGGTCGACGACTGCGGATTGAGGAAGCGTTCCAGCCCGCGCTCGCGCAGCGGGTTGTAGGTGATGATCGGCACGCCGCGCTGGCTCGCTTCCTGTAGCGGGTGAAGCATGCGGGGCGAGTTGCTGCCCGGGTTCTGACCGAAGAACATGATGCATTCGGTCTCGCCGAAGTCGCCGAGATCGACCGTGCCGACTCCCTGGCCGATGCTCACCGGCAGCGCCACCGAGGTGGTCTCGTGGCACATGTTCGAACTGTCCGGCAGGTTGTTGTTGCCGTAGAGGCGCGCGAACAGCTGATAGAGATAGCTCGCCTCGTTGGAGAGGCGACCCGAGCTGTAGAAGACGGTACCCTTGAGCTTGTCGTCGACCGCGCGTAGCTCGCGCGCAATTTCTTCGATGGCATGGCCCCAGGAAACCGGGACATATTTGTCGGTCGCCGGATCATAGCGCAGCGGGTGGGTCAGCCGGCCGGGCTGTTCGAGGTGATAATCATCCCATCCGCGCAGCTCGGTAACGGTATGCTCGGCGAAGAAGGCCGGAGGGCAGCGGTGCGCGGTCAACTCCCAGGCGACCGCCTTAACGCCGTTCTCGCAGAACTCGAAAGGCAGCGGCGTCGCGGGCTTCACCCAGGCGCAGCTATTGCATTGGTAACCGTCGACCTTGTTGTGGCGCGATAGCGCAATGCCGGCGCTGCCGACGACACCCTCGCGGCGCAGGATGTTGGCGACCGAACGTGCCGATCCCCAGCCGCCGGAGGGAAGACGGTAAGGTTTGAACGTCGGCTTCATCGGAACCTCCGGTCGCGGCGTCAGGTCACGGGGCGCAACATTCGCCGCTGCCTCACGTTGTCCCCGCATCGCCGCAGACCGTCGACCACCTCGATTAGTACGCTGGCAATAAAGGAGTTTTCTCATGACTGTCGGTCGGGACTACATGCTCCGTAAGGGCGATGGCCCGTCTTCGCCCAAGTTCTTCCTCGACACGCAGTTGGTGCCGCGCCTGGTAGATGCCGCCGGAAGCGCCGAGGTCACGCTGGATCGCGCCGCGCGCGCCGCCGGTGTGCGTCCGAGCCTGTTGCTCGCTGGCGCGGCGGGAACGCTGGCGATGGCCACGACAGCTACGCTACGCGCACTCTTAAAAAAGCGGCGCGCCAGGCACACGCGTGCCGATGCCGCTGCCGAACCGCGAAAGGTCGGCAACGAGAGCGTAGCAACGCTCTAAAGCCGCCGCGGCAGTGAAGGGCATCGGTGATCGGCTTGGAAAGCATTCGAGGCTAAGCGGAAGACGGCGTCCCAGCTATTCGGTGTCGTCAGTGCGCTGGGCGCGACAGTTGCTGTTGCCGTGAATTTGGCACGACGCCAGCGCATGTCGCAACGACCCAGAACCGGTCATTCGCTGCCTCTCTTCACCTTGCCAACTTTTGCCGTTTATACATGGTGCATTGGAGTAGGTGCTCGGCCTCGGCTTGCCCGCGCAGACCACGGGGATATTCCGGCATGATGCTCTGTCTTCTTGGCACGTCGGCACCTTCTTCGGGCCACACCACGCTCAGCAGCCCGCGATGCGGTGGGGCGGGCATAATTGCAGCACTATGCGGGCGCTATGTAATTAGCTGGAATCGATCTCGAAATGCTATGTCGAGGGCGATAACTGGATTGCCACATCAAGGGTTGTGGCATGGTAGCGTGGCATCGGTCGCGGCGCGCCGACATCGTTCTGCGCGCCACCGGACTTCTTCTTTGCTGGGTGAGTTACACCGCAATTTCGCGGCTCGTCGCCATGCACGTGCCATCACAGAAGGCCGGCGTCCTTGCCTACGGGATCGCCGCGATCGGCTTCATGGCCGCGAGTGCCGGCAGCGCACTGACCATCCTGGGTCATCATCTTTTCGACGAAATTGAGGTGAGCGCCCGCTGGCGGGGGCGCCCCGACCTGAACGTTTCCCCTCCATCAGAAGGTAGCATCGCGATGGACATCCCGGAACCAGCCATGCTGGTCGTAGGTCGTGACATAGATGGTGACTGGACTGTCCGTGAGAGCGCTGGAATGCTCCTGGGGCGCTTCTCATCGGCACAGGCAGCGCAGCGTTTTGCCGAAGCGGAGCGGCGTGGACGAACATCGATTTCAGTTGCGACGTCAGCGGGGGTCCCGCACCGGATCGAGGGACGGCTGAGCCTCGTCATCTGGCGGACGCTGAAAAGCGGTGTGGCCCTTGGGTAAGCTATCTCCACGGTTGCTTGGTGTCGTGCTGCTTGGGTGTTCCGGCGGATCGACGTTGGTCCATCGCTGCGTGTACGAGGCGGCGCGGCATGGTCCTGCGCAGGCCGCCGAGTTCGGCCTTGCCCTGCTAACGTTCATCCTCGCCAGCACCGGCATGCTGCTTCTGGTCCACGGGACCAAGCTGTTCAAGCCGGCGCCTTCTCGCCTCCGCAATGCGGAGCAGCGTGCCCGAAGCGCATTCCGATCGCGCCTGGAGGCGCCCATCACACCACAGGGCCGGGCGTTCGATACGCGGCATGGCGTCTCGATGATGCAGGCGCGGCACCGGATGGGTCTGTCGCGGTATGCGCAATTAGTGGCCAGATCCGATACCCGGAAGCCCGAACGTGCCACGATAGACTGGACATCAGCTTTTCGGCGCTGATCAGGAGTCCCATGCCTGTTATCGCCGCCTATCTGTACCGCCATGGTCGTCGTGTTCGCGAGATCGCGATCGACGAACGGGTGGATTGCCCCTCCGACCGCTCGGAGTTCGTCTGGATCGGACTGACCGATCCGTGTGCGGACGAGATTGACACGCTGCAGCGCCTCTACAACCTCCACCCGCTGGCGGTTGAAGATGCGCTGAAGGACGGGCAGCTGCCGAAGGTCGACGTGTACGGCGATCAGCTGTTCGTCATCGGCCGGACCGCTCATCTGTGTGACGGGCATATCGTCTACGGGCAGACGGCAGCCTTCCTCGGGCACAGCCATATCATCACCGTACGGCAGGGCTCGACAAGGTCCTACAAGCCGCTGCGCGAGCATCTGGAGGCCGCACCGGACCTGCTGGGTAAGGGCGGCGACTATGTCCTCCATGCCATCCTCGACTTCATCGTCGACGGCTATCTGCCGCTAATGACCGCCCTTGAGGAGGAAGTCGCGAGCATGGAGCAGCGGATGCTCGACACCTTCCTTGATCGCGCCGAGATCGCCCGCATTTTTTCGCTGCGACGTGAGCTGATGCGCTTCGATCGCATTCTGGTTCCGATGGAGGAGGTTGCCCGCAAGCTGTCCAAGAACGAGCTGCCGTGCGTCGATGCCGAGGCTCGGCTGTACTTCCGCGACGTGCTGGATCACGTCCGCAGGGTGGAGACAATGGCGAGCGGCTTGCGCGATCTGCTGTCATCGGTGTTCGAGTTCAGCAATCTCATCGAGCAGCAGCGCACCGGCGCGATCACGCGCCAACTTGCGGCCTGGGCAGCGATCCTGGCCGTGCCGACTGCCATCGCCGGCATCTATGGCATGAACTTCGAACATATGCCCGAGCTGCGGAGCCCCTACGGTTATCCCATAACCATCGGCGTGATCCTGACGATCTGCTCGGCGCTGTACTGGCGCTTCCGCAAGGCGCGTTGGTTGTAGAACGCCTGTACACCGACCCGAATGCGACGAGCCGTTGTCAGGCTTATGCGCGCACTATGCACTTTACCTGAATCGATCTCGAAACACTATGCGGGGCCTCGTACCTCCGATCTGCGGGCGCTGGACGCTCGATTATTGAAGGTTTGAAAGGCGATATGTCGTCTCAACCCAATCCGGAGCCCGACGAACGCGGGACGATCATTTACGTTGGTCAGGACAAGGCGGGCCACTGGCTCGTGCAGGATAGCGGTCGAAAGATGGAGGGCCGGTTCGTCTCACGCGGCGCAGCGCTCAGCTTCGCCGAAGCGGAGCGGCAGATCTACCACGCGAGCCTTGAGATCGTCTCGGCACCGTTGGTTCCGCTCATCTCCTTCGAGCCGGTGAGTCCGGCCGAGCATGCGCTGCGCCGCGCCGCCTGAGGACAATCCCATGGCACAGAAACCAAAGCCGGTCGTTTCGGCCGAATGCGCGTCGTTCGTGCCGTCGACCCGCCCCTTAACGCTTCCCGGCAGTCGTGCCGCTCACAAGGACAGCCGCTGGGCTCACATCTGCACCGCGCTCGTCGCCTTGCGCGCGCGGCGGCGCCACGCCGTGCGGATCGTCGACGCCGACTGTGCTTGCGGCACCTTGCTGATCGAGGCGGCGCGTCACGCTAGGACGCTCGGCTTCACGGCAATCGAAGGCCGCGGCATTGACGGTTCGCCCGCGATGATCGGGCGTGCGCGTGCAGCAGCTGCCCGTCTTCATGATTCTGCGATCGGCCTCACGTTCGAGGTAGTAGACATGATCGAAGCGCTGGCCGACGAAGCCGACGTACCGGCAGACATCGTGCTATGGCACGGTAGCCGCGCAGGCGATGATCAACCGGGCTTGCGGGAAAGCCTCGCAAAAGCCGGAGACCTGATCATCGCCGATCGCGACCTCCCGCTTAATCGGGTGCGGGCGGCATGACCCGTCGCGATCTGCAATGGAAAGCCGGCGGCTTCGCACTGCTGGCGTCCTCCTGTGCCATGTGCCTCGCGCTCGACGGCTCTCCGGCGATGATCGTCTTCTTTCCGCTCGCCCTGCTCGGCTTACCGCTGATAATCCATGGCAAGCGGGTCGGACAGTTGCTCCGCGCCGAGCGGCGGGGGCACAGCCACACCGCCGACGTCGTCCACGCCGCCCGCGTGCGTCGCCGCGGGCAGGCGGACGATGGCTTCGGACACTGACGAGCAAGGTCTCCTTTCATGAGTTTCTTCGACTATCGTGACGGCGTCCTGTGCGCCGAGGGCGTCCCCCTGCCTGCTATCGCCGATGCGGTCGGCACGCCCGTCCACGTTTATTCGGCGAGTGCGCTCCGGCATGCCGCCAACGCGTTTACGTCTGCCCTGCAGGGTCTGCCGTCCGCCCGGTTCGCCTTTGCGGTCAAGGCCAACCCCAACGGCGCTGTCCTCCGGCTGCTCGCGCAGTGCGGCTACGGGGCCGACATCGTATCGGGCGGCGAGCTGCGCCGGGCCCTGGATGCGGGGATCGCGCCTGCGGATGTGGTCTTCTCCGGCGTCGGGAAGACTGATCGAGAGCTGATCGACGCGCTGGAGGCCGGCATCGGCCAGTTCAACCTCGAACTGGAGGAAGAGGGTCGTGTCCTGGCGCAGTTGGCGCGGCGACGCGGTCTGCGCGCACCAGCGGTGTTGCGCGTCAATCCCGATGTCGACGGCGGAACGCACGCCAAGATCACGACCGGCAGGCGGACGAGCAAGTTCGGCGTCGATATCGCGGGCGCGCCGGACATGTACGATCGGCTCGCGCGGCTGGACGGGCTCGATCTGCAGGGGATCGCGCTCCACATCGGCAGTCAGATCAGCCATCTGGAACCGCTGGAAGCCGCCTACCGCCGGATCGGCGCGCTGGTTCTCGAACTGCGCGCACGCGGGCACCCGATTACCCGTGTCGATCTGGGTGGTGGCCTTGGCATTGCATATCGGCCTGAAGACGTGATGCCGTCGCTCGCCGACTATGCGGCGATGGTTGCGCGTGTGACGCGCGACTGGAACGTCAGCCTCACGTTCGAACCTGGTCGCATCATCACCGGTCTGGCCGGCGTGTTGCTGACACGAGTAATTTGGGTGAAACCAAGCCCGAGCCATCCATTCGTCATCGTCGATGCCGCAATGAACGATCTGGCGCGTCCCGCGCTCTACGACGCATATCACCGCTTCGCGGCGGTCCGTTCGGATGGGCGGACAATGGTTGCCAACATCGCCGGGCCCATCTGCGAAACTGGTGACATGTTCGGTATCGATCGGACGATCGATCACGTTGAACGCGGGGACCTGGCTATTTTCCATGCAACCGGCGCGTACGGAGCAGCGATGGCCTCAAGCTACAACTCTCGCCCGATAAGCCCGCAGGTGATGGTCGATGGGGACAGATTCGAGCTGGTCGGTGATCGTACCTTGCCGTCTGATTTTCCAACGCGGCCGAAGCACCAATCTCAAACGGCAGGTCGCGCTCTCAACGAAGCAGTGACACGAGCAGCTTAACGCAGCCGTTCACTTTTGATTTCGAAAGGACCGGACAGCAGGTCCCGCAACGCCACTTCGAGCGCGGTGTCCCAAACTACCCAACCGCGACCTCTCAGTTGGGAATAAACTGCGGCAATACGGCAGACAGGACCCAGTTCCGGGCATTCATGGCTCTCGTTCGGCTCTCCAACTTTTGTCACCCATTAATGCCGGCTGATACCCGCGCGTGGCGGCCCAATCGGCTTCTTGGACGTCCTGAAGTGGATGGGAGGCGATCTGGCGCTCCCGTCCACAGGTGAGTGCGTAGAAAGGGGGCTAGATGACAGGCGAGCTGCCTGGATCGACGCTTATCGGCAACTTATCAATTCAGCGGCGTTTCGCATTCATGGACAACCTGGACGAAGCACCGGAGCAATCCCTCACCCGAGGCGACGAACGCGAGCGCCTGGCGCAGATGTTCGAGCAGGCACCAAGCCTCATGGCCCTGCTACGTGAACCGAACCATCGGATCGTCCTTGCCAACCAAGCTTTTCAGCAGCTCTTTAGTAAGACGCAGACCGTCGGTCGCACCGTAGGCGAGCTGTTGCCGGACGACCTGTCCGCAGCCGCAGTAAAGCGGTTGGACGAGGCCTATCGCAGTGGAGATCCGGTTCGCCTCCCTGCAGTGCGACTGCCATCCAGATCGGACGAGCCCGGCGGTCTGAATGAGCGCATTCTAGATCTCATCCTTCAACCGATCCGTGACCCCGACGGTGCCGTGACCGGGATTTTCGTCGAAGGCTCGGACGTGACAGACCGGGTCTTGGCGGAGCGCCGGCTCGAGAGCAGCTTCGAAATCAAAACCGTCGGCATCATCTACTGGGGCGTAAATTTTGGTTTGACGCAGGTGAATGACGCCTTTTTGCAAATGACAGGCTTCACCCGCGACGAAGCAATCGGAATGACGTGGCAAGAGCTGACGCCGAAGGAGTTCTGGCCAGCGTCCGAACTGGCAGTTCACCAGGTAAATACGATCGGCGAGGCGGTGCCTTACGAGAAGCAGTATTTCGGCAAAGATGGGCGACGCTGGTGGGGCCTGTTCGCACCGCGGCGGGTCAGCTCGGAAGAGGTCATCGAGTTCGTCCTGGACGTGACAGAGCGAAAACAAGGCGAGGTGGCGCTCCGCCAACTCAACGAGGCGCTCGAGAGCCGAGTGATCGAGCAGGTAGCCGCGCGGATGAAGACAGAAGAAGCGCTGCGCCAGAGCCAAAAACTCGAGGCGATCGGCCAGCTTACCGGTGGCGTGGCCCATGACTTCAACAATCTGCTGACCGTGATCCGGGGGGCGGCCGAGATGCTGCGGCGTCCCGGCCTGACTGAGGAGAAGCGTGAACGCTATGTCGAGGCGATTGCCGACACGGCGGACCGTGCGGCCAAGCTCACCGGGCAATTACTTGCCTTTTCCCGACGTCAGGCGCTCAAGCCTGAGGTGTTCAACACAGGGCAGCGGATCGAGGCGATCAGAGACATGCTGGCAACCGTTGTCGGTGCTCGCGTCGACCTCGTCGTCGAGACCGAATGCGACGTCTGCTACGTCGAGGCTGATCCCAGCCAGTTCGAAACCGCCTTGGTCAACATGTCGGTCAACGCGCGTGACGCCATGGAAGATGCGGGCACCCTCCGCATCACGATCCAACCTGTCATCAGCGTGCCCTCAGTGCGGGGACATGCCGGCACCAACGGCGAGTTCGTCGCCATCTCCATCTCGGATACAGGTGCGGGTATTGCGCAGGACAAGCTTGCGCAGATTTTTGAGCCGTTCTTCACAACGAAGGCGATCGGCAAGGGTACGGGTCTCGGGCTCAGTCAGGTTTATGGCTTTGCCAAGCAATCCGGCGGTGAGGTTGCTGTAGAAAGCGAGGAAGGGCGGGGCACGACCTTCACCATGTACCTCCCCAGGGTCGCCGCTGAACTCGGTGATGCGACCACGGCGAAGGTTGGTGCCGACAGCGCACAGGGCCGAGGGCACGTTCTTGTTGTCGAAGACAATGAGCAGGTCGGTGCATTCTCAACGCAGCTTCTCGCCGAGCTCGGCTTCGAGACCACCTGGGCACCGAGCGCCGAGGCAGCCCTGCAGCGCCTGTCGGAGAACCCGCACCGATATGCTGCCGTCTTCTCGGATGTCGTCATGCCGGGGATGAACGGCGTCGAGCTCGGACTGGAGATTCGCAGACAGGAGCCAGAGCTGCCGGTCATCCTGACCAGCGGCTACAGTCATGTGCTGGCGCAGGAAGGTAGCTATGGCTTTGAGCTGCTGCACAAGCCGTACTCGATCGAGGACCTGACCCGTGCTCTGCGCCGTGCAATCGACAGCCGGTCAGCGCCAAAGGCCGCCACCTACTATAGTTGACGCGAATCAAAAAAGGTGGCGGCTGCGACCCAGTAGCGGTCGTTTTAAGCGTGCTGCCCGCTTCCCAATTCCGGGCGCTTATTCATCTCGGCGTCCGGCGCTTCCCAACCGTTCCGCGTAGCTGCCCGGCTAGCCTTATTGGGGGTTAGAGGAATGCGGGGAAGTAGGGCCATACCCCGGCGTTCGCGGGCGGATCGACCTGCGCCCCGCCCTCCAAGATGACAATCCGCTCTCCCGGACACCATGGCGCGACCCGGTACATGATCCGCTGGAACAGATCGGAGGCGAGGTGCGCCGCAAGCCACGCCTGCAAATGGGGCAGCGTCAGCGTGTCGAACCATTCGCGATCGACTGCGGCGAACTGCCGAACGAACGGCATGATCGCCGCATCGGCAATGCCCATTCGTATCCCGGCGAGCAGTCCCGCCGCGGCCAGTCGCACCTCGAGTTCTCGCAAGAAAAGAAGGCCGAGATCGCGATGCTTGGTCGCGTCCGAACCGTGCCGATCGGGATATTTATAGCGGTCGAGATGGTACTTGAAGCTGCCGTCGTTGCTGGCGACCAGGGCCGGATCGTCGCGCGCCAGCCAGTCGTCCGGGTCGCGGAGCAACAACGCCCATCGCATGATCGCGAGACTTTGGTCGATCACCGCGCCATCGGCGGTTCGCAGGACCGGCACGGTACCCTTGGGCGAGATCGCGAGCATCGCATCGGGCTTGGCCGAGAGGCGAACCTCGCGGAGTTCATAGCGCACGCCACTGACGGCCAGTGCCAATCGCGCACGCATCGCATAGGGGCAACGACGGAAGCTGTAGAGGATAGGGTCGGCCATCACCCCCTATGCGGTGCAGGGACGGCGTTTGAAAGGTGCGCGAGGCGTGCCCCACCCGGCGACGTCGGCTACGCTGCGGGGAAACGGAAGGACGCACCATATGATCCAGCGTAGGAATGGCATGAGGCGGCGCGGCGTGGATTCGGGGATCGGCGCCTTGCTCGGGGCGCTTGCCACCGCCTGTTCGCCACTTGGCGCCTTCGACAGGCTGGTGCCGAAGGATCGGGGCGGTACCCTGGTCGCCAAGGGGCTGGCCTATGGGTCGGCGCCACGACAGCGACTGGACGTCTACGCACCGCGTCGTGGTTGCGGGCAGCCGCGACCGGTCGTGGTGTTCTTCTATGGCGGCAGCTGGAACAGCGGAACGCGGGCGGGCTATACGTTCGTCGGCCGCGCGCTGGCGGCGCAGGGGTTCGTGACCGTCGTCCCGGATTATCGACTGGTGCCCGACGTCCGGTATCCGGCGTTCGTCGAAGACGGTGCCGCCGCCGTGCGCTGGGTGCGCGCGAACGCCGACCAATATTGCGGCGATGGCCGCTCGGTCGTGCTGATGGGCCATTCGGCGGGCGCGTATATCGCCGCGATGCTGGCGGTCGATCCGCGCTGGCTGGGAGAGACGCGGTCGGTGGTACGGGCGTTCGTCGGGCTTGCCGGACCCTATGACTTTGCTCCCTTCGATGTAGATGCGAGCCGCGCCGCCTTCGGACAGGTATCCGACCCGGCAGAGACACAGCCGGTGACATGGGCCGGAACCGGTGATCCACCCGCACTCTTGCTATACGGGACCAAGGATACCGTCGTGCGTCCCCAAAACAGCGAAGCCCTAGCCGACAGGCTGCGCGCGGGTGGCGTTGCCGTGAAGCAACGGGCATATCTCAAACTGGGCCATGTCGGCATCCTGCTCGCGCTCGCCCGCCCGTTTCGCGGTCGTGGACCGGTCCTGGTGGATGTCGCGGGGTTCATCCGGTCGACGGTGAACGTGAATGAGGCCGATCGCCGCTGAGAACAAGTTAGATCAATGTTCGCAGAGGCCGACCCAGAAGCGGTCGCTCCGGGCGCCCTGCCTGCCTCCCGACTCCGGTCGCTCATTTATCTCGGAGTTCGAGGCTTCTGGGCGTTCCGCAAAGCTGTCTGGTTGGCTTGATTTGGGAGGGAGAGCGGAACGCCTGCTCTCCGCGATCAATAAGGGGGAGCGGACCAGGAACGGCCCGCCGCTCCTGCGGCCGCTCCTTTGTCAAGGACTGCCAGAATGTCGGACGCGGCACGGGATGCAGCTCCCGCCGATGTATCGCCTAACGAGCTTATGGTAAGTTCACGCTGCCTTTGCAAATAGGCGGGGTGGCGTTCAGCAGCTCTATTTATAGCCGCCATCAGTTCGCCGGGCCGTTCAATGACTTCACCAAGATGCCAGAATTTGAAGTGTGGATCGTTGCCCCAATCGACCTTCTGGGGATTGAGAAACACACACGGCCTCGGCTGGGCGAGGAACTCATAAACCTGACTGCTAACGTCGCCGACGTAAATATCCGCGGCAGTGGTGTAGCTGTTGTCTACCGAGCGGTCCGACTCTGGGTCTATCAGGATCGTTGCAGTGCTTCGGCTACGCCAGCGATTGCGAGCACATTCCGAGCGCCTCCGAAACAGCTTAACGTGAGGCGCCACAATCAGATTGTAGTCCTGTTGCGCGGCGAAATCGCGCAGCATGGGTTTGATGAAGCTGCTCCACGACTGAAGCCCGCGCACCTTGTGAGGATTATAAAGGACAATTGGCCGGTCATTTGCAAACAAGGGCTGTGCGGCTGCTACCAGACGCCGGCTGGTGTCCAGCTTGGGGTAGCCTGGCGCGGTAATCCGGCCGACGCGGGCGATACCCATGTCGAGGAAGCGCTGCTTCATTTTCTCGCCCTGGACTATGATCAAGTCGAACCGAGCCCGGCGGGGCATCGAAGGCACGTATCGGTCGCCGGCGCCATGAACGATCAAGATGCGGGCGGGGCGTTCGGGCGCTGGTTTATCGCCAAACAGGATCTCCGCGGTATCCTCAAGCGACACCACCGCGTCATAGAGCGCGAGTTGGGCTTCGTTTGACCGAAGGACTGCTTCTTTGTCCAAACCGAACACCCGCATCGCTTGCACCGCTCTGGTCTTGATGCTCCGGGCAAGGCGGACATAGGCTACAGGCGACACTCCATAGGCCCGCCTTATACGCTCAAGGTGATGAGGAACCTCCGGGTCGTTGTAGTAGAAGGTAACGCTTACCCCCGGCCGCTGCAGCAGCTCGAAAGCAACGGCTGCCCCATGGTAAGCTTGGTAAGCCTCTGCGATGAAGAGAAACGCGATATTCATCGCCGCTATATAGGTGGCAAGGGCTCACCCGAAAGAAGCAGGTATGATCAATAGGTTATCAGCACCCATGCCTGAAGCAGCTTCCTGAACGAGCGTCGGGTATTGAATGCGCGTAGGGATGTCAGGTTCGTGTGCTTATGGGCGGGCAAACGCCGTGCCCTATCGCTGGGAAGACCCATTTGCGGACGTTCGCGGCGGCTAACGCGCGATCCCAGACCAGACATTGGTTCAGGTGCTGCTTGGCGGTGGCACTGGGCTGCTAGCGGTCTTTCCAGATGGCGTTGTTGGCAAAGCGGCCGATCGTATCCCCAGGCTTTTAATCAGCGGATCTTAGGTTCTCCCGTGGTGCATCGACCACTTTTCTCCTGAAGACAGCGGTTTATCCTACCCCTTTGTGGGGCGGGCGGTTTGCAGCCCGACCCGCTAATCACACCGATGCGGCACGCGGGTCGGGTGAATGCAAACCGCTTAGGCCTGTGCCGCCGCCCCGGCGGCGAAGCGTCGGGCGCCCGCGCTCTCGCCGGTGAAGCTCTCCACAACCGCGTCGGGCTCACCGCCGATGGCAGGCATTGTCACATGCCCGGTCATCGACCAGTCGGGAGCAACCATTACGTATTCGATCGCCTCGCCGTGCTGGCCTGCACGGAACCCGCGCATCTGGATGTGGGCATAGTGGCCGTTGCCCGCCTCCGGGGTTTGCGCGGTCAGCTCGCCAGCTTGGCGTGACGGCCAGTTCGCCGACGCAGTAGCATGGTCGATTGGGAGGGCGTCCTCATCGAAGCAGCGGATGAATTCGGGGATTGTGCTTGCGTTCATCTCGGCGGCATTCCGAGCCAGGAAGGCCTGCAATTCTTCAAGGGTGTTCATATCGTTCTCCGGCGCCGGGATGGCGTTGCGGAGAACCACATATCAGTATGCCTCGCAGGACAGGTATATTCTTCTTAGCTGGTCAGGTCTCTGCGGTCATGCGCTGGGCCACCTTACCGCCGAGCGCGTAAGCGGCACCCGCCTCGCGTTCACGCTGAAATGTACTCGCGGGCGTAAGCGGATTGTGGACTGGACGGGATTTCCCGCCCTTGCGATCTCTCGCAGCGGCGGCGACACAGGCCGGATGCCGAACATCAATCTGTCGATCCTGCTCGAATCCGTCTCCCATGCCCGCGCCGTCGAGCTCCGCCTTCGGGCCATGCTGGACGCCGATCGCGGCGACGGGCCGTTCTCCCTGGACAAGGCCGGCTACGGGCCGATGTTCATCGGTCCGATGATTGGCCTCATCGGTGAGGTCCAGAGCCTTGAGCTGCCAGCTAGCACATCGGCGCTGCAGGCTCTCCGCAAGACGCTGGATGCCCATATCGGCGGACGAATGAAGCCGACCGACAGGACCAGCGCTGAGGCTATCGCAAATGGGTTCGCCCGGTTGCTGGATACGCTGGTTGACGAACTGAAGCTGTGCCAGACCACTGTCCTGCAGCCGCAACGTCTAGCTCTGACGTCCGGCGAGCACGGCTTCGACAAGGCCACCCTGGACCGCTTCCCGGATTCACGCGAGGACGCCGTCGCGGCAGCGGCCTCCCTGAATAACGGCCTGTGGACCGCCTGCGTTATGCACGCGATGAGGATCGCCGAACGTGGCGTGCAGCTCCTGGTCGACTGCAGCGGCGCTGCCGGCGGCGACTCTTGGGCGCGGAAACTGGACAGCGTACGGACCAGGCTAAAGAACATGAGCGCCGGACCGGAGAAGCAGTGGTTGTCAGAGGCCGCAGCCTACCTCGACACCGTCAAGGACGGGTTCCGCAATCCGGCCATGCACCCGGAGATGAGCTTCGATCGGCGTCAGGCCGAGCAGGCCTTCACCGGCGTGGCTGACCTGATGCGGCTGCTCGCCAGCAAGATCCCTTCCTAGCAACACTTCGTCAGGTGCTCGACTGACCCATTTGCGGTCACTCAGGGCACCCTTCCCGCTCCCCAATTTCGGACATCCGTTCATCTCCGCGTTGTCGGCCCTTATGCCATTTGGTTTGGCGGCTGCGGACGTAGTGATGTGATCGTCACCTACCGTCGTCACCAAACGTCAAACACCTGTTTGTCGTACAGTCCAGAGAATGACGCGGTTGGGGACAAATCCGCCGTCCGTAAAGACTTTGCCGAACGGCGGGTTCGCCCAAGAAATTCCATTCGCGAGCGTCCCGAAAAGGATGGAGAAATGGGAATACCGATCGCTTTTCAAAACCGGTCTCGACTGCTGCCGTAGGGTCGATTTATCGGCTTTCTCGGACCTGAAGCAGCGCAGGCACGTTGGCACCCTCCGGAGTGAGATGATGTGCCATGTGTTAGTGATCGAGGATGAATGGCTGCTCGCCGAGTATATCTCGGACATAGCAGAGCGAGCCGGTGCCATCTCGATCGATACCGCCATGACCGAAGCGGAAGCGATCGAGGCGGCGGAGGGCCACAAGCCTGACATCATCCTCTCCGACGTCGTCCTTGCAAAGGGGGAAGGCCCCCAGGCTGTTCAGACGATCTTCGCCCGGTGCGGCGAGGTGCCGGTGATCTTCATCACGGGGACGCCAGCGGACTGTCATCCCTGCAATCCGCCCGGCGTCGTAATGGGTAAGCCCATCGACGAACGCCGGATGATCGCCGCCTTTCGCGAGATGATGGCCGCCTAACCGTCCAACACCTCGCGCAGCTTGGCAGCGAGCTGGTCGATGCCAAAGGGCTTGGCGAGGAAGTTGGTGCCGGGATCGATGACGCCGTTATGCACGACGGCATTGCGCGTGTAGCCGGTCGTGTAGACCACCTTCAGACCGGGCAGGCGCTTGACCGCCTCGTCGGCGAGCTGACGTCCGGTCATCTCCGGCATGACGATATCGGTGAAGAGCAACGTAACGTCCTGGCCGGCGTCGATCATCGCCAGCGCGGCAGGGCCACTATCCGCATGGATGACGGTATAGCCGAGTTCTCGCAACGCCTCGGTCGAGAAGTTGCGGACACGTTCCTCGTCCTCCACGACCATGACGATCTCGGTGAGATCGCCGCCGCGCGCCAACGCCGGCGTGCGTCGCGGCATTGATGGCCGGTCCTCGCCATAGGCCCGAGGCAGATAGACCTTGATCGTCGTCCCGTGATCTACTTCCGAGTAGATCTTCACGTGCCCACCCGATTGGCGGACGAAGCCGAAGACCTGACTGAGGCCGAGGCCGGTGCCCTTGCCGACGCCCTTGGTGGTGAAGAAGGGGTCGAACGCCTTGGCGAGCACCTCGGGTGGCATGCCGGTGCCGGTGTCGGTCACCGCCAGCATCACATAGTGCCCCTGCGGCATGTCTGCCTCGCGCGCGTAATCGACATCGACGTTGGCATTGCCGGTCTCGATGGTGAGGCGTCCGCCCTCGGGCATGGCGTCGCGGGCGTTGACGGCCAGATTGACGATCACGTTTTCGAGTTGAACCGGATCGGCAAGGGTCTTCCAGAGGCCCGGCGTCAGCACGGTTTCCAATCGGACCTGCTCGCCCAGCGTGCGAGTGAGGAGGTCCGCCAGTCCGTTGACCATGCGGTTCGCGTCGATGTTCTCGGGCGCGAGGGGTTGCTGACGCGAGAAGGCGAGCAATCGCTGGGTCAGTGCCGCAGCCCTCGTCGCACCATCCATTGCCCCGTCCATGAAGCGCTTGATGTCGTTGTCGCCGCGATCGAGCCGGCGCTGGGCGAGATTGAGGCCGCCGATGACGACGGCGAGCATATTGTTGAAGTCATGCGCGATGCCGCCGGTAAGCTGACCGACCGCTTCCATCTTCTGAAGCTGGCGCACCTGGCTTTCGGCCTCGGTGCGCCGGCCGGCCTCTGCTCGCATTTCCGTGCTGGCTTCGGCCAGCGCCGTGCTCTGCCGATCCACAAGCTGGTTGAGCCTCAGCAGCGCCTCGGCCCGCTCCACCCCGAGCCACGTCAACTCGGCGACTTCGCGTGCCAGCGCGACATCGGCCGGCGTCCAGTGCCTCACCTCGGCATGGTGGAGATAGATGCCGGCCTGCCACCGACCCTCGCGCATCAATGGCACGCACACGCCTGCCAGAACACCGCGATCGGCGAAGGGAAGGAAATCGCCGTCGTCATCGTGCCGGCTGTCGCTGAACACCAGCGTCTTGCCGCGGCGTCGGGATCGTTCGGCGCGTTCGCCGAAGCGGCTCACCGGGTCGGCGCCGGTGAGGGGTGTCAGCGCGCCGTCCGTCCAGTTGGCACCGTGCCGAAGCTGGTTGGCGCCGATCAGGCGATAGAAGCCGACGCGGTTCACGCCGAGCCGCTGCGCCAGTTCCTGCGCCGACAGCCGGATGATGGCTTCCGGATCGGCCAGCACGCGTTGGCGGCCGGTGAGATCGATTACGAACTCGCGCTCCGCCTTGGCGGCCTGAAGGGCGAGGTCTGCCGCCATGCGCTCGCTGATGTCGTAGCTGACACCGGGAAAGCGGACGCATTTGCCCTCATCGTCGAAAACGCAGCGCCCCTGCGCCGACACCCAGCGGATCGAACCGTCCTTGCCCACAAGCCGGTACTCGGACGCAAAGGTGCCGTCGCCGGCCATGACCTTCTCGATCTCGGCCTGGATGCGAGGGAGATCATCTGGATGAATGCCGCTGAAGAACTCCGCGATTGGCGCGCCCTCCATCGCGCGGTCCGGATCGACGCTGTACAGGGTCGCGAACCTGGTGTCGGCGGTCAGACGGTCGTTGACGACATCCCAATCCCACGCCCCGATGCTGTTGCCAGCCGACAAAGCAAGTTGCAGCCGCTCGTCTGCCGCATCCCTGTCGCGCTCGGCGACCATGCGGGCGGTCGTCTCGCCGGTAACGCAAAACAGGCCGGCGATGCTGCCGTCATCGTAGAAGGCTGGCGAGTAGGTGAAGGTCCACCAGCTTTCCTCGGGCATGCCTTCCCGGCTGAGATCGAGCCGCATGTCGGTCATGGTCCGCGTCTCGCCCGCAAGCGTCGCGTCCACCAGCGGCTTGATGTCGTCCCAGATGCTGGCCCAGACCTCCGCGAAAGGACGACCGAGCGCGCTGTCGAGCCGGTAGCCGAGGATCGGACGATAGGCGTCGTTGTAGAAGCACAGCAGCTCCGGCCCCCATGCGAGGAACATCGGAGTCGGGCAGGCAAGCATCAGTGCCAGCGTCGAGCGCAGAGCGGGAGGCCACGTCTCCATCGAACCAAGCGACGTGCCGGACCAGTCATGGGCGGCGATTTCGGAACCGGTGATGCTGGTGGAACTGATGTTGGACTTCACAGGCGAAGGATTCATTCTCTGCCCTTAGCTACTCTCTTAACCGCGGCATATCGCTCGGCGCTGATCCGATGTGTGTTGCGTGACCGCGTTCATGGTCAATCTTTAGAGGCTCGTCGGCGAACCTGACGAATATGGACGTCCGATGCTCATTCCCGACGCTCGGCCGCCCATGCTATCCGACGCTGCAAGGCGGCGGAGAGCTGGCTGGCTGAGTAGGGTTTGCGCAACAGTTCAAGCCCTTCCGCGCCTTCCTGAGCCAGCACATGGCTATAGCCACTAGCGAGCACCACCGGCATCGTCGGAAGATCGTTCGCAAGCCGCTTCGCCAGCTCGATCCCGCCCATCCCTGGCATAACAACATCGGAGAACACGATGTCGAAGCCATCCCCGTCTGAACCGAGGCGCTCCAACGCCTCCTCGGCGCTCGTCACCCAGGCGGTCTGGTAACCGAGATCCTCGAGAAGCTGCGTTGCGAACTGGCCGACGCTGATGTTGTCCTCGACCACCAGGACGCAGCGGCCCTCGCCGTCGATGTTCTCTGCCCGCTCGCTCGCTCTCGGTTCCCTCGCTGCGGTATCCTCGGCCTGAGGCAGATACAGCGTAAACGTCGACCCACACCCGACGACGCTCTCGACATCGACATCACCGCCCGACTGCTTCGCGAAGCCGAACACCTGGCTGAGGCCCAGTCCGGTGCCCTTGCCGACATCCTTGGTGGTGAAGAACGGCTCGAAGATCCGCTCCAGATCGTCGGCGGAGATGCCGACGCCCGTATCGCTGAGTGAGACGGCGACGAAAGCGCCGGTGCCCGGACCATGCCCGCGGATCGAAGGCATCCGCGCATCGCACCGCAGACGGATCGTCACCGTGCCTTCGCTCCCCATTGCATCGCGCGCGTTGACCGCGAGATTGACCAGCGCGGTCTCGAATTGGCTGACATCTGCGCGCACCCGGCACACCGCGTCCGGCATCTCGTAGCGGACCAGCACGCGAGAGCCGGTGATGCTGTCGAGCATGTCAGCGACGGCATCGAGCCGCTGCCCGACATCGAACACCTCCGGCTCCAGCGTCTGACGGCGCGCGAAGGCAAGGAGCTGCCCCGTCAGCTTGGTCGCTCGATCGGCGGTATCACCGATCGCATCGAGGTAGCGTTGTCGCTTTTCGGGTGCCACGTTCTCGCGACGGAGCAGATCCACCGAACCGCGGATCACGGTCAGCAGGTTGTTGAAGTCGTGTGCCACCCCGCCGGTGAGCTGCCCGATCGCCTCCATCTTCTGGCTCTGGCGTAGCCGCTCCTCAGCCGTCATCAGTTCGGCGGTGCGATCGGCGACGCGCTGCTCAAGCGTCTCGTTGAGGGTGCGCAACTCAGTGATGGCGCGGTCGCGCTCGGCTTCGACCGTCCTGCGAGCCTCAATGTCGATAAGGACGCCCGGGAAACTCCGCGGCGTGCCGTCCAGGTCATGATCGACCCGTCCATTCGCCTCAATCCAATAATAGCGGCCGTCGGTGCGGCGGACGCGGTACTGGTGCGCGTAGCGACCACCGCGCCTGATCGCTTCGTCGATCGCCTCGGCGAGGGCCGCCTGATCGTCGGGGTGGACCGTTTCGACGATCTGGGCGAGCGGGATGCCCTCGCGTCCCAGTGCAGGGTCGAGACCGAATGTTCGCGCGAATGCGTCATCGATGGTGAAGCGGTCGGTCGGGATGTCCCAGTGCCAGGTGCCGATGATGGCACCTGCTTCGAGCGCAAGCTGCACCCGTTCGACGTTCGCGCGCGCCAACGCCTCGCTGACACGAAGCTGTTCCTCCGCCTCGCGGCGCGCGGTGACGTCGTTGAATAGGATCGCGATCTGTCGGTCGGCGGGGTCGCCGACGCGCACCGCGCGTACGTCGAACCAGCGCGAGAACGCCTCGGCATAGCTCTCGAAGTTGGTCGGCTCGCCGGTCTTGGCAACATGACCGTAAGTCTCGAACCAGAACTGCTCCAGATCGGGCGCGAACTCCGTCACCCATTTGCCGCGCAGGTTGACGCCGGATTGCGCCTCGAACTGTGCATTGGCTTCCACGAAGCGATAGTTGATCGGACGATCGTCGGCGTCGAACTTGACCTCGACGATGGCAAAGGCGGCATCGATCGTTTCGATGATCGTCTCGAAGCGCTCTTGCGCCAGTCGCAGCGCCGCACCGTCGAGATGCTCGCGCGTGCGGTCGCGCAGGATTTTCACGAAGCCCAGGTGCCGGTCGTCATCGTCGAACAACGGCAGCATCTCACCCGACGCCCAGAAGCGCTCGCCGCCCTTGCGCAGATGCCAGCGTTCGTCCGCGGCGCGACCGTCCTTCAAGGCACCTGCCATCTCGTGTTCGATGCGGTCGTTTGCCCGGTCCTCGGGCGTAAAGAACCGTTCGGCATCGTGGCCGCGCATCTCCCCGGCGCTCCAGCCCAGCACGTTCTCGGCGCCCACGTTCCAATCGGTGATGGTGCCGGTCGGATCGGTCACGATCATCGCGATGTCCGCAGCATTGTCGAAGATCGCGCGCTGTCGAGCCTCACTGGTGGCGAGGGCAATCTGGCTGGCGCGGAGTTCCGCCACCAGATTCTGCGTTGCCGCGAGGTCGGCTGCCGCGCCCGCCATCTGCCGCCGGTGTTCGCGCGCCGCATCGTCGGCCTGGTTGCGGGCATCGAAGGTGCGCTGGTTCGCCTCGATCGTCTGTCGGCGGCTCGCGGTCAAATCGCCGATAAGCTGATGGTCGCGCTCCGCCTGCCGCTCACTGACGCGTTGTGCATCGATGCCCGCTTCGGCGAGCGCCGCACGCAAACGCTCGACCTCAGCCTCGAGCTCTTCTCTCGTCATGGGAATCAAGGACTATCCTGTTGCCGTCGCCGGTTCGGCGGCACTTTGCTGTTATCTCTGCAGCCCATCGGGCCGCAACGACAATGGCCGATACGGTACCGAACATTCTGCTATCTATGCGGCGACAGATCGCTCGATATAGTGCCGGCGATCAGCGGCGTGGGCTAATATCTTGAACGATGCGTATGCTGTTAGCTTCGATGAACAACGCTTTCGAAGCAAGGCGGCGCGAGGGTGTCCTGCCGGAGGGTTCAGCGATCGATTGCCCGATCGATCATGCGCACCTCATGTTGCGGCTGAGCTGGATGGATGGTTTCAGCAAGGGTCGGGTTGATCCGCGCCGTGACCGCGGCTGGATCGGCCTTACGGTCTGGCAGTAAACGGCTGTCGTTTTGCCGCCAGTTCTCTCGCGGTCGCAAAATGGGCAGTGCGATTGAGATGGGCAGCTTTGGCAGCCAGATCATCGGTGGCGCCGGCAAGATCCAGCTCTTCACATGCCCGCTGCTCAAGCCATCCCGGACTTTGAACATGCAAGGTATCATCCGATAAAGCTGCTTCGTTTAAAGAGGCCAGCGGCGTCGATTTCATATGCATTCGTCGCCATCCCTGCATCGGGCGCCCTGTGTCTCGTTGCTCCGCTTCGAGATCCCGTCGGCATCAATTCCGTTCCTGGGATCGGCTCACACAGTCTGAGTTACATGCAAGGGCTGTCCGTAAGGAGCTAACACCGCCGCTCGTATTCTCGAAAACGATGATATCTTGGGAATCGTTGTCGCTACTTCCCTACACCGGTGCCCAGCAGCAACGCAGGGGTTAGCTTCGCGGCGACGACGACCAGATCATAGGCTTGCACCAACTGCCGCCAACCAGCCGGCATATCTGACGTCGGGCGTCCACGGAGCCGCCGCAAATCGACCAACACCCAATCCGATGCAGTCGCCGCTTTCGGTCGGGCTGCCAAGACATCCTTCAGCCAAGAATAATCGGTATCCGAAATGGGCGTGTAGGGCTGAATGGCGACCTGCTGTCCAACGCCGTTATACCCGCCCAGCGATCCTTCGGCACCCATCACTAGAATGTGCAGCGACAACGCACCCTCGCCATCGGCACGCTCGGCAACGAAGTTGCCGAGGTCGCGCTGCCGCAATCCGTTCACGCCCTTGGCGGCGTGAACATCACCAAACTTCATCAGAACACGGCTTCCGGCAGGAGCTTTGGCCAGATAGCCGGCCAGCGTCCGCTTGATGAGTCTGGCTCGGCGTCCATTCGGGTCACCTTCACCGCTCGCAGACGCGAGATAGATTGCCCTCGTCTCGGCGAGTGCATCGAATAATTGCCGCACCCGCGCGCCGCCATCCGTAGCGATGGCCTTTCGAGCATCATCCATCTGCTGATCGGTCACCGTGTAGACCAAGAACCTGCCCGGTGAGCGGGACGCAATTGCATCGGCAGTCGCACCGCGTTCCAATGCTCTGAGCCGGTTGATCGCGGCCTTGGCGACAGGGTCGGGAGAGGCAGCGGCCATGCTATCGAGCAGGAACCCGCTGGCGCCGAAGAACTCCTGGTCCAGTCCCCAAACCTCGAAGGCGGGACCGGCATCGCGGGCACAAGTGGCCGCCATGTCGCTTTCGTCGGCCCCATTCTGGAACGCCATCGCGTCTGGGTGAGCGCGCATGAACGCGGAAAGGCGTGCGATCCGATCGGGCCGGCGAAGATCGGCGTTCACGATGCGAGCGGCCTCCGGCCCCGTTTCGACAGCCATCGCGCGTAGACCCAGCGGTGCCATGAGGTGGCATAGCGCGACTGTGAAGCGGGGTATCTCACGCGAGAAATGCGCTTCCCCGATCAGCACATATCGCGCTTGATTGGCGGCAGCGGCCAAGATCGCTGCACCCGGCCCGCGAAAGTCAGGGCCGCCTAGTTGAAACACGCTCTCGGAAGCAGCCACCTTGTCCATAAATGCAGGTGTCGGGCGGGGCGTCTGGGCGAACGAAGTTGTCGACAGGGCACCGGCCAGCAGTCCAAGCGCGTGATATATCCTCAACTGCCATCCCCGTACTGTGTCGCCATCGGATGACTGCAATGGTGCGGGGCTGCAAGCTTTGGAGCGCACATCATCTGGCGGCGCTTCCCGCGTCACCGGCTTTCCCGATCGGGATGGTCTGCCGGTACCGCGGGATCGTCGCTATTTGCCGATATTCTCCAGCGCGCGTTAAGGTGGTTGTCTGTTACCATCCCAGAAACGGAGCGACTGTTGAGGCCGACCACATGGTTGCCGTGCATGGCGCTCCTCCT
>NZ_CAMLAC010000010.1 GCF_946477935.1 uncultured Sphingomonas sp. | reverse complement strand
CTTGCGGGAACTGAAGGCCAAGGCGATCCTCGAGCCGACGCCGGCGAATGTTACGGCCTATATCCGATTCCAGCGCGCCCAGCTCGACCGGGCTTCACTCTTCAGCGACGTCTGGCAGCGGGCGATCTGGCAGGATCCCGAGCTCGACTACACGCTGCAGCGCCCGGTTTCGACGCTCGGAAAGCGTCAGTGGCAGGATTCGCGAAGCGCGGAACGGAACGCCGCGATGGCCCAGCTCTCCGAGCGCTACGGGCTCTTCTACTTCTTCGCCCAGAGCTGCGGCGCCTGCGAAGTCATGTCACCGATCGTGCAAAGCGTTGCCTCAACCTGGCATATCGCGGTGCGCGCGATTTCCACCGATGGCGGCCCATCGCGGCATTTCCCGAACTACACGGTCGAGACCAACCAGCGCAGCCGCATGGGGCTTGAGCCCAAGGTCACGCCAGCGGTCGTGCTCTGGGACGCGCAGACCGGCCGCCCCATTCCGATCGGCTACGGCGTCATGAGCGCCGACGAGCTGCAGGACCGGATTTACCTCCTCACATCGAAGGAAGCTGGACGTGACTACTAGGATGAAAAGAGCCGTCGCTGCGCTCCTTGCCGCCGCCCTCCCCTTCACCCTTCCGCTTTCGGGCGCATCGGCCGATGTTGGCAGTTCGATGGACTCGTTTCTGAACGACGTCGGGGGCGCTGCCAACGTCAACGGACCGACCGCGTTCCAAGGGCAGTCGGCCGGCTATTACAGCCTCGGCAATGTCTGGACGCGCTTTCCGCAGAAGACGACCAACATTGCCAACCTGCAGCTGCCGCGCGCTCGCGCCGGTTGCGGGGGGATCGACATCTTCGCCGGGTCCTTCAGCTTCATCAACGCGAGCGAGATCGTCGCGATGTTGAAGGCAGTCGCGAACAATGCGGTCGGCTTCGCCTTCAGCCTGGCGATCGACACGGTCTGCCCGGAATGCTCAAAGATCATGCAAGAGTTCAGCCAGAAGGCTCAGCTCATGAACAATCTCAACATCAACTCATGCGAGATGGCACAAGGATTGGTGGGCGGAATCTGGCCGAAGGGCGACCTTGCCGACAAGGCGATCTGCGAAGCGATCGGCAACTCCGAAGGCATCTTCACCGACTATGCCGCTGCCAAGCATGGATGCGGCACTAGGGGGCAGCGCTCGAGCACGACCGCGCAAGGCTCGGGCAAATACGATGACGTCAATCCCGGCGTGCCGCGAAACTACACCTGGACGATCCTCAAGAAGTCGGCGTTCTTCTCGCCGGGCGGCCGGTTCGACGAAGAGCTCGCCGAATACGCCATGACGCTGCTGGGCACGATCATCTACGTGCCGCCCAAGGACGATGAGCCGGGCAAGTTCGTGCCGATCGTCGGCGAAGCCTCGTCGACGCTCGTCACCTCGCTGCTTGATGGAACCACCAATGGCAATGTCCTGATCTTCGACTGCGATGAGCCGGAGAAGTGCCTTAACCCCGGCTTCAAGTCGCTAAGCCTGCCGGCGTCGAAAGCGCTGCGGCCACGTGTGGCGGCGCTCATCGGCGGGATGGTTCAGGCTATCCGCGACGATACGGCGATCAGCGAAGAACAGAAGGAACTGCTGCAGGTCGCTTCGATCCCGCTCTACAAGATCCTGACCGTCCAGGCCGCCTATGGCCGCGGCATGCCGACCGACGACCGCGAGACCCTGGCCGAGATCGCCAGTGTCGACCTGCTGTTTGCCGTCCTCGACCGGATCGTGAGCGAGGCGGGCCGCTCAATGTCGAGCTTCATCGGGGCCGACGAAGCCAAGATCGCAATGTGGCAGAACCAGGTCAATGTCGTGCGTCAGGCGCTCGCTGACCGGCAGGCCAACACGCATCTCAAGGTCAATGCGGTGCTGCAGATCATCGAGAAGACGGCGTTCATCGAGAACGTCCTGGCCGCATCGATGTCGCCCGGAATGGCCGCATCGCTGGACTGGTCGCGCGGCGTCCAGAGCCGCGCCCTCACCCACTGACCGGGCCAACCACATCGAGGCAGGACAACAGACATGGTCGAGATTTTCACGGTCGGCGGCGGGGACTATCTGGTCAACGTCTTCCAGGCGGTCGCCGCCTGGACCGGTAACGGCGGCTACAAGAGCCTGCTCCAGGTGGTGATGGTGATGGGGCTTGGCATGTCCGCCCTCACCCTTGCGTTCAATCAGGACTGGCGCGCCTGGATCAACTGGTTCCTTGGCGCAACGCTCATCTACTCCTGCCTCATGGTGCCGCGGCTCGATGTCCATGTGACCGATCGGCTCAACCCAAGCCTTGCCCCGGCCAATGTCAGCAACGTCCCGCTGGGCCTCGCCTTGATGGCGAGCTTCACCAGCCAGGTCGGCGACTATCTGACGGGGTCGGCCGAGGTGGTGTTCGGCCTGCCCGGCGATCTCAACTATTCGAAAAACGGCATGATCTACGGCGCGCGGCTCTACGATGCGACCCGGTCCTTACGGATTTCCGACCCGGAGTTTGCTGCCAATCTCGACGAGCATTTCCGGCAATGCGTGTTCTACGACGTGCTGCTCGGCCGCTACTCGATGAAGGAGCTGGCGGAAACAGGCGACATCTGGGCGACGATCGCGCCGGGGAGCCAGGCGCGCGCGCAGCGGTTCCTGACCCGGGATGCCACTTCGGGGCAGGTGAGCTCGAACATCGTGACCTGCCGCGAGGCCTACGACACGCTCAACGCGCAGTGGGCCGGACTGGTCGATGCGATGGGATCGGTGTTCGGCCGTCAGCTTTACCCCAACCAGACCGCCGCGCTCGCAAAGGCGAAGCTCTTCGCCGACCTGCCGGTGGCCTATCAGTACCTGACCGGCGTCTCTGCCAACGCGACCCACATCTTCAAGCAGACGCTGACCATCAATGCGATGAGCCAAGCCATGCACTCGATGTCCGGCACCAGCGGCACGGGCAAGGTCGACGTCTACGCCCAGACCCGCGCCGACATTCAGACCGAACGGACCTATGGCTCAATTGCGAGCAACGCGATGAAGTGGGTCCCGCTCCTGAACGTCGTGCTGACCGTGCTGTTCTACGCGCTATTTCCGGTGCTCTTCCCGCTGTTTCTGCTCCCCAAGACGGGACCGGTCGCCCTCAAGGGCTATGTGACGGGCTTCTTCTATCTTGCGGCCTGGGGACCGCTGTTCGTGATCCTCCACATGATGCTGATGTACAAGGGCGCGGCCGACATGAGCGCGGTCACGGGCAGCAACGGCCTCAGCCTGGCGAGCTTTACCGGAATGGCCGACGTCAACAGCGATATCGGTCTGCTGGCCGGCTATCTCATCGCATCGGTGCCGTTCCTGGCAGGCGGTGTGGCCAAGGGCGCCATGGCGATTTCCCACCACGCCACGAGCTACCTCAATCCGAGCCAGAACGCGGCCGAGGAAGCGGCCCGGGAGGCGAGTACCGGCAACGTCTCGCTCGGCAACACCAGCTTCGAAAACTCGAGCGTCCTAACCCGTCAGTTCGCACAAGGCACGATCGCGCCAAGCTTCACGTACGGCGCGCCGCAGACGCGGACCTTCAGCGACACCGGGGCAATGACCACGAGCTTTCCGGACGGCAGCTACGACCAGATCCCGACCTCCAGCTATCCCTTCACGCCGACGCTGGGCCAGGAGTTCACGGCGCGCCTTTCGACGATGGCATCGCAGGCCCGTGCCAACAGCGAGACCTATGCCAATGTCGCCACGGAATCGACAACCAGCGCGGTCACGAAATTCCGCGAGCTCAGGGACCAGTTCAGCCGAGGCGCATCTTTCGAGAGCGCGACCGGCACCTCGAATTCCGACAGCATCCAGACTGCATTCAGCGAGGTCGATCAAGCATCAACCAATCTGCAGCGGCAATTCGGGCTGTCACGCAGAGCGGCCGATGACATCTCTACGGCTTGGTTCCTCGGCGGCGAGGCCGGGGCAAAAGCCGGAATTTCAAATGGCGTGCTGTCTGGGAGCGTCGGAGCGAAGGGCGGCGGAACACGGACGTGGACCGACAGCGACATCGGCATCGCCTCAGAAGATCGTTCACGGATCTTTGGGAGCCTGTCCCAGATGTCCGAAAGCCGCAATTGGTCGAGCACCCGCGATGGATTTGTTCGCTCGGTCAGCACCGCGAGCAGCTCGTCGATCTCGACCACCGCAAGCGGCATGACCGCATCTCTGACGGAAGCTCAGAGCTTCACCATCGAGGCTCGCCGGGCCGAGGAGCTTGCCAACCGCCTCGAAAGCCAGGCGTCCTTCTTCGAGGGCGACAACGCTGCAGGGAGCCTCAATCTGTCCCAAGCCTACCGAGAATGGGGCCTCGCAGAAATTGAGAGCAATCGTGACTTTTACGGCAACGTCCGGTTTGACGATGTGACCTTCCAGCTCAGCCCGGAAGGCCAGGCATTGCAGGCCAAGTTCATTGAAAGTTACGCCGATCAGCTTCGCGACGGGATCGACGATCGCCTCGTACTCGCCCCCGGATTACCCGTATCCCGCCCGGCAGTCTCTGGTGCCGGATCGGTGCGCAACCAGGCACAGACCGGCGGTAAAGGTTCCGGTTCAGTACCCCGGGCGGGCGCTGGCGATCTCCATGATGAGGTGCAGAGGGCTCAGGCGGCCGGCCGTCAAAGGATCGGCGGATCCAGGGCTCGTCTCGATGCTGTTACTAATGAAGCGCGAGGTGCCAGTGCAGAAGCAGCGGATGACGTGAAGGAGTGGTGACCTGCAACGGTCACCACAGTCCGAATGACGCGCCAGCTAAAAATGCAAAAACTGCGCCAATGACGATGACACCACTGATCGTCAGCTTACGCCCCCACGGGTCGGCCCAAGACTTCCTGATCCGATACTCCATCAAGCGGTTGTCGCGGATCGCCTGATCAATTTCAGACAGCCCTTCCCACTTGCGTTTTCCGCGCGCCTCGGCACTTTGAATGTCGAAATCCGTCATAATGGCGTTCATCTCATTGCTCGTTAGAACATAGCGGAAACAGAGCCAAGGGGACAGGAAATTCAACGGACGCCTGTGCGTTGGCAACAGAGAGCTCTCTCCTTTTGCATGGCGATAGTCACGGACCATCCGGAGTATCGGATTGCGTCACCAAATTGCGCTAAGCTTCACTCTTTCGACCCCGCGGAAAAAACACACTTTTACCGACGCAACAAACTATTACCTTGCAGATGTTCAGACAGCACGCGATGCCGCGGTCTCCCGCTTCTCTGATCCAAAACACATAATGCGGGCGATATCATCGGGACTACCCGCCAGTTCCAGCAGTACGTTTGCACGGCTCGTCGCGACATAGATGTTTTCGGGGTCCCTGAGCCCCTCGAGGCCGAGCACGAAGACGCAGGGCCGCGACAAGCCCTTAAAGCGGCGTACAGTATCCACCACGACGCAGTTTTTACCGATTGCATCGGCGCGGCAAGCGCGCACACCGGCGATGTTGTCGCCAAGGTCCAGAGAGCCCGCTGCGTCCAAAACCGCAATATCGCTAGGTTTGAGCTGACCTGAAGTTAGCAACGTGCGGATACGGTCCGCGACGGTCTTCAGAGCGTGCTCCGGGGATCTGCACTCATGGATGGCAACGGGCTCGCCTTCTGGCCCTGCGGGCGTCGAACGCTTCCCCTCGTACCATTTTGACATCACAGTGTGGATACGTCGCGTGTTACGGAGATTCCTCGACAACGGAATGACAGATTGAGGCAAGGCAGACACGAAGCTCGCCTCGTGCGAGAACAAGCGCTGATTGTCGTCGTAAAAGACGTAGAATCGACCCGTATCCAAGTTGCCAAGAGTCAACTTCAGCGCGTCAAGCCACGAGTCTTTGAAGTCTTGGCCCTCATCAACGATGATCGTGTCAAAACGGAGCTCAGGCAAACGGTCCACAGCTTCGACCAACGCGTTGGGAAGCACGTTTCGGTAGAAGTCCTCGTCCTGCTTTTTTGGAAGCGGCAAGCCGGCCTTTTCAGACAACGTTCCGCATAGCGAATGAAAGCCTGCGACTACAAGATTGGGATGTGAGGAACAAAGTTCCCGCAGGTGGTTCGCAAGCGGCACATTGAAGCACGTGAGGAGAGTTCTACGCCCACCTTCTGCCGAGCGTACAGCCGCCTCTATCGCGAGGACCGTTTTGCCCGAGCCAGCTCCGCCCGTGATCGCAAGTTGCCGATTATGATCCAGCGAGTCGAGAATCCACGCTTGTTCACTGGTCAGGCGTTCAATTTCCTTTGCATCGTCGGCCAAGCTGCAGCCGATGTGAGCCTGCAGTTCAAAGTGGCCTGCAAGGATTTCTTCAAGAGCCTGCTCTCCGTCCAGGCCCAATGGCATCTCGCGATCATCGCTGACGCCGGACATTCGGCTAATGATCCACTGATCGAGCTTTGCCATGTCGTTGCCAAAGGCGACTATTTCGTGGGGTGCGTCCGGTGCCAGAGCGCGGCCAGGGCGGGTGCTTCCGGGCAGGATCACCCCATGCCGAGCGCGGATATAGCGACTGCCAAGTCGCTCCTTCAGCCGCCTCAGAAAATGGTGCTTACTTTTCATGGCCTGAGTCACAGGACTGGTGATTTTGAAAGTGAAATCGTCTCTGTCAGTGGTGAGCCACTGGTTGTCAGACTCTCTGCAGCTCACGCGTCCCCCCTTCACTTCAAGGAAGAGCAAGCCGTTCTCTCGATGGGATACGATAAAGTCCGCTTCGCCATCGAACTCACCACCATACCCGTCGGCTTCGTGCCAAGATCTCGAATAGTAGCATCGATAATCGGCCGGTACCTTATCGCGGATCGTATTGTATACTCTGATCTCTGACGACAGCTTCGGGTTTTTGATAACGTGCTCGGGCAACGTTCCGGGGTACATTCGTGCCATGTCAGCCCTCGTTCTTCAGCAGAGTGTGAAAATATCCGATTTCAGGAGCCTCTGGAGTTCCTATCAGCATCGCCCTGTCGAGGTGGCGGTTGAAATGCTCACACGAGGTTTCCGGAAGAAAGCAGCAGGAGTGACACGCCGCTGATCCGGACCCCTCCGAAAGTGTCAGGATGCCACTCCCGCAAAGCGGGTCAGCCGAGCACCACTCCAAACCACGCAAAGCTCCCAAAAAAATGGGAAGAAGTTCGCGGGATCGCCCTTTGCGGGAAAGCCCACCAAGCGTCCCGTCTGAGTCAGGCGCCGACGTGTATAGAAGGAAGCCGCACATGCCGCCCGGGCCGGAGGAGACGTACAGTCGTTCGCGTATCGAGGCGGTCGAGTATCCGCTATCCAGCGAGAGCTGCTCAACGAGGGCATGAGCCGTTGTGTGCACGAGCAGAAATCGTGGCGAAATCGTCATCGGGAATTCGCGATCATCGCCGTTGTGGTCGCGCCAGCTTCGTTCGGCCGCCTCATGGGCAACCTTGGCTCGCGCGACCACAGAGGGGATTTTCTCCCATTTCGTGACTTGGTTTTCATCGAAATTGAGGAAGATGCCTTCTCCTCGAACCTCAATTGCTGGAAGCCAGTTCAACGGGGTTTCGGACAAGGGCGCGATTTGGACGCTACTGATGCTTTCGGCAGGGCTGAGGCGTGTGAAACCTCTCAGTGCTCGAACTTCGCGGAGACGTTCTACCGACACAACCTGATCGAACGTGCCAAGGAGTTGTGGCGGCGGATTCTGAGGAACGATCCTGAACTCTGGGAAATGTTCGTCTGTACTGCTACCTGAACAGAGCATAAAGTGCTCGTTGACGCGTAAGTCGCCACTGTCATCATCGAGAATGTGAAGCAGCGTAAGGATCTTCGAGGTCAACTGCTCCAGGGTCATCGCCTGATCTGGCCAATACGGATGGATCCTTTTTCTGACGAAATCAGGGACTTGTGCCCTGTCTGCGAGGCTCGTCAGGTCGGCCCAGAACTCGTCAAGCCATTCACGAAACGTGCCGCCAAACGGTGGCACGTCGAGCGCAGACGCAACCACTGGGAAATAGGCATTGGAGGCACCGCGCTGAATGGCAACGGGTTCATTTGAGCAAGCCGCTGCCGCCGCCTGTAGCCACGGCGAACGTCCCTCACAGGGAATCTTACCCAACGCTCCTGGTGATAGAGCGCCGTCCAGGTCCCTTTCTTCAAGGCATTCTGTACAGTGAACCCTGAGACCTTTCAGGCCCGCGCCTTTCCCGATCAACTTCAAGGGGCGCTTGCGAGAGCAGGCTGAATTGTGCCGCGGCCAGGACGCCCAAGGGAAGTCCTGCAGATGCCCGGACGCGCACGTTACCACGAAGCGGACCGGTACAACGAATGACTTTCTGGCACGTTTGCCTCGGCCGGTGGTACACTCGCTGCAATAGAGTTCCGGGCGATCGAGTTCGGAACTCCAGAACCGGCTGCGTTGAAGTCGGTCGCATTTCGGGCACACATGCCAGTCGGGAAAGCGATAAGCGGGGAGTAGCCTTGGCCTAGTCGACGCGCCCACCTTTTCGTTTCCGACAGGCGGCAGCCGAAAGCCTTTAACCTTCAACCTCGCCTGCAAAGGATCATGGCTGATGCGCTGTTCATTGAGCAGACCTGGCTTGGCAGACATCTTGTCCCAGGCTTCCAGACCTGCTGCAACCACCGAAAGCGGAGCTCCGCTGTCTCCCCGGAAATCGATGATGGCACCAGGACCGTTTGAAAGGACCTGACTGCGGCGTATTTTTCCAATCGACTTCATCGTCCGTTGCCTTCCGGGCGCGCGCTTTCAAGCAAGACAAACATGGTGGATGCCTCGACGGAACGCAGTGAATTTGGCGTTGGTCGCTGATTGGCGAAGCGAGCTCTGTTACCACGCTCTGCTGCCGCTTCCGCAGATGTTAGCAGTGCATCGCCGTAGTCCTGCCAATAGTCCTTGAGATTGTCTCGATCGAACCACTCATTGAGAAACTTGTCCAACTGCTCGCGGGCAGGCACGGCCTCCGGTTCATCAATGCGCTGAATTCGATCTACAATCCGTTCCAGCAGGGCTTCCGCTTCAGCCTGGTGGTGATCAATCTGCGATGGATTCTCCATTCCCGGAATTAGATGCCGGACGAGTGCCACGTAGGGCGCATGAAGTGCCCGGTCCCGGGCACGCGGTGCAAACGGTGTCACGCTCGTTGCCTCGACATCTCGGTAGAGGCTCCGGTGCCACGTCGAAAACGTCTCGTACCGGCTTCTGTCCCTCGACTTAGCAGCATTGAACAGAGTTACGACAAGGCCGGGAGTGCTACGGCTGCGCCCCACCCTGCTCGTCGCTTGGATGTACTCAGCAATGGTCTTGGGCTGACCATTGACGACCATCAGCCCAAGTCGAGACACATCCATTCCTACCGAGATCATATTGCTGGCGAGGACTACGTCAATGTGATCGGGGTCCTGCCAGTGCCGTTCAAGGTCCTTCAGGTATTTGGGAATGTCGCTGGAGCTCACCCGACTGGTGAGCTCGATCTGCGTTCCAGCGTCCCTTTGATTTTCTCCGGGCCTCCGTGAGGTATAATCGCTGATGCTGCGCTCAACGTCGTCTCGCATGAGCGACAGCGCTCCCCCTAGCTCGCGCAATGAATTAAAGTAATTGACCAACGTCCAATAGCCGTCGCGGAGCTGCTCAGGGATACTGTCGTCCCCTGCAGATTGGAGCAATGACGCGGCAACCGCCTGCTGAACAAACTTGGCGGATCGACCTACAGTCGTCACGCCAACATAGCGCCTGCCGGGAGCCTTACGATCCTCAACGGCAAAACCTGAGTTGCTGTGGGAGAGGCCAGGTGGAGGGAACTGGAACGATTGCCGGTCGAAAAGAGCCAGAATTTGTTCCTCCGCTCGTCTGATCGTTGCCGTTGAACCGAGGATTTTTGCCCGCTGGCCAGACGATTTACGGCAGAGCTCATCGACTGCGGCTTCGTAAAGTCCCGCCAGACTACCGAGGGGGCCTGAGATCAGGTGAAGCTCGTCCTGGATTACCAGCGCCGGGGGATCCGCGTCTGTTCCGATTCCGAACAGGCGCCCACTTACCTGTTTGCGCACAAGTTGGGCAAACTTGTCGACTGTTCCGATAAGTAGCGTCGGCTGCGTACGATAAACATCATCATCCACAGTCCACACGGGCAGGTGGGCCATACTTTTCTTGACAAGGCAGGCTACCGATACGCATCGAACTTCGATCTGTGTTTTGTCGGCCGATACCGCCCACGTGAGGTCTTCATGACAGCAAGGGCATGCCTTCAGCTGCGCAGGCGAATTGTCGCCATTTAATTCCAGAGCCTTTTCTGCATCACTCACCGAGTTGGGGGTCGCGCCTTCACCTACCCAGAGCCCCAGCGATATCGGGACATCGCTTTTGAAATGAGCGGGGAGAACAACTGCGCCGGCGGGTGCCTGGCCCAGCCGGACCAATTCGCATGCACAAATGAGGGCCGCGGCGCGCTCGAACTGCTGAATAGTCAATAGACGCAGTGTGTAGCGCATGAAAACCGTAACGCCCGCGCCGGACGGATTTCCCCTAGCGCGTATCCGACGCAAGAAGGCGGTGAAAGCGGTAAGAAGCAGATAAGCTTCTGTCTTGCCGCCGCCCGTAGGAAACCACAGCAGATCCATGGTCTCACGGTCTGGCGAACTATCGTCAGCAATGGATTCCAGACAAAGGAGCGCAAATCCCAGCTGGAAGGGACGCCAGGAAAGCTCAGGTGGATCCGGATTTTGTCGCCACGAATATTGCAGCGCCATCGCAGCGTTGGCCATTCGAAAGGCATCAAGCACTTCGGCATCATCAAGCAGGAGCGCGATGCCGCGGCGCATCCGCTGCTCGGCCTCGCGGCAGCGCGCTATGTGGGTTTTCCCTTGATCGGCGCTTTCCGCAGGCACCGTGCCAAGATCCGACTCCATCTTGCTGATCCAATGGGAATAGGCGTCAACGAAAGCATTCAGCCCGGCTGACAGCGCTTCCCTACCTTCGGTTGCCAACCAATCGGCGCCAAGGGGGGCTCGGGCGGCATCGTCCTTGAATTCTACGTCGCCCACCGCGCTGACGACGTGGACGGTTGTCTCTGGCAACCAGCTCGATGACAATTCCTTGACGGAGGCGTCTTCTAGCTCATCCCACACGGCTGAGCATGTGTGCCCCACAGCCCATTGCCGAACATCACGATAAAGCAGTGCCGAAGCCTTTGCGTCGTCATCGAGCTCGGCATGTCCGAATCGGTCCGGTTTGGGGACGAAATAGCAGTCCAGACAGCTTACGGTTAGCTCGACCTGGAAGAGTGCTGCCTCTTCGTTGGCCTGTCGACTCCGCGACTTGGCTGGCCGGGCATCGTTGGTCAGCGCCACAGTGACCAGTAGAACTCCTGACCAGCGGGCAATTCGAATATGTAAGCTGGCATCCGCTATGCCGCTTTCGGCTAGGCTAACTGGCTTAAGACCAGCTGCCTCCCAATCCGACAAAACCAACTCGACATCGCCGTTCAGCGGAAATCGCTGCCAAAGTTTCGGGCGCTTCTGTGTTGCTCCGTCGCCATCCGGTTCGGTGTCCGCTATCCGATAGCGAGCGGCTCTAACTGAGATTTTCAACGATGCGCGCGAAGAGGTCGGCTGAACGGCGAACGAGAGACCGGCAGAGCTCGGTCGGAAACTAGATGCAGTTTTGACGCCGTCCAATGACGTGCCGGCAAACTCAGCGTTATCGGCTTCCGCAGACTCGTCGTCCTCCTCGGGCGAAACTTCAGTCCGGGCCGGGAACAGGATCCCTGTTAAGTAGCGGTCGGAAGGCCTGTCCGAAATGATTTCGTTATCTTCGCCCGGACCGATCAGGTCCGTCTTCATCCGCGCGAGCAGGACGTCGCGTGCGTCCACCATACAATCCCCCAAAAACATACTGGACTCAGCGATCGACCCTGCAGAATCCGCTCAGCAAAGGCATAAGCCCGATAGGTGGTGAATTCCCGGTTACACCGGCAGAGAATACTGTGGTTGCGCCTGAAACCGTTATCGTATCGACGGTGTCAGGCCCGAGGCTTTCGGGGGCGGTCTGCGTAATGGCACGCAGTGTCTCGAGAAACGCTGCGGACAGGCAGCCCAGCGGTGGGGAGTTCTCATCTCCCAAGGACAGGATGTACTGCCCCGCTTTGTTACGCATCGCTCTTATCGACGACTGCGTGCGAGCGGCCATCCAAATTGAGGCAACGGTAGCACGTGGTTTTGTGACGAGCCCGTCTTTCACAAGATCGGCCCAGCTCAGCAGGTCGCCGTCCAGGCCGATCTCGAGCAATCGGTAGCCTGCCCGTGGCGCCCAGTATCGTTCAGGCTGGCCGGTGCGAAAGTATTTGGTCGGGGTGATCCATCCCGTACGCAACTCCGCAGACGCACGGGTCGCCCCTACGTAGAGCGTTCTCGCTTCTTCGTCCCAGTCAACGTCATCGCCAGTCGGAGCTTTTGTGAGCAGCAAGAACACGCGGTCGCTCTCTCGCCCCTTGATTGCGTGAATTGTAGACAGCAGGGGGCCTGCATTTCCCTCATGATCGCGGACAATGTCGAGGATTGGATCCTCAAGGGCCTCAGCGATGTTGGAAACGACAACGTGAGTGCCGGTCCCACCTTCAAGTTCGCGCAGTATCTCCCAGCATTCGGCGAAATCCCGGTCACAGTCAGGTACCAGTTCGTCGAATAGTGCGGCAAAGCCATCCTTGGAGATGCGCTCATTCCCGGGCAAGCCCCCCAGCGTTGCCCCGATCCACGCTTCGATGTGCAAGGGGCGATCTGGAACCCGAATTCGAAATTTGCGGCCTTGGTACCGCAAGGCTTCTGCAGCGGTAACAAGCGCACCGCGCCCTCGAGTCAGGATCAGACCACGCGTCGTAGAAGCGTGACCGGCGAACCCCGACAAGCCGCTTTCTACCGCCGCAGCCTGGATGCGCTCCCGCACTTCGAAGTAGCGCGCCCGCTGATCGGAGGCAGGCGACAGCAGCCTCTCACGGCATTGTGCGAACATATCACCTAGTGCCGGAGTTTTAGTCCGGTGATCCTGTTCCAGGCGGATGATCGAAAAACCGGAATGGTTGCAGATGGTCTCGACGAACGAGCGCTTGTCAGAGTCTGCCGATTGGTAGCCGTAGATTGCCTGGGCCGGATCACCCAGCACGGTGACCCCGCAATCTTGATTCAGCGTGTCCACCAACGCGTCACAGAAGGCTTTGCGGTCTCCCACAAGGTCTTGAGCCTCGTCGATGACGACATGCTCAAACCCGGAAACAATGTCATGCACAAGCGGGTCTCGGCGCACCAGCAGCCGTGTGGCAGCTCGGATGGTGGCATCGTGCCCTCCCTTGACCGATTGGCCCGCGGCACCAAGCAAGCGCGCGGCAAAGGCGTCGAATGTTCGCGTGTGGATCGCAGCGGTTGCCCTGGAAGGGTTCAATGCAGCGACCCGATCACGAAGTTCAGCCACAGCCACTCGCGTAAAACTCAAAACGAGAACGCGTGACGGGGCAACATCTCCACGTTCGACAAGTGAAGCTAGCCGTGCGCACGCGACGAAAGTCTTTCCTGAGCCGGGCCCTGCCTCAACCACCAATCGCGAATTCGCGGGCGCCTCAATAACGCGTTGCTGCTCCGGATCAGGGCCGGCGGCATCTCCAACGCTTTCAGATTCTTGCCGAACTCCGAGCCAGTCGTTGACGAAGATGGCGTTCACATCGCTGATGGACCACGACTTGGTAGCCGGATCAAAATTGCCACACAGTGCGAGTGCGCGTGACAGCTCTGTTGGGATTTCTGCTGCTTCCGCCCACGTGCCCGAAGGTGGCACAAGCCGCTCTATACGCGGCGGTGCATCATCGAATTCCTGCAAATACTCCAACAAGCTGTGGGTCGACGGCGAGGCGGTGTCAGGAAAGAGATCCGCGCCTTCTTCAGACATGGGCATTCCGTGATCACCCACGCCGATAACCCGACCGTCGGGCAGCTCAACTCGCCGTTCCGGCAGTGCAATCAAAACCTGCTCGTCGCGTACGCTGCCAAATCCAACGTCGCCAACCTCGCAAAGTAGCGAAATCAGCGGCCGGACCCGGCCATCCTCGCCTGCACCAAGCGGATCGAGAAATCGGTTTACGCGCTCACAGACCTCGGCGACACTCACCGCCCTCCGGACATGTACGAAACTCCGGACGAAGTCAGCTATGCGGCGTAGTTCCTGGAACTCCTGCCAAATGTGCTCATCCCTGACACCCGAACGCAACTTCACCAAGATTGCCCGCCACTTCAATAAATCCGTGTTGACCCAAGGAAGGTCGGTGGGCCAGTGTGTTACGCATAGGGCGACGAGGGGCAATCAATTTTTTGAAACCATCCCGATCACGCCTCGTATGCATGAAAGTGACGATGTCGGCATTAAGTCTCCTGAAAGAGAAGCATCAAGAGATCGGCAGTCGCATCTCAAGGATGTCCGCTGATCGCGGTTCTTTTCCCGTTTTCATGATTGAGCATGGGCTGAGTACTGATGACTTATCGGGCATAAGGGATTTACTCTGGCGCGCGCTGGAGCGTGACCCCAACCTATCAAGTCCTCAGTGGAACTGGTCTTACCTCCCGCTTCTCGCTGTAACGGCGGAAGTGGGATATCGATATCAGGGTACCGGGACCGATTTCTGGCCCGTAGTCGAACAAGACCTTCACCTGATTGCTGGTGGTGGCTTCCGGTTAGCGCTAGTCCGGCTTTTCGAGCTAGGTCATCGCGAGTTTGGCATCGCCAAACCAGGTAACAGTGCCTGGGAGCGCCACTTCCCCCTGATTGCTTGGCCGATTGCAAACGCTTTGGTTCCGCTTGAGCTGCAACCGCAGCTTGCCAGTGCTCTGCGGCAAGCACTCCGAGCTGGTATATCGGGGAATGATCCCGAAGCGCTTTATCAGTACCTCGTTCAAATCGCCGTGGGCCAAACAAGTCGTCGCTTCGAAAACTGGCTTCATCAGACCGATACCGCCTCGGAAGTGATGAGGCGCCTGCTGTACCCCGCATCTGATGGCTGGCTGTCAGGCGATATACTAGAGCGGATCGACGGCGATTTAAGAAAAGACGTGGGCGCATCGCGTGCGATTCATGAAGCAAGACGCATAACCGAACGGAAGTCGAAGAACGTCGCCAGCGTTCCACCGGCTCGCTACGTGTTAGCGTTAAAGGAGCGTTCGCCGACCCATCTGCTGGTCCGAGGACCCGTTCTTCCCGCTGAAGTGCGGCAGGAGGTGGTTGGATTGTTGCGCTCTCCAGGCGACCGGATCAGGGCTATTGGCACAGATAGGGCAGTTCCCCTTCGGACATTTCTGTTCGGCGGCTCAATTGCGATTGGTCTTCCCACCGATCTCCCCGCTGCTCCACTCTGCCGGGATGGTGAACTGGCAGAGCTCGACGAACCCGGTAAAAATGTCCTTGCCGCCCTGCAACCGAGGAGCACGTGCTTCTTCCTCGTCGGTGCCGGGCATGTCGAGGCGCAAGCAGTTTTCCCGGGTGAGCAACTACCCGTTCGTTCGCATGTAATTCGATGGATAGCGACCGGCGACACCTCGTCGCCGGAATTCCGTTGGCTTTCGACTGCCGACAAAGCTGATGCGGAAGTCTTGCGTCGATCAGGCTTTGTCCTCGGTGCACCAAGGGCCAAGATACAGGTTATAGGCTTGCCTTTACCTGGTACAGACTCAAAGTTTGCCGCAGGATTCCCGGTTTTTGTGTCGGGCGACAGTGCTGACGCCTCACCGAAACTGGATGGCAGCATTGATTCTGGCAGTGTCATGCAAGTCGGTGATCATCGCTGGTCCGTCTTCAAACCTGCATGCGGCGAGCACTGGATCCAGGAAGGCGAGACTGGCGACATCAAGATCGCGTTTGAGGTAGTCGAGCTTCCGGAGGCAGAGACCGCGGAGATCGCACTAGACCCTCCGCGGCCGACATTAGCGGATCTGGAAAGTGGAAGTCTTTCGGTTCGCGTCTCTGCTCCTGTTGCACTTGAGAATGTTCCGGTGCGTTTGCGACTGACTGCAGGAGGAATGCCAGCCATCACCTCCGAAGGGGTTCTGGAAAGAGTTCCGGCTCTCATTCGCGGGAACTCGAAAATCCTGCAGGAGCTCCGATCACGACTTTTTATGAGCCCAATTACGTCGGGGGCTGCAAAGCTGCGCGTCTCGGTCGATGGATTTCGCACAAAGCTCGTCGAGCTGCTGCCGCCGATCAACCGCCTGAGTTATGATCCTGACACTGGCTTATGGTCGGCCGAAGATGGACTTTCCAAAGAAATCCGATCACTTATTGCAACGCCAAACGCCCCGATACCAGACAAGGGCCCATCCGATGCAAAGGGCTTGCGCCTCCTCGTAGCGGACGCCAGCGACCAGGAAGCGCTTTCTGCGGCGCTTGTGCTAGATAGTGGGCAACCCACGCTCGTACCGCAAACATGTATAGTACCACCAGTAATTCGCGAAGCATTGAGCGCCTCGGGTCGCCTTGGCCTTGTTGATCTGGCACGCTCAACGATCGCCTGGAAACTCGCGCAATGCCGAAATGCCGTTAGTGATTGGCAGCGGACATTAATCGTTGACGAACTCGAAGCAGCGGTAACCCGAATGCTGTGCGGCGATACCTGGCTGGAACTGGAAAAGGATCTCGATCTGACGATTCTGTCATCACACGGCGCACTCGTCCACTGCGCCTGGCGGAAATGGCTGACTAGAGGTGATGATCTCCCGGTGATCGCGACGCGGTCTGACCGCGCGCGACTGAACGGCTATTTAATTCAGAGATTCCGCGATGAGATTCCCGATGTCTCTCTGGCACTCTCTGAATGGGACGACGATACCGCAGGCAACCTCGATCTGGCCGTCATCGACGCATACGACGATCTGCGGAGATATCACGAAGACCTAGGCCACGAGACTTTTGAAGAGCCTGACATGAGCCGACCAGCTCACGTCTGGAAGGCTGCGCTTCAAGAGGCAGCAGACTTGGCAACACTACCCATGTTCAAGCCGTTGATCCTGCCCGCACGTCGTTGGAACGCACTTGTAAGCGCATGGTATGGAGAGCTCACACAAGACGAACTGGTAGATCTCCTCGATAGCTGTCACGTCGACAGTTTCAGAAGACCCGGCTTTCGATGGATGGGAAGGTCTGAAATTCGGACCCTTCTCCAGTTCTGGCTTTCCCCGGCTCAGGTGATGGCGGCAGAGAACTGGGCCGAATCACTGGCTCACGCACTCTCTGACATCCAAACTGCTCGCGCCATTCGATATGTCGCCTTGCGGTGGCGGCTTGCCGCCAAAGATCTGCCGGAGGTGGCGCCGGCGTGACCGATCCCTTTCTCAGATTCGTAAACTGCGTTGACGCATACCGGATGCGTGCGTTTGCCCTTAACGAAGGTCTGTGCGGCGCACTCGGGGTTGCTGCCGATCCCCTTCCGCATCAGCTGGCGACTGTCCGCAGGGTGCTTGCTGAGGCCGAAATACGTCACTTGATCAGCGACGAAGTGGGTCTTGGCAAAACAGTCCAGGCGCTGATGATCGTAAATGCGCTAAGGTTCCAGGACCCAACCCATCGAACGCTTATAGTTGCCCCTGATAACCTTCTTTCGCAATGGCAGGACGAATGCTGGACCAAGGGTCACGTAATGCCTGCGTTGGTCGGCGCTTCGGATTTTGACAGTGCGAACCTGCCCTCCGTGACCTTAGTGCGCCCGCGCGACATGACGATCAGGGACGATGAAGGAGGCCGCATTTTCCAGGTGGACAGCCAGGTTTTCGATCTTCTCATTGTCGATGAGCCGCAGACGATGCCGCGAGATGCGGTCCAGACAATTTCTCAAATTGCAGGCGGCTTCAGACAGGTTCTGGTGCTTTCGGCGACGCCTCGCCTTGGAGATGCCGCCTGGCGCAACATGCTGATGCGAATTCTCGAGCCTGAGATTGCTCAGCTCGCGCAACTTCAGGATAAGACGATTGATGGGCTACTCCAGGAACGGGAAGCGTGCGCATCGACTGAACTTCTGAATGGTGATGCGTGGCTTCCACTGGTTCACGCCAAGTTCGCCGCTGGAAGGCGGATCGTCAGAAATAGCCGAAGCGACTGGAGTGATCGGCTCCCGCGCAGGCGCAATCACTCCATACGTGCGCAGCCGTTGCACCATGAACGGCTCAGGATTGAAATTGCTCGCGCTCTCGTCCGGAAAGTAGATCCGCGCCTTGGTTTTGAAGGCCCCCAATGGACTGCGGCAAAGTCTTTGCAGCGTAGTGCGCGCGCGGCACGCGTTGTACTCGCCGAGATCGCTGCCGGTGGCGGGGAGCTGAGCGAACTAGCCCGCACTGCACGTCAACTCACGCTCGACGACCCGGGCGATGCCCGCCTTGGCGCTCTCCTCGATATTCTGGCGAGCCAGTGGGCAAGAGACTCGAACCAGACGTTCATCGTGGTGTGCGGCGATAATCCGACGATCGATCTGTTGCAGACAGCGCTGCCAAGGTACTTTCCGGAACTTGAAGAGGCGATCTCTGTACTCCGTCGGCCCTCTTCGGGAGAAGACGACCGAGTGACAAACCTGCGGGAAATGCAGGCGACGCTTGCCCCACTCAACTCAGGAGAGAACCGTCTACTTCTGGTGGGTGACTGGGTTCAGGCCGGGCTTAACCTCCATCAGGTTTCGAGCGGCATAATTTTCTACTCTCTCCCTTGGGAGATCGACAGCATTGACCAGCTAATCGGCCGCATCGACCGACTGGGTGGCGGCCGCGTTGACGCCCATGGGCAACGCTGGATAGATATCTGGCGAATACTCGTCGAAGGAACGCAGGAAACTGCAGTCGCGGACTGCATGGCCGCGATGGGCGTCTTTGACGCCCCGCTGCCGCCATTGTCTCCGGAGCAGCTTGCAGATGTGCAGGAGCTCTTGGCACAAACAGCTATAGCAGGATCGAGTCCGGATACCGTCTCAAAGCTCACTGTGGCCGATCAAGGGCTACCGAGCAGCATCAAACTGGATGCGTCGGCGAACACCGCTGCGGCAAGGGAGAGTTACGCAACGTGGCAACAGAACGACCATGAGCGCCAGTCTATCGGCGCGAGCGTTGCCGGACATACGCCGGTAGCGAAAAAAGAAAGCGCCGTAACCATCTGGCTGAAAACTATGGATCGGGCCGGGGATTTTGATGTCGGCCGAAGGACCGATAAAGTCGACAGCTATCGCTTCAGAACATTGTGGTATCCCCGACAGGCAGCGTCCGGCAGGGCAGGTCAAAGCCCATTTCTGCTGCCTGGGGTCAATCATGATCGCTGGATGTCGGACCACGCTCCCTTCATTTTGCGCCGCTCTGACGTCTCGTCGCCACCGCGCAGGACGGTCCTGACCGACGAAGGGGAAGACACTCCGCGGCCGCTCCACTTTCTCGACAACGGCAGCGTAATCTTTGACGCCCTCGTTGACGGGTACTGCGCTGCAGCTGCCTCGACATTTAGTCAGGCAAAGCGCCTCACGCAGTCCATCGTCATGATGCCAGAAGGCCATCCGGCGCTTGCAATTGGCTCCACGGTTCTGTTGTTGGCCGCCCAACTGGATCCATTTCCTGATGAGCTTTTGCCGGGCTTGTGGTCCACCCAGGCGGAGGAATTGCTCGCCGCCGCGCCGACCGAAGCGCAACGCAGTGCCCTTCTCGCGGATCGCAAGGCGCTCATGAGTCGCTGGCGGGCAGTGCAGCGCGCCGTGAGGCTTGCCGCACCGGCACGACTTCTCCTCATCGGATCGGCCCACGGAAAGGAGGGCTGGAACATGTTGTCACGAGAGCAAATCGAGACATACCTACAGCCATTTTCTCCACCAGACTGGAAGACGGCTGCGAGGGGCAGGCTTGCCGCCCAGCCTCTCATGAAACAGGATTTGGTGGAGCGTTTGGAAGTCGTGCATCGGGATCTGGTGGCGAAAGCTGTCACGCAGTTTCACGAAGATGCGGTTGAACGGACCAGAAGCGCACTTGAGATCGTAGCGGCGCAGACGTCGGCAACCTTCGAAGCTGAGCTCCGAAACCGAAATCTTGCTGCGGAACGTCGCAGAAGCGGCCGGCCCGAGGGCGTGCCCGAAGAGCTATGGTTTGGGCAGGTGGCTGCTCTCGAACGACTGTCAGCCTCAAGCGAGATCAACTCAGGTGAGGCTCTGGCTCTGATCCGCCACTACCAAACCGGAGAGCTTCGAGCCGGCGAGCCGCAAACTATTTCAATATTGGCGGGCCTGCGGACAATCGACTAGTACGGTGGTATCGGTGGACACGAAGCAGGTGCGACCAATTCTTGGCTCTTTGGCAACGGGACTGAGCCGCCGAAGCACAATCAAGTGAAGTCACGATGCGGGTCAGGCTTCCTGCCTTGACCTAACCAGCGGCACGAAGTCCACTAGGCTCATGAGCCATGCCCGTTGCGCCGGACGATATGTGGCGTGAAGCCGCTGCGGCACTACCAGCTGCAGCTTCTTGGCCTGCATTTCATTGGTCTGGTTTTCTGAAATGCCGGGCTCCAACGTGAGCAAATGCTTCTCTTCGATGCGGACAGCTTCGGATAGAACCTGACGCCAGCGGTCCTTGAGGGTCGACTTCGCGCCCAGCATCGTAAGGCGCGCCGACGAGAACGCCGGGTCCCGATATTCAGCCTGTCCCGGGAAGAGAAAGTCCGGCTTGTTGCGGTTCTCAGTCTCGGCCCCGCGAGCATACCGGATACCTTGCGCGAGAAAAACAGCCTCGAGATGATTCTCCAGAGCCTGACCAGCGCGCGCCTTGCGCCGGTTCTGGACGCTCAGGGAAAAGGACAGAAAGCCATCGACGTCGGCGCCATCGGCCGCCCGGAACCCGTCGCCGATTCGCGCTGCCACGATCCTGCGCTCCAGGCGCCGGAAGAGCTGCTCCTCCCGATCCATCCAGTCGATCAACGCCAGATCCGGATCATCTGCCGCTGAAACCTCTGGCAGCGAGGAACGGGCAAGGTCAGAAAACACCCGGGTCGTCGGGAATTGCAGCCCGAACGGCTCGATAAGACTGTCGAGTCGATCAGCCTCAGGCTCCTCGGGCTCAATCCCCAACTCGTCGAGAATATAGCGGGCTGCGAAATCGAGCTCGGCGCTCTGGTCAGCGGAGATTTCCTGATAGGTAAAGCCAAGCTCCGGCTGCTCCCCCAGTCCGAACAGCCACATGAGCTGGTTCTGGACGGTTCCGACAGGCGTGATGACAACCAGAACTGAGCCATCACGTTGCAGAGCAAGGAACAGCATGTCGCCCGGTCGCATCATTTCAGTGACCGAGTTGCCGGAATAATAGAGGTGATATTCTGGCGCGCGGGGCTTGCCTTTGCGTACGTTGGACCAGCTCATGAAGCCGTCCTCCGCCAGAGCTTCTTGCTCCCCTGAAATCCAGATGAAGCGCGTCGGGATGCCACGCCGGTCTTCGTCGCCCATCAGACGCCGCAGCGGCCTCGTCCCCTGAAACTCGTGCTGGTTCGACCGCTCGGTAATCGTCTCGACCAGCGTAAGCTGCTTGGCAACCACGCCAACGAAAAGATCCGACAACATCCCCCGACGCATTTATGTCCCCCTGATCTCCATCCGCTGCCGGTCAGACCTGATCCAGTTCTCACAGCTGTCGAGTACGTTGTCCAATGGCAATCGGGTCGGCCCCTTGAGCGCGCACTCCCAAACGACTGCCTGCCGCCATCCAGCATTAGCAAGCGCGGCGTCAGTGCGAGCATCAACCTCCCGGTTGCGGGCGATCTTTGAGCGCCAGAAGTCGGGGCGCGTCGATGGCCATTTGAACAGATGGCAGTCGTGCCCGTGCCAAAAGCAGCCATGGGCGAGGATCACGGCCCGATGGCGTGTGAACACGATGTCCGGCTTGCCCGGCAATGCGGGATCGTGAAGCCGAAATCGCAAGCCGCGCGCGTGAAGCCCCTTTCGAAGCAGCAGTTCGGGCTTGGTGTTAGTCGCCCGAATACCTGCCATCATCCGGCTGCGGACATCAGCCGGTACAATGTCAGCCATGTGCGAGCGCTGGCTCCCGATCGGGACGGGTCACGGTGACCGGTGCAGTTGTTGGACGTTCGTTTCCAATCGCCAGCGCCGCCTCGATATGCGGCTTCATTGCCTCGGCGATGAACTCCACGACCGGCACCACGACAGCATTGCCGAACTGACGGTAGGCCTGGGTATCGGAAACCGGGATCTTCCATCGACGATCGCCCCGGTCGAAGCCCATAAGTCGGGCACATTCCAGCGGCGTCAGACGCCGGGGACGCTTGCCCGGTTGGGCCACGAGCACTTCCGAGCCGTCCTTGTAATAGCGGGCCGACAGGGTGCGCGTGACATCGTCCGGTCCGAACAAGCTGTAGCCGAAACCATTGCCCTTGGCGTTGTGCTTCTCCTTGTAGGCCTGAAGGTATTCCCACAGCCGTTCGGTCAGCGTGTACCGCGGATCGACATCTTCATGCCGCTCAAGAATGCTGCCGAGCTTTGGACCACCTGCAGGCAGTTTCAGCCCGTTGAGATCGAAGCTCGTCGGATCCCGGAATCCGACGATGAAAATGCGTTCGCGCTTTTGCGGAACCCAATGTTCTGAGCTGATGACCCGCGTCTGCACATGATAGCCGAGTTCATTCGTCAGCACATTCATGATGGTCGCAAAGGTGCGACCCTTGTCATGGCTCTCAAGATTCTTGACATTTTCCAGCACGAAGGCAGCGGGGCGATGGTGCGCAATGATCTGGGCTGTGTCGAAGAAAAGCGTGCCCTGCGTGTCGCACAGGAAGCCATGCGGTCGCCCCAGCGCATTCTTCTTTGACACACCGGCAATCGAGAAAGGCTGGCAGGGGAAACCCGCAAGAAGCACGTCATGCTCGGGGATTTTCGCCGGATCCTCGGCATACTCCCGGATGTCACCGGCCAGTGGATGGTTGTCCCGGAAATTCTGCGCATAGGTTTTCTGGGCGTTGGCATCCCATTCGGACGTGAAGACGCAATGGCCGCCGATGCCCTGAAAACCGATCCTCAAACCGCCAATACCGGCAAACAGATCAATGAACCGGAATGAAACCTGGCGCGGCGGTTGAACTGTCTTCCGCGCCGCATCTTCAAGGACCCGCCGCCCGAGTGCTGACGGATGCCCGGTGCCGTTCGCGTAACGGGCGATGGTGCGCTCGGACACTGAAAGCAGCGCGGCTGCTTCGGCATGAGACAGGCCTGCTCGGTCACACAGCTGATTGAAGTCGTTCTGCCGTACCACTGATCTGCGCATCGCCGCCTCGCTGTGTCGAATTCGGTCACATTGGCAGAATGATTCCCAGAGGGCAAGCTCTGTTCTTTTAATGTTCACTTTTCATGCGAGCAACTCGACAGCAATTTCATCTTGAGAGAGGCGGCAAGCCATCGGGTTGCGAACGCTCTGGCCAGTTCGGCTGATTTCACCACTTGCTCCGACGTCCTTCAGATAACCGCGCAAGCGTTCTTCGGTCCGCCGACGCGGGCGCCTGCCTGACCTAAGGTCAGCAACGAGCCTCGGGTCTCCGACAGCCAACCTGCCGAAGGTGCTCGGCGACGTCCGGGTTCGCGCCAGATATGCCTCGATCTGCTCCAGAAGCTCCATGATTCCAGACTCGCTTTGCCCTTGTGTTCTTGTTATGTTCTTACTAGGAAGGCTTCCTAGAGTCTAGGATCGATTTTCCTAGGCGCCCGCGATAGGACTGGCAGTCATGGACGACGCACGCAGAGCCCTGGACGAACTGATCCAGCAACGAGGTTGCAATTACTCCTCGGTTTCGCGCCTGCTGGGGCGCAATGCCGCTTACATCCAACAGTACATTCGGCGCGGCAGTCCGAGGCAACTGGACGAGCAGGATCGCTCAGTACTGGCGCGATTTTTCGGAGTCGATGAGAAGGTTCTTGGAGCCCCTGCCCGCCGCTCAGGCCCGGTGGTCGAGCTCGTCCATGTGCCTTTGCTCAATGTCGAGGCATCAGCCGGCCACGGCGCTCTGGCTGAAATGGAAGCCAAATCCGCGCAATTCGGCTTCGATGAGAAGTGGCTGCGCCGGCTGACCGCCAGCAAGGCATCGAGCCTATCGATCATCGCCGTGCATGGCGACTCGATGGAGCCCACCCTCCACGATGGCGACGAGGTCATGGTCGATCTTGCCGATGGCCAGGCGCGCCTGAGAGACGGGATCTATGTCCTGCGGATGGATGACATGCTGAGCGTCAAGCGGATTGCCCTCGAACCGCAGGGCAAGCGCGCGTCGGTTCTGAGCGACAACCCGGCCTATCCGAGCTGGCGCGGCCTCGAAAAGCGGACGCTCAACATCGTCGGGCGGGTTCTCTGGTTCGGACGAGCACTCTAAGGTGGTCATCTGATGCTTGCCCTGCTTGCCGCCTCGATCGTCGCGTCTAGTCAGACCTTCACCTGCACACCAACCCGAGTCTGGGATGGCGATGGCCCGGTCTGGTGTGCGGAAGGGCCCCGCATTCGCATCGCTGGCATCGCTGCCCAGGAAATGGATGGCAGCTGCCGCACCAATCAGCCCTGCCCCGATGCCACAGCGATTGAGGCACGCGATGCGCTCGTCCAGCTGATGGGCGGTGCGCGCGGGACGATCCCGACCGGTCACATTGTGGTTCGAGGTCCGCGGCTGTCGTGCCGCTCAGAAGGTTCCGCAGGCGGAAGCCGCACGGCTGCCTAGTGCCGCCTGCCCTCCGGCGCAGATCTCTCCTGCGCGATGATCCGTACGCGAACGGTGCTGCGATGGGACCGGTACTGGAAAGGGCCAGCGTGCCGGTAAGCCCCGACTTACACCTTCGTGGCGAGCTGGTCGAAGGGCCGCTTGGCCTCGTGCTCCAGGCAGGCGGCGGCCACTGGGAACTGGATGCGCCGAGGTCGGCTCGACGCCTTGTCGGCCGCGAGGTCGAGGTCTCTGGCCAGCGTGCGGGCTTCAACGGCTTGATCTGCAAGCAGGTCTGGCCGGCAGGGACAGCCCAACCTCGCCGAATGCAACTTTCAATCGAACGCCTGCTCGTTGGTGGTTTCGTGATTTACGGACTTCTGGCGACCCTGGCCGGGCTTGCCGGACAGCTTTCTTGATACTCAGCGATTGGGAACTCTGGGCCTGTGCCAACCATGTCCTGCAAACCCATGGCGACAAGGCACCGTTGCACGTCGCCGAGCAGATTGGCGCTCTCGCTCTCGCGGGCGATCATGCAGGAATTCGTGCGTGGCAGGCCATCGCTGAGCGGATTGTCCAACTGACCTCCAACCGTGATGGCGCCCGGCTGCAGTAGCCGTCTTCGACGCTACCGTCTCGTTCATCCGATCGGCGATAGATCGCCTGGAAACAGACATGTCTGCGCGCTGGATGGGCCACTGGCATCGCCTTCGATCCTGAAACCACGCATGCGCTCCACCAGATGGCGGGCAAGATCGACACGGGCACCGCGCTGCACACGCGGGTCATCGGCATTGAGGCGAACGAGGGTTTGCTCTGGCGCAACGGCCAGGGCGACTTCGAGGTGGGTCAGAAGAAGGTCGTCAGAGATTCGGCGCATGCGACTATGAGAACAAATAAAGAACTTTCAGTCAACCGATGGCGATCGGAGAGGTGTGGAAGGCGGAACACTATATGCCGATCTCGAACGGTTTAGTGATCGTCCGATCAAGCTCCGGCGGTTTGCGTTCCGGGGCAGTAGCCACACGATCTTTAGCCTGCCCTTTGGCTGCCGCATCGCGGAGGAGATCGACCGTCTCCAGCGCCGAGCGCTTCATGCCGGCATTCCGCTCGACCGCCGCCTCGAGCTTGCCAGCATTATCGACATAGATGGTGATGCCATCGCGCAGCCGCGTGACTGTCACCAGAAACGTCTGCTGGTTGGCCAGATTGCGCTCGCGGCTGTCCATGACCGCAATGCCGCGATCAGAGGTAAGCCCCTGTGCCATATGGGCATTGAGCGCATAGGCGAGATCAAGACGGCGGAGCATCGGGTCGCCCTGCTCCAGCCTGTGCTCTGCGCCCAAGGATGTCTTCACTACGACAGCCTCTTTGTCGACAGCAACAATCCTGGCCTGGTCGGCATTGAGCAGGCCCCGCTGGTGATCTGTCTCGGTCCACCGGATCTTGTCGCCGGTATAGATGTCGAGAGCGCGCACTTCGAACAGGCGCAGCGGATCCTGCTCACCTTGCGGCCGGGTTTGACCAGGACGAAACTCGAACTGGCGGCCACGCTCGTTTTCCAGCGTGACTCGCTCGCGCGCCACATCGGTTCCGACCACCCGGTATTCGCCTGCTGCAAGGCCCTGGCTGCGCTGACGCCGCGCGACATCGACCACCATGCCGGGGGCGTAGGTGCTCGCATATCGCAGCTCCTCACGGGTTACATTGACGCGGGACAGGGTCTGGAGCCGCATGGTTTCAGGACCAAGCTCGCCGCTCGCTTTAAGGCCGGTCTGCACCGCATCGTTTACGGCGCCGCGCAGGTTTCGGCCCGAGGCATAGATTGCGGTTGCCTCGCGCTCGGCTGTCGAGAGCGACAACCAAGCGGCGGCGGCTTCGACCGCCGCATCGTTCCCCACCTCGATCACCTGGGGTCCCAAATGGCGCATGGCATCCTCGATGCGCCCCTCTTGCGCTGCCTGCTGTGCTTCACGAAGGCCTTCGCTGCGTGCGCGGAGATTGGTGCTCATGACGGCCGTCTCAATGCCGGCCTGCTGCATCACATCGAACGGCTTTCCAGCATCGACTGCACCCAGCTGCTTGCGGTCCCCGATGCTCGCAAAGCGGCCTAGTTCCAGCAAGTTTGCCAGCCGAACCAGCTTCTCCTTGTCGGCATTGCCGACCATCGATGCCTCGTCGAGCAGCACGACTGTGCCGCGCATGTCAGCCCGAGCCTCGGCGAGCCGGTCCGCATCCGCCCCTTCAAGGAGATCGCGGTACTGGGAGAGGAACCGCGAGACCGTCATCGACCGAATACCCGTATCGCGCTCAAGCATCTGGACCAGCGTATTCTGCACCGCGAGTCCGAGCACGGCCCTTCCCTCTTCGCGCAGAATGTCGGCGACAGGCTTGAGGACCGTGCTCTTGCCCGCGCCCGCAACGCCCTGGATCGCGACGATGCGGTTGTTCGAGCCAAGCAGCAGACGCCCTGCCCCTTCCTGCCCAGCGTTCAAAGTCAGGCCGTATTTGATCTGGGACAGGGCTTGCAGACGGGCCCCCGCAAGGTCGGGAGAGACTATCGCCGGGGCGACGCCGCGCCCGTCTTCAACCCCGGCAATAATTCGCTGTTCAAGGCTGATAGCGTCGCGAGTCGTTAGCAGTTCCCGGTCGGCACCCTTGCCCTTCTCCAGATGCCCCTGGCGGAGCAACTGGTCCACGCGGTGCTCGATGTCCCCAAGCGAGGTAGGTAGCGCAAAACCAAGCGCTGCACGGTATACATCGGCCCGTGTGAAGGCCGCCTCTCGCTCGCCCAGATGCCGGACAGCCGAGGCGACCGCATGAATAGCCGCGACCTGCTCGACGCTGCGATTGGTCAGCCGGGCAGGTATCAGCGGGTCGCTTTCGCGCAGGCCAAGCCGCTCGGCAAAGGAGTTTGCAAGTGCCTGAACATTGCGGGCAATCGCACGCATCGTGGGCCCAACACCAGTCACATTGCCAAGATCCTGCGCGCTGCGGGCATTGGCTCTGGCAATGACCATGGCGGGATCAAAGCCCAGTCTGGCAGACGCATCCTGCCACTGCTGCCGCAGCGCGTCGCGATCCTCGATCCGCCCCTTGTCAGCCCGGGTCATGAGGTTTGCCGCATTGCGCGCGGCAAGCCCCTTCCCTTCCATCGTCGCCAGGCGGTCGAGAATTTCCGCACGCCGTGAACTGAAGGCATCGCGCACGTCTTTGGGTACACCGACGGCCTCGAAATTGCCGTGCTTGCCGATCTCTCCGACCTCGTAGCCGAGCTTCTCGACGCTCAGCCGAAACCGCGCCATCGTCATGGCATTGAGCAAAGTATTGTGCTGCCAGAGCTTGTCATTGCGCAGCGCCCGCCATTTACCATCAGCTCCTCTCGTCACATTGGCAATGACGGCATGGAAGTGGGCGTTGGGCTCCTGGTTGCGATTGGTGTCGTGCTGGAACAGCGCGATCGCAAGGTTGCCGGTCTGGACAACACGCTCTCTGCCCCGAACCTCCATGCGGGTCTCGGCAAGGTTCTTTTCGGCCCAGCGCAGTGTTTCCCGGACGGCCGACGCGTAGGCATCGAGGATCCGTTTGTCGCCGCCCACCAGAGCAAGGACCGACCAGCTCTTCGGCATCGAAAAGGTGAGATCGGTCCCCGCCCGGTGCGCCCGGTTGTCACTGCCGACGCGGCTACCATCGGGCAGCAGTCCTTTAAGGACCGCCTCGAACTGCCGCGCGTCGACGGTCCCCTCGAGCCCGAGCGCTGCAGCGCCCTTGCCCAGCCATTCACCCGAGCGATCGGCATCAGCTCGCATGTAGTAATTGTCGGCAGCGAAGTAGTTGGCCGCGCCGCCGGCGGTGCGGACATTGGCTACCGACAGCATCGATCGGTCCGCCATCCCGAGGCAGTCAGCGACATGCTCACATCTCCATGTCGCCAAGATCGGGACCAGTGATCGGCGGGGGCTCGTGCTCCCGCAGACCATCCTCGATCATCAGCTTGCGCGCGGCGGCATCGCTTGAGCTTTGGCTCTTCGGATTATCCGGCTTGCCCTGTTGCAGCCTCTCGGTTCCGGGCGTGCTGGCCTGGGGCGTGCCCTTGGGAGAAGCCGACTGATCCGGGACTGCAGCGGCTTCGCCTGTCGGGAGAAGTGGGCGGGCGGAAGGTCCAACTTTTCGCGCACGCACATCGGTTCTGGTATTCGACTGCTCCTTCCTAGCCTTGCCCGCCTTGTCTTGCCCTGAGCGAGCTGCCGGTTCCCGCTCCTTCGACGTCTTGCCGGGTGTACGTTCAACTGCCCGTTCAGGGTCCTTGGTTGGCGCGTCAGCCTCCTGTTTCGTCGCGGCTTTCGGTCCCTGATCCAGGGCCAGTTCTCCTTGCTTTGGGACGACCGGCTTGCCGGCGCCGTCATCGTTGGACGAGGGATGCTCGCTGCCTGTTGGCGCTGCCTTCTGCTCGGCCTGCTCCGCCGCCGGATGGGGCACCGTGACCCTTGCCTTCGGGCTTTCCTTGACCCTGGCGATGAAGGTCTCCGCCCGCTTGGGTCGGTCGACGGGCTTGAGTTTGACCGGTGCGGCGGGAAAGCCGTCGGGGAACTTGATGTATCCTGACAGGCGCGGCAGGTTCATCAGTTGGTCGGGTAGCAGGAGCGGCTCGATATGCTTGCGCGGGGTGAGGCTGACCGCATCGCGCGCATTGTTGTAGCCGTAGGTATAGCCCTCCTCCATGTCCCTGACCTGGCGATGGCCGATGAAGTCGGAGCACCAGGTGGCCGTTTCGCGGTCGGCGGTTCCAAGGATCAGTTTGGTCCGGGCAAGCGATGCCAGCGTCATCGCCATGTTCTCGCCGTAGACCTCCTTGAGCTTGGCATAGGCGTGAAGGCCAAGAACAATCGCACCGCCGAAATTGCGCGCCGTCTGCAAGCCTTTCTCGAGGGCCGGCAGGCGGTGCAATGCGCCGAGCTCATCGACGAAGAACCAGCACTTGAGATCGCGAGTGCGGGGCATCGTCATCAGCGTGTTCATGGCCGTGTCGAGCCAGAGCGTAAGCAACTGCGCGCAGACGCTCATGTCGACATAGCGAGCCGAAATGAACAGGATCGAGCCTTCGCTTCGGGCGCTATCGGCCCCGTCCTCGATCCACTGGCGGACCGAGAAACGAGGACCGGCAGCCGGCAGCAGCTTGAGCGCCTTGGCGTTCACGTTGAACACGGCCCGGATCGATTCCGCCATGCGGGCAGCTTCCGGCGCGGTCAGCGGATCGGCGATCGTTCCGCGCATCATGGCATGAACGCGTGACAGGTCCGCAGTCATCAGCTCACGCGCCAGGGCGTCGTTGGACGCCCTGCCCTCGGCCACAAGTTTGAGGCAGAATTCGACGAACAGGGCCCGGGCAGCGATCACCCAGAACTGGGCTTCTCCGCCGCCGTCGTGGGGCACGAGGGCGTCTGCGGCGGCCCAGAACTCACCTTCAGAACGGCATTCGTCAAACAGGCTCCATTGTGGGCAGCGCGCATCGAGCGGGTTCAGAATGATGTCGCAATGGGCCGCATGGAAGTGCTCGATAAAGGCCCCGGTCAGATCGAAGACGACGCATCGCTGCCCCTTGGCTCTGGCTTCCGCAATCATGTCGGAGATCGCCACGGTCTTGCCCATACCGGTCGTGCCAATGAGCATCGCATGGCTCTGTTCGAGCCGCCAGGGATAGGAGACCGTGGCGATATGCGATGGCCGATAGGGAAAGACCCGGGCGATCTCTCGCGGCAGGCTGAGCCGCCATTTCCAGCCCAGTGCAGTATCGAGCTCACGGGTGCGCTCGCGCCGGTTGTGTGTGGTCAATTCATCGACGAGCTCGGGGAGCGTAACCAGCATCGCGCCGCGCTCATGTTTGCGTTCTTTGGAGCGGCCGCCGAACCGCTCGGCGAACCAATAAAAGACGGCAAAGGCGGGGACCAAGAGGAAGCCGGACCGCCACAAGGCACTGCTCAGAAGCGCAGTCAGCTTCTCCCACGCATGGACCACCGGCGGATAGCTTTCGAGCTGGGCAATCGGAAACTGGATGGTCGCGCCAAAGGCAGTTTCCAGGGTGACCTGTTTGGCGGGATCGAACTCCATGAAGCCGTAGATGGCGGCATAGATCCGCATCCAGACGAGGTAGACTTCATGGTCGGTGAGGCCAGCCGAAATGGTCCACCAGGAGGTCCATGAGATCACGAGCGCGGCGACAATCAATGGGCCCTTGAGACCCGCCGCAAACATGAAGCTGAAGTGTCCGAGCAGCTGGCTGCCACGCGTGAAGTTGACGAGATTACGCTTCATCGGAGCCTCCCTCGCCAGCGGCTGTGGAAAGACCGAGTTCCTTGCATTTGCGCACGTAAGCCTGGTGAGCCCGACCGCGCAGCGCGTGGTCGGGGTGCCCTGCCAGCAGCGCATCAACCCCGACCATGAGGAACACCGAGCGGCGGGAAATGCGCTCAATGGAAGCGTCGAGCCGCGAGGCAAGCTCGTCCTCGGTGCAGGCATTGGCGAGCAAGGCGCGAACCCACTCGCTCATGCTGATCCCCTTGGCCTTGGCAGCCTTGCGGATCAGCGAGCTGAGCTCGCTGGAGATGTAAACCTGGAGACAGATTGGCCGTGTCATGCACGGACTCCTTATGGTCAGGAGCCCGGTTCACACTGCGAAAGGCGAGATCGAAGCTAAGTCAGATTCAAGAACATGTCAAGAACATAGACGACTGCGGAATTCCGCCATTCTCGGCCTCGCTTTGGTCAAATCCACGTAACTCCCCTCGCCCACGTCATTTTTGACGGAGAAGCTGCCATTTCGCAGAATTCGATCCATGCATCTGTAATTTATGGCTTTTACGTCAGTCATTCCGGCGATTTGTCGCGTACGGTGTGCTCCCCTGTCCCCAGCTTCAAAGGTGGGTTCCAGTGCCTTGCCCTGAACAGGATCGGCGGTCTTGAAGTTCCCATCTGGTGGAGCAAGGACAGTGCCGCTGGAGCGCGGTTTCTGCTATAGGCCAAGCGTGAACGCCCCGGGCATAAGAGCATCGTGGGCACCCCCATCCGGGAGCATGGCGATGACGAACGTGACGCTGAGCGCGACGCGCAAGGGCAACGGTTTCCAGGCGACGGTGACCTATTCGAACGGCGTTTCGATCAGCTCGGCAGAGGCCTTCCCGACGAAAGCGGAGGCGATTTCCGCAGCGGCCATGAAGGTGCTCGACATGCCCGACCGCCTTGAGGAGTTCGACGCCCCAAGCGTCGACGACTGACGCCGTTTGGCGCGCTCGACCAGCATCATCCGGGTCACCAAGAATCGGGAGCCGAGCAAAAAGAAAGGAGGAAGCCCTGAACGGACTTCCCCCTTACGGCGGTTTCAGAACTCATCGTTGAGCTTACCCGGCACGGTGTCGATGACCCTGTCCAACATGGCCTTGGGCAGCGCCCCGTAATCGCCCTCGTCGACCGCGATATAGCCAGCCTCATCGTCGGTCAGAACAAATTGCGTGAAGTAGCTGTGAAAGGACCTGGCGTGCGCCTTGTCGAGCGCGGCAACGAATGCCGCCTGGTCTGCCTGGAACGTGCCCTGCGCGATATTCGATGAAGCGTACATGATCTTTCCTCCTGATGTTCGATGCGTCGCATCAGGAGCTGCGAGAGGCGGGTGACGGGCCGGGTCAGGGACCGCGGAACGCGGCCGCGAAGCGGCGATGGGGGAAACGATTTTTTCCGGGCTTGCCCGGCAAAAATGGTGGGGCCCCATCGTCCTTGACGCGGCCCCAAAGCCCGCATCACACTTGGTCTTTCTGCGAGAGAGACCTCTCCAACGCTTGGTGGAAGCGCCGCCATTCGCGCCAAAAACCGTTTTCCTACATGCGGGTGAGCTGCCATTATCGCTTGCGGAGGGGACCAACGGCCAGCGAAAGGAACATCACATGGCCAGGTCCAAACCGAGCGCACGAAACGCGCTCAAAAAGCTGCGCGAGCAGCGCGACGAACTCGATGCCCAGGAAGCCAGGCTCCGCGACGAAGCGGCCGGCGAATTGGGCAAGGTTCTCGTCGAATGCGGCGCCGAGACGATCGAACCGGCAGAGCTTAAGCAGCTTATCCGCGCATCGCTCGCAATCGGGATCGAGGACGCTCTCAAGCGGCTCTCCCCCGCCTGAACACTCTCTGGCGGTGGGCGCGGGCTCGATGCCCCGCCCCGCCGCCCACGCCGGGAAGCAAAAGAAAAGGCCCCGACGGCGCGTGCCACCGGGGCCTTTTCATAGGGGACGGTCGCTCAGTCCTCGTCGATGTCGGGCGCACCGTCGTTGCTCGATGTGCGACCCTTGGTGAGGAAGTCCACCTTGTCGGCGATGATCTCGCAGCCGTAGCGCTTGGTGCCGCTCTGATCTTCCCACTGCGTGTAGTGGATGCGCCCTTCGACCGTCACGAGCTGGCCCTTGGTGCAGTACTTGGCGACGTTCTCGCCGAGGCCGTTGAAGCAGGTGACGCGGTGGAATTCGCTTTCCTTGGCGGTGTAGCCGTTTTCGTCCTTGTAGGTCTTGCCGTCCTTGCGGGCGGGCCGGTCGGTGACGACCGAGATCGAGGTGATGCTGGTTCCACCTTGCGTGGTGCGGGTTTCGGGGTCGCGAGCGATGCGGCCGACGAGGATAACGAGATTGGTCATGGGTCTTCTCCTGATCGAGCATCCGGGTCCATCCCGGCTGCAAACCCGAGCAGAAGCGGCCCACGGCGAAGCGCACCGGAGGGGAACCCGGAACTGGTTCGGGTGGTGCGGGCAGCCGGGCGTAGCCCGGCAACTCGGCCGGACCCGATCCGGGTTGCGCGTCTCGACGGGGGTTGCTTCAGGGACAGGTTTGCATGGAAGCCGGGTTGCGCCCGATGCCTTGAGCAGATGTGCCCTGCCCTCGTTCGTGTTCCGATCGGCCGGGTCGCACTGCTCCAGCGAATCCACCAGGGGGTCAGCCTCAGATTTCGAGACGGACCGCCCCGCCCGCTGCTGGCAAGCCCCCGGCCGACAGCGCAGCGCCAGGAGCAGCATGGTCTTTCGCCGCCGCAACGGCCTCGTCCAGACGGTGCCCTCGCAGCATCCAGGCCTGCGGCGTAATGAGGCGTGCCCAATCGGCAAAGGAGGGGATCGAGCCCAGGTCCTCGCGGACGTGCTGCTCGCCCACAAGGCGCACCGGAACGGGTCGCCCATCGGCATTGACGATGGCCGCACCGAACAGCGTTTCGAGCATGAATATACCCTCGGCATGGTGCCGCAGCGCGCGATGCCGGGGATCCGCCAGGATCGCCTTTGACTGGTCGAACCATTGATGGAGCGGGAGATAGTCCTCGACCACTCCGCCCCATTTCCGGACCGAAGAGAGGGCGTGAAAATAGCAATGCGCCATCGCCTCCTCCTCACAGCTCGTCGTAATGGTCATCGTAGGCGGTGTAGCGAAGCTTGCAGTCGAGCATGAAACTGCCCTGCGCCACGTCGATTTCGAGTGCGCCGCCCGCACCGTCATTGTTTTCCCAGCCGGGATGGTGGAGTTCGAGCGCGGCATAGGTGAGCTCTTCGAGCGCGCTGCGCAGTGATGTTTCTCGGGCCGTATCGTCGCCTTCAAGCAAAACCACCGCCTCCTCGGGGAGTTCGGATTCCTGGTTTTCGGCATCATAAGAGAAGATGCGTTCGACTGCGCCACTGTCGCCGTAGCCGTCGAAGGCGATTTCGACCGAGGTAATGCCAAGCTCGCGCAAAGGCGCGAGCACGGCGTGCTTCAGCCGATCGATTTTGGTGGTGACGCGCACACGGCTTTCGGCGCGGGCCCGCTCGAAATCAGCCAGCGCCTGGGACATATCGACCATGGGAAGTTCCTCCAGTGATGGGGTCGGACGGACCATCCGCCTGCCTCCATCCACGCAGGCGCACGCCTCTCCTCTGTCCCGGCAACGCCAGCGCCAATCCGGCGCTGGCGCAAAGGCCGATCGGCCATCAACCGGGCGAAGGGAGATGCGCCTTGGGGCTGGTGCCGAGCGGACCGCGGCGATCGACGACCGTGATCCGCCGGGCCTTGGCCTCGATCACCAGGCGTTCGAGGACGCCATTGCCAGGGAAGGCAACGACATAGCGCGGGTCGAGCGAGAGCATCCGCTCGTTGCGCTTAAAGCCGGCACGGGCTCCGAGCCGCATGTCGAGTGAGAAGCTGATTTGCGGGACGCTGCGCCGTTCGGCCCACGACGATGCCAGGCGGTCGACGCCCTTGGTATCGCCACCGTGGACGAGAACCATGTCGGGAACCCGGTCATGCACCTTGTCCAGGGTCGCCCAGACATTGTTGGCAAATGTGAGTGCGTCCTGCTCGCTGGGATGGCGCGTGCGGCCACCGGCAAAGATAACAGGCGTGCCTTCGGGCATTGCTGCGCGGCGTTTGGCTTCGGAACGGGCACGGACGAAGTCACGGCCTTCGACGAGCGCGGAAGTGAGCATAACGCTGTGATTGAAGCGCGAACTCGATACGGGTTTCCAGGACGAGCCGAATTCGTTGAGATAGAGAGTGGCCGCCACTTCGCGCATTTCCTCAAGGGCGAGCATGGCCCCTTCGGCGCATTGCGCACGCTCGACCTGGGTCTCGAGTTCGTGCGTGTGAATCTCGGATCCATCGGCTGTGGCAATGAGCGCGCGGACTTCGTCGGTTGCGCGGTCCACGGTAGCCGATTTGCGGGTCGCGGAACGGTGGAAGATGTTGACGAAGGCCCAGCCGAGGTCCTCGGCGTCGGCCTCGAGCGCAGTCCCGGAAACCATGGCAAAAAGATCGGACCAGATCGCTTCAAGGGTCTGGACGACAGCTTCGCGAACCGGGAAATCGTTGGTGGAAACGGGGGCAGGTCCGATCGAGAAGCCGGAAAGATCGAGCCCGGCGAGTTGGTCGGTAAATGATGCGTGCATGGGTGTTGTCCTCCTGACTGGCGTGAGGCTGACGCACCCGCTCATGGCTGCGCCGGCGAGAGCCCGTCAGGGCCAGCTTGAGGCAGGATCCGCACCCGACAGGGGAAACCCGCTTGGGCAGGCTGGCGCGGGCAGGCCCATGGCCCAAAGGGCCGGGCCAACACGGGCCTGCGCAAGCCGGGTTGCGGAGACTGACGGCTGGCCCAGGGCCTCTCTCGCATGGCTACAGGCCATGGGCGTCGAGACAGGTTCGCCAGAAGGGACAAAGCCAGCGAGCTCAGCACGACCTGCGACTTTCGCGCTCAGCTTACCCGCTTTGCATAGACGCCCTCACCGTTCGACATGTGCCCGAGGCAATCATAATCGCCGAACAGGGCGTCGAAGCGGGCGGCGATCTGGGACAGCCAGCGCTGCGCCCGGGGAGACCTGGCCGTGCGCCAATCGGCGTCCCAATAGGCGCCATCGTCTCGTTCGGCGATCCACACCGCGACGAGGCCACCGTATACGGACACTCCGAAATCGGCATAGGCATTGCGCATGAGAACGCGGTCCTCACGGCCTCGCCAGCCGTCGTGTGCGACCAAGGAAGGAAAGGCTTTGCCTGCCCGCTCGCGCAGGTCCTCGCGAAGCCACTCATATTCGAATTCCCAGTCGTCATCGTTCTCGACATTGAGCACCGTGAATGCGACGATTGCCCCGCTGGGATAGCTGACCGATCGGCCCATGACATCCTCCTTCAGGCGGCAAGCGCGGCGTCGCGAGACGCTTCGTCGCTGTCATCGGCAGTGATCCGCCCACCGAGCTTGAGCAGAAGGCTTGAAGCTTCCTCGGCTTTGGCGGCGGCGGTGAGGATGGCGCGATCATCTTGTTTAAGGAGCGTGAGCCAGTGCTCGATGTAGCTCGCGTGGCTATCGAGATGGGCAACCGGAAGACCAAGCTCGGCCCCGATCATGGCGCTCGATAGCTCGGCGACGAGCTCCTCGGCGGCATAGGCGGCCGAGCCGAAACGGTTCTTGAGATCGCGGTCCAGGCGGCTGGCGTGGCCGGTCCAATGCGACAGCTCGTGCGCAAGGGTCGCATAATAGTGATCGAACCCGGAGAAGAGATGCGCGGGCGGCATCGTCACGCGATCGGCCACCGGCTCATAATAGGCTTCATCGCCCTGGTGACGCAGCACTGCCGGAATGCTCGCGAAGAAAGTGTCGAGTTCGGCCTGGCGGCCTTCCGGCTCTACAACCTCCAGCGTTGCGGCGGGATGGAACCGTTCGGGAAGACCATCGACCTGATCGGCGTTGAAGACCGGATAGGCCTTCAGCACGCGGCGATGTTCGTCGGCCCTTTCCCCGGTGTCGGGGGCTTCGACCTCCTTGGTGTAGCTCTTGTAGAAGATGGCGATGGTCGACTTTTCGCCCTTGCGCACCTGCGCCCCAAGCTCCTTTGCCTGGTTGTAGGTCATCCAGAACGGTGAGCCGTAGCCGCACATGTCGGCGACCATCCAGAGCCAGAACACATTCATGCCGCGGTATGGAACGCCGCAAGCCCGCAACGGCCGCGATACCGGCACGCCGCGCCACGGCTTGATCCACGGCTTGGTCCCGGCTTCGAGACGAGCGATGATTTCCTGGGTGATACGGGTAGCGGGCGACAATCCGCCGCTTTGTCCCTTGCGATAGGCCATGTTGGATCTCCTGATGCGGCCTGCCGACAGGCTCGTCGGTCAGTGCCGGAGATCCCGGAGCCCCCTCCGCTCTCTTCCCAGAAAGGAAGCGGCCCTCCGGCATGAGCCGAAGGACCGCTTCTCGTTGGCGATTGGCCTTACCTGTCAGGAGGAGGTCAGGCGGCCACCTCGCTCGGGGGCTGATGGTCGTCATTGGCAACGCAATCCGCGTCCGAATCCTGCGGTTCGTCCCCGGCGTCGCTTGCCGACTGACCAGCGAAGCGCATGACTTCGGGCACCCAGGCAAGTGCCCGTTCGCGCACTTCGACCTCGGTGATGTATGTGCCTGCGAAGACGCGCTCGGCGCTCATCGCGAGATCCCCCTTCTTGACCGATGCGAAGCGCGAGGAGAGCTCCAGGCCGCCAACGTCAGTGAGCGCATCGAGGATCACCTGCTTCGAGACCCGGTCGAAGTAGTTCGCCGCGGTCGGCCGCCACCATTGCGCCAAGTCGATGCCGATGAGGCTGCCGAGATGATCCTGGAACGCGATGTGACGTTCGCCCACCATATTGAGACTCGCTTCGAGCGTGCGCGCGACGACAAAGCCGAGCCAGGCTGCACGGCTTTCATCGGAAAGCGCCCGGAACATCTCGAAGCGCGTCGAGGCGTCCTCGCCAGATCGCCAGGTCTCATCGAGGCCGGACCGCAGGTCAGCGAGTGACGCACTGGCCGGTGCATCCTTCGCCTCGAACCCGATAATTGGTCCTGCAGGAACGCTGCCGCGAAGCGTCGTTGCAGCACGCGATCGCCAGTCGTGGGTATCGGCATCGGCGAGCGTGAAGACCATGATGTCGAGCGCAAGTCCGGGATCCGACGCAACGTGGAGCGCGAGAATGTCGCGCCGCTGCATGGCAAGCTCGTCGACCAGGCGCTTCGATAGCGCCGCGCGACGCTTGCCCTCGCTGCCATCACCCGGGACGACTTCGACGGCATCGTCGTCATCATCGACGTGAGCTTCGCGCTCACCGTAGAAGACCGGCTGGAGCACCGGCGTGCCATCCCGCGACAGCACCAGGATCATTCCGGCTTCAGCCTTGAGTTCGGGCGCGAGTTCCGGCGGCTTTGCTCTGATATCCTGGCATTCGCGCTCGATCGCCTCGATCGTCGCCTCGGCCGCAGCGACAGCTTCCTCGGCGCTGTCTTCATCTTCGAGAATGGCCGCATGCTCGTCATAAGAGGCATCGAGCTCATCAAGCCTTGCCAGTTCTGCTTCCGTCAGCGGGGCAGGCTCTGCGGGAAGTCGAACAAGGCCCTCGACGAGATCGTGGCTCGCGTAGGGATCGAGTGTTGGCTTGACCCAGGCAAGGCCCTGTTCGACTGCGAGCGCCTTCGCTCGTTTCTCCATCTCCGCAGCAGCGAGGTTCTCGAGAAGCGCGACATCGACCCAGGACTCGCTGTCGTCATCGTCGAACAATTCGCGCTCGATCCGGCCGCCGCCGGCGATGTAGGCGTCGCGTCCAACGAGCCGGGCCCGGGGATCGCTGCCCCGGACCGTGCCGGAAAGCACCATTCGCCGGATGCTGTCTGCGCTCGGCGCATAATAGGCCGAGGAGACCTGTTCGAAGACGCGGGCCTGGATTTCCTGGTCAGACGTGGCGCCGAACGCTTTGGCGAGGTCCAGTGTGATTTCGCCCGAGGCCAGCGCCTCGAACACGACCGGAGCAAGCGTCGCGAGACGCAAGCGGCCCTCGACGAAGCGGACAGTCAGCCCGAACCGGCGCGCAACCTGGTCAGTCGATGTGCCAGCGTCGATCAGGGCAGCGAAGGCCTGCGCTTCGTCAGCAGGATTCATGGCCAAACGATGGAAGTTTTCGGCGAGGCTGGTCTCGACTGCAGCGTCGGCGCTGTCTTCGAGCACCAAGCAAGTCACCTCGTGATCCTTGGGCAGGATCTTGTCATCGGCCAGGGCGAGCATGGCGCGGCGGCGTCGCTCGCCGGCTTCGACCTCGAACTTGCCGCGTGATGCAGGACGGACGATGAGATTCTGCAACAGCCCGTGGGCAGCGATGCTCGCCTTTAATTCGGCATCGGCGGCTGGATCACCGTGACGACGCACATTGCGGGGTGACTGAACCAACTTGTTCAGCGGGAGCGATTTTATCATGGGACATACTCCTGACTGTGAGCCCGAGACGTCGACCATCGACACTCAATGGCTCAATCAGAAGCCAGCCCCCTCCCCTCTCTTGTGCCTGCAGGCGGGCTTAGGGTCAGGACTCACTGATCAGAGCCAGAAGATGACGGTGGCTGCGAGGGCGAT
>NZ_CAMLAC010000009.1 GCF_946477935.1 uncultured Sphingomonas sp. | reverse complement strand
GGCTGGGGGCGAGGCGGGTGACGGGGGCACTGCGCCAGGCCCATGTCGGCGAGGCGGACAGCGAGGCGCTGGCGCCGGTGATCGAGGAACAGGCGATGGCCGCGGCGCTGACCTTTGCGCGGCGCAAGCGGATCGGTCCGTACGGCCGCGGAGAGGTGGACCGGGCGATCCACCAGAAACAACTGGCGGCGATGCTGCGCGCGGGGCACGATTTTTCGCTTTCCCGCAGGATCGTTGCGTGCGCGCCCGGCGATGTCCCTGAAGAGGACGCTTGAGTGCGCCGGAATGCGGCTTTTCGTTGCGGCTGCGAAGAAGCATGCTAGCACAGCACCTCAGGGGTGCGATTATGCTTGGTGAGACGCCACAGGAGCGACACGCCGCAGCCGATGGAGCGACAGGGGACGTCGTTCGGTTGGCCGGGGTGATCAAATGGTTCGACGTTACCCGCGGCTTCGGCTTCGCGGTGGCGGACGATAGCGCGATCGGCGACGTGCTGGTGCATTTCTCCGTTCTGCAACCGCATGGCCGGCGCAGCCTGCCCGAAGGCGCGCGGGTCGAGGCGCTGGCGGTGGAGCGCGGGCGGGGATATCAGGCGCGTGAGATCCTGACGATCGACCTGTCGGATGCGGTCGAGGAGCCGGCGCCCAAGGCGCAGCGCACGCAGGGCGACCGGATCGATCCGGTGACGCTGGTCGACAGCGCCGGGCCGTTCGAGCCGGTGATCGTCAAATGGTTCAACCGACTGAAGGGCTATGGCTTTCTGGTGCGGAGCAGCGACGGACGTGACGTCTTCGTGCACATGGAGACGCTGCGCCGGGGCGGTATCGCGGCGGTGGAGCCGGACGAGCCGCTGCGCGCGCGCATCGTCGATGGCCGGAAAGGGCCGCTGGCGGTGGTCGTGGAGGGCGGTGTGATGGAGACGACGGCGTGATCCGGTGTCTGGGCATGCTGGCGGCGTTGACGCTGGCGGGGTGTTCGGCCGGCGGGGGCGAGCAGGAGCGGAATTCGGGTGCGGCGCAGACCGGTACGGGGCCGACCGGTACGGGGCAGGCCGCGGCAAAGACGATCCCGCTCACGATCCGATCGGAAAATGGCGAGCATCGCTTTCAGGTCGAGACGGCGCGCACCGTGGAAGAACAGGCGCAAGGTTTGATGTATCGCACCGATCTGACCCCGGATGGCGGCATGCTGTTCGCGCCCTATCCGGCGGATGGCGGCCCGCCGCGCGAGGCAAGCTTCTGGATGAAGAACACGCCGACCCCGCTCGATATCCTCTATATCCGCGCCGACGGCACGATCGCGCGCATCGCGGAGAACACCGCGCCGTTCTCCGAAGCGCAGATCCCGTCGGGCGAGCCGGTGGCCGCGGTGCTGGAACTGGTGGGCGGGCGATCGGCCGAACTGGGCATCGCCGAGGGCGACCGGGTGACGTGGCCGCGTTGATCGCGGTTGAAGGTGGCGGCGCGGCGGGCTAAGCGCTGTTCCATTATGGGCATCAACCTCAATCCCTTCACCTGGTGGAACGGCGCCACCGTCGGCACCTGGTTCGGCCTGCGCGGCAAGACCAGTGTCGGCGAGGATGCGCTGGGCAACGTCTATTATCAGGGCGGCACCGACACCGCAGGCCGTCCGCGGCGCTGGGTGATCTATAGCGGTTCCAACGACGCCAGCCGCGTTCCGCCCGACTGGTTCAGCTGGTTGCACCATCAGGTTGACGATGTGCCCGATCGCTCGCTGCCCGAGCCGCGGCGCTGGGAGAAACCGGCGGTGGCGAACCTGACCGGCACGCCGATGGCCTATCGTCCGTCCGGTGCGCTGGAAAAGGGCGGCCGCCGGGCGCCGGCGACCGGCGACTACGAAGCCTGGACGCCCGAGGGGTGAAGACGCGCTGGCTCGCCGGCGGCGTGCTGGCGGCGGCGCTGGGTGTGGGCGGCTGGCTGGGATACCAGGCCTGGACCGGCCCGTTCGCACAGCCGCAACCGGCCGATCCGTCGGTCAGCCAGCTCGTGCCCGACCGGCCGGGCGCGCCCGGCATCGAAACGGTCGATCCCGAGGCGGGAACGCTGCCCCAGGGCGGCACGCCGATGGCGGAACGCGTGGCGGTAATCGGTCTGCTGAACAAGCGGAATGGTGAATCACGCGACCTGAAGCTCAGGCCCGGGCAGGCGGTGCGTGTCGGTGACGCGATCGTGCGCCTGCGCGCCTGCGAGCGCACCGCATCCTGGGAGCAGGAGCAGTTGACCGGCGCGTTCGTGCAACTGGACGTGCGGGGAACCGACCGGCACTGGCGCCGCGCCTTTTCGGGCTGGCTGTACAAGGAGCGGCCGCAACTGAACGTGGTGCCCCACCCGATCTACGATGTGTGGACCAAGAGCTGCACGATGTCATGGCCCGAGACCGGCCCCGATACGGTGTCGTCGGCGGCACCGGCGCCGCGGTCCAGCGCAAGGAAGTCACCCGCGACGGAGACCCCGGCCGAAGAGGCGCCGCCCTCGACGACCCCGGCCAATGCATCGGATAACAGCGCCATATAGCGCGCCCGGCTGACCTCCACCGCGCCCATCGAGGCGAGGTGGGGCGTCTGGAACTGACAGTCGAGCAGGGTGAAGCCGCCGCGGCGCAGTCGCGCGACCAGCCAGGCGAGCGCGACCTTGGACGCATCGGTACGGCGGCTGACCATGCTTTCGCCGAAAAAGGCGCGGCCGAGCGCCAGACCATAGAGCCCGCCGACCAGTTCGTCGCCATCCCAGCATTCGACCGAATGGGCAAAGCCCATCGCGTGCAGGCGGCCGAACACCTGTTCGATGCCGGTGTTGATCCAGGTTTCCGGACGATCCGCGGCGCTTTCGGCACACAGCCGGATCATCGCATCAAAGGCCTGATCGCAGGTGACGCGGAAGCGGTCGGCGGCCACCACCTTGCGCAGCGAGCGGGACAGGCGGAAACCGTCCAGCGGCATGATCGCGCGCTTGCGCGGCTCCACCCAATAGACGCTGTCGGCATCGCGGCGATCCGCCATCGGAAAGACGCCGACCGCATAGGCACCGAGCACAAGCTGGGGATCGAGCCGTTCCATCAGCCTTTGGCGATACGGCGCTCGACCTCGCGCCACAAGGCGGCATAGCTTTGCCCGGCGGCGCTGCGCGGGGCGAATTGGCCGATGGCGCCGCGATGCTCACCCATTGCCTCCACCACGCTGGCCATCGGGATCGTCGGCCAGTCCGGTTGCGCCGCCACCGCATCGGCATGGAGGCGGCGGCGGCGATCGACCATGACATGAACCGGAAGAAGCGGCACCCGGCCGCGCACATGGCCGTCCACCACCTCCAGCGCGCGTTGGGCAAGGGCGGAGGGCACCACGGGCACCACGACCAGATCGGCGGCGCGCAGCACCTGCTCGGTGGTTTCGGTCAGGCCCGGCGGGCAATCGAGGATGATGCGGTCATAGTCGCCCAGACCGCCCAGCAGCTTGCCCAGCCGGTTCTTCTTGGACAGGTCGTGAAACAACTGGTCGAGCAGGCGCAGCGAGGCATCGGCCCCGATCAGGTCCAGGTGCGGCGTGTCGGTGGTGCGGATCAACCGGGCGGGGGCGATGTCGCGCGAGAAGATCGCCTGGGCGCGGTCCCCCCTGGCGGGGCCACCGAGCAGCCAGGTCGCCGCAGCCTGCGGATCGAGATCCCATAACAGCGTGCGCCGTCCCTGACTGGCCGCGCACCAGGCGAGATTGACCGCCATGCTGGTCTTTCCCACCCCGCCCTTCAGGCTGTAGATCGCGATCGTCTTCACAAGGCCCCCTGACGCCCATGCCTTTGCCCGTCCGGCAAAGAAAAAGGTCGGCGGAAGCTATCTCCCGCCGACCTTACGTGGATCAAGCTGTTTCGTGCCCGCGATCAGACGTGGCAGGTCTGCTCCGGCTTGTCCGGCGTGGTCAGGGTGATGTTCTTCTCGTCACCCGTCAGCTTCCAGCCGCCATCCGCGGTCAGCGGCTGGCCGGCTTCGGCTGCGGTCAGGCGGGCGGGCGTTTCGCCTTCCTTCAGGCGGACATTGGCCTGTTTGTCGCCCTCGAAGAAGGTGACGAAGGCCAGGCTGTTATCCTTGCAGCGGAAGGTCTTGTCCGCCTTGATCGCCGGCGGCAGCTCGACGGGGGCGCGGTTGGCGAGGGGGGTCGCCATGGGATCGGGATTGGCGGCCACGACTTCGGGTTGGGCGGGCTGCGAGTTGCAAGCGGCAAGCGCGAGCAGCGAGGCAGCGGCGACGGAGAGGGGAAGGAGGCTCTTCATAGCGGTCCGCTGCTTCGCGCATGCAACATGGTTACGTCAAGATGGCAGACGCTTTCCGTTGGCTGCTAAAGGGCTTAGCGTCCCGTTAGGAGACCGGATCATGGTTGAGCGAATCGGCACTTATGCGGCGTTCTGGCCCTTCTACCTGCGCGAGCATCGACGGCCCGCGACGCGGGCGCTGCATTATGCGGGCACGGCACTGACCTTTCTTTGCCTTGCCGCGGCCATCGCGATCGGGGGATGGTGGTGGCTGGCGGTGCCGGTGGCGGGCTATGGTTTCGCCTGGACCGCACATGCCCTGGTGGAGCGCAATCGGCCGGCGACGTTTCGCCATCCCTGGTGGTCGCTGATCAGCGATTTCCGCATGTTTTTCCTATGGCTGACCGGGCGGCTGGGGCCGCACCTGACGCGGGCCGGCTTTGCCCGAGAATAGTATCGCTCGCTTGCCGGGCGGGGCGGGAGGCGCCATCTAGCGCGGCATGCAGACCATATCCGACACTTTGGGACTTATCGGCAACACTCCGCTCGTGCGGTTGAAGGGGCCGAGCGAGGAAACCGGGTGCGACATTTTCGGCAAGTGCGAGTTCGCCAACCCCGGTGCCAGCGTAAAGGACAGGGCGGCCCTGTTCATCGTCGAGGATGCGGAAGCGCGCGGCGCGCTGCGCCCCGGCGGCACGATCGTGGAGGGCACCGCGGGTAACACCGGCATCGGCCTGGCCCTGGTGGCGAACGCCAAGGGCTATCGTACGATCATCGTGATGCCCGAAACGCAGAGCCGGGAGAAGATGGACACGCTGCGCGCGCTGGGTGCCGAGCTGGTGCTGGTGCCGGCCGCGCCCTATTCCAGCCCGTGCCATTTCGTACACACCTCGCGCCGGATCGCCGAGGAGACCGAAAACGCGGTCTGGGCGAACCAGTTCGACAATATCGCCAATCGCCGTGCCCATATCGTCGGCACCGCCGAGGAGATCTGGGCGCAGATGGAGGGGCGGATCGATGGCTTCACCTGCGCGGTGGGAACGGGCGGCACGCTGGCCGGTGTCGGCCTGGGCTTGAAGGCGCGGGACGAGGGCGTGTGCATCGCGCTCAGCGATCCGCATGGCGCGGCGCTGTACGATTATTACGCCTGTGGCGAGTTGAAGGCGGAAGGATCGTCCGTCGCGGAAGGGATCGGGCAGGGGCGCATCACCGCCAATCTGGAGGGCGCGCCCGTCGATACGCAGTTCCGCATCTCGGACGGCGAGGGCTGGCACTGGGTACGGCGGCTGCTGGACGAGGAAGGGCTGTGCCTGGGCCTGTCGTCGGGCATCAATGTCGCGGGGGCGGTGGCGCTGGCGCGGCAACTGGGACCGGCCAAGCGAATCGCGACCATTTTGTGCGATACCGGCTTCCGCTATCTGTCGACGCTGCACGATCCGGCATGGCGTGCTGCCAAAGGGCTTTAAGAAGGAGCGCGATCCTGCGTGCATCGCTGGAAGAATCGACAGACAGGCGATGATGCGTTAGTCTGGTCGGACCAGATGAAGTCTCCCGATCCCCATCAAGCGATGCAGCGCGTCAAGGTCGGCATGATCGGCCTGGCTGCTGTTGTGCTGCTGATCGCGCTTGCCAGCACGATCCTTGCGTCGCTCAGCCGCGACCAGCCTGCCGGTGTCGCGGCGCAGCCCGACATCGCGGCGAACGTCACGGCCGGGAACGAGACGGCCCTGCCCAACGAGCCCTTGGCCGAACTGGGTATCTCCCCCAGCGTGAACGCGCAGGTCGCCGTCGACGATCGTTGACGCGGTTCGACCGGACGCGCTCGAGCGGTTGCGTCGGTTGTCTCTCAACAGAAGCGGGATAGGCGGGGAAAGCGCGGGATCGTGGCCGAAAATTGGCCGGTTTGCGCATTTCTGCACGTCTGTTGCCTGCCCATCTTGTGATGCCCTCCCCAAAATGCCGTCTGATCCCAGCCCGTTTTAAGGGCGTTTCCCCGGTCATCCCCAAAAATCCCGTTGCTTCCCCGCAGCGCGCATAGTAAATCCAGATCAGCAGAGGGGCAGGCTCACTGTTGGCTATTTCAACACGTCGAAACGCGGTTTTCGGCATGGTGAGGCCGTGCGCGCCAGTGCGAGGTTCGCGTGTCCGAAAGGGGTTTGTATCAGGGAAGCGGTATCGGACTTGTCGATGACAAGGGCCGGGTCGCGATTCCGAACGCCCTGCGCTCCACCCTGGCCCAGAACGCGCCGCGCCCCGATGGCAAGGATGGCGGCACCATCATCATCGCCGTTCACGAAACCGAGCGCTGCCTGATCGCCTATGACCCCGCCTATATTGCCGTGCTGAAGAAGGAACTCGACGCCCGAACCGAATTGTCGCGCGGGGCCGACGGGCGCATCGACTACAACATCAAGCGCGATCTGGCGAACGGCGAATCGGTCCCGTTCGACGGGTCCGGTCGCTTCATCATGCCCGGCTTTCCGCGCTTCCATGCCGGCATAAAGGGCCACGCCTTTTTCTGGGGCACGTTCGACTATATCGAAATCTGGGACCCCAAGACGCTGGTCGACACGCCGGGCCTGCCGGCCAAGATGATTTCCGCGGCGCAGTATCACTGCATGGAAAAGGGGATCGCGCTGTGACCGCGATGCTCCACGATGCACCGCATATCCCCGTCCTGCTCGACGAGGTTCTCGACGCGCTCGCCATCCTGCCCGGCGAGACGCATGTCGACGGCACGTTCGGCGCGGGCGGCTATACTCGCGCGATGCTGAGGCGCGGGGCGGCGGTGATCGCGTTCGATCGCGATCCGGATGCGATCACAAACGGCCGGTCGCTTGAGGCGGCCGAGCCGGGGCTGACGCTGGTCCATGCCGACTTCTCGGGCATGGAAGCCGCGCTCGCTGCGCCCGTCGACGGCGTGGTGATGGATATCGGCGTCTCGTCGATGCAACTCGATCAGGCGGAGCGTGGCTTCTCGTTCCAGGCGGACGGGCCGCTCGACATGCGCATGGCGCAGAACGGGCCATCGGCGGCGGATTTCCTGAACACGGCGGACGAAGGCGAGATCGCCGACATCCTGTACCAATATGGTGACGAGCCCAAGTCGCGGCGGGTGGCGCGCGCGATCGTCGCGGCGCGGCCGCTGACCCGCACCGGTGAGCTGGCCGCGGTGGTGCGCCGTGCGCTGGGCCATCGCCCGCACGAGAAGAAGGACCCGGCGACGCGCGCCTTTCAGGCGATCCGCATCCATATCAACCGCGAGCTGGACGAACTGGCCGAGGGGCTGGCGGCGGCCGAGCGTGTGCTGCGCCCGGGCGGGCGGCTGGCGGTGGTGACGTTTCACAGCCTGGAGGACCGCATGGTGAAGCGGTTCCTGCGCGAACGATCGGGTGCCATGCCGGGCGGGTCGCGCCACCTGCCAGCGCAGGTTCAGGCAAAAGCGCCCAGTTTCGAAATGGTTGGAAAGGCGATCCGCGCGAGCGAGGCCGAGTTGGCCCGCAATCCGCGCGCACGATCGGCGACCTTGCGGGCGGCGCGGCGGACGACCGCGCCGGCATGGGGCAGTTGGGGGACACGGGAGTTGGGCGAATGACGGCGGCGTATCGGTTGAAAGGTCTGGGATGGTTCGGCAGCTGCGTGGCAGTGGTGCTGGGCTTCTACCTGGTGTCGCTGCAGGTCGCGGCCGAGCGCAAGAAGCTGGATGACGTCAACGCGCGCATCCGCAATGCCGAGCGCGACATCCGGGCGCTGGAGACCGAGTTCGACACGCGGGCGAACCTCGTCCAGCTGGAAAAGTGGAACGGTGACACGCTGGCGCTGACCGCACCGGTGGCCGGACAGTTCGTGGCAGACGAGGTGGCGCTCGCCTCGCTGGACGTGACGCGCGGCCAGCCCGGTGGCGCGATCCAGACCGCCGCGCTGCTCGTCCCCTCCCTGCCCGCACCGCCCGCCATCACTCCCGCCGCTCCCGCAACCGTCACCGTGCAGCCTGCTGCTGCCAAGCCTGCCGCTCGCGCCGCGATCGTCCAGATGGCGTCGCTGCCCACGCCCAAGCCCCAGGTCGTGCGTGCGGCCGTCGCCAATACGATCGCCCCCACCAAGGCGCGCGAGGTGGCCGTCGTGCGCAGCGCCGCTGCGGTTGCCAAGGTGCGGCCGCAGGCGGTGGCGATGCTGGACCGCAAGCTGCTGTCCGATACGACGCTCGGCGACATCCTGACCGGTGCCCGCGCCGAATCGAAGCGCCTGCGTTGAGCGTACTGGTCGCCCGACCCGATACGGCGCGGCGGTCGTCGGGGCAGCGGCAGGCGCTGGTCGCGACGGCGCATACGCGGCTGATGATGCTGATGCTGCTGTTCGCCGCGGCGGTGCTGGTGGTGATCGGGCGACTGGCGCTGCTCGCGATCTTCGAAGGGCCGGCGGATGCGGCGACGCGCAGTGCGACGCTGGCGGCGCGCGGCGATATCGTCGACCGCAACGGCGCCCCGCTGGCGCGCACGATCGACGCGTGGACGATCGCGGTTCACCCCAAGAAGCTGATCGGCGATCCGATGGAGATCGCCGCCAAGCTGGCCGCGCTGATGCCCGAGCGTGGCGATCAGGCCTTTTTCTACGGCCTGCTGACCAAGGACGTGAACTTCACCTATCTGCAGCGTCGCGCCAGCCCCGCGCTGGTCGAGCAGGTGAACGCGATCGGCGAACCCGCGATCGTCTTCGACCGCGAAACGCAGCGGCTGTATCCGCAATCCACCATGGCGGCGCATGCGCTGGGCTTCCTGTCGACCGACGGACACGGCATGAGCGGCATGGAGCGCGTGCTGGACGAGCGGCTGACCAACCCCGCGACCAGCGGCAAACCCGTGGCGCTGTCCATCGACACGCGCGTGCAGGCAGCGATGGAAAGCGAGCTGGGCCGCGCGATGACCACCTTTTCGGCGCGTGCCGGCGGCGGCATCGTGCTGGACGTGGCGACCGGCGAAGTGATCGCGATGGTGTCGCTGCCGACGTTCAACCCCAATCGGGTCGGCATGGCGGGCAGCGAGGAGCTGCGCAACATCACGACGCAGAGCGTGTTCGAGCTGGGATCGACCTTCAAGCCGATCACCATGGCGACCGCGATGGACACCGGCGTCGTCACCTCGTTCGAGCGGCGCTTCGATGCGACGCATCCGCTGCATGTCGGCGGCTACACCATCCATGACGAGCGCGGCGATCCCAAGCGCTGGCTGAACATGGCGGAAACGCTGATCTATTCCTCCAACATCGCCACCGCGCGCGTCGCCGACGAGATCGGCCCGCAGCGGATGCAGGCGATGTTCCGCAAGCTGGGCTTCGACACCAAGCCCGATATCGAACTGCGCGAAAAGGGCCGGCCGCTGTTGCCGACCTATTGGGCGCGGACGACGACGATGACCACCGCCTATGGCCACGGCATCGCGGTGACGCCACTGCATCTGGCCAATGCCTATGCCGCGCTGGTCAATGGCGGCATCTGGCGCCCGGCGACGCTGCTGAAGGTACAGCCCGGCCATGTGCCGGTCGGACGCCGTGTCATCAGCGAGCAGACCAGCGCGCGGATGCGGCAGATGCTGCGCCTGATCGTGCAGCGCGGTACCGGCCGCAAGGGTGACGCGCCCGGGTACCGGGTGGGGGGCAAGACTGGTACGGCAGAGGCGGCTGTGGCAGGCGGCTATGACCGGTCGCGCAACGTGGCGACCTTTGCGGCGGCGTTCCCGATGGATGCGCCGCGCTATGTCGTGCTGGCGATGCTCGATTCGCCGCTCGGTACGAAGGAGACATCTGGATGGAAGACCGCAGCATGGAACGCGGCCCCGGTTGTCGGGCGGACGATCACGCGCATCGGCGCGATGCTGGGCGTGGTGCCCGACGAGACGCGCGACGTGGACGTATCGGACATCACGCCGACCTTGTGGGACGACCCCAGCCGTCGACCGGCGAGCGGACATTGAGCATGGTTCGATGAAGCTGGGGCAACTGACCGGCGGCAACGAGACGGGCATCGTCACCGGCTTCGCGATCGACCATCGCAAGGTGGCGCCGGGGACGATCTTCGGCGCGTTTCAGGGCGCGCGGGTGAACGGCGAGGATTTCATCGCCGATGCGGTGAGCGCCGGTGCGGTGGCGGTGGTCGCGCGGCCCGGCGTGAAGGTCGAGGGCGCGGCGCATATCGCCGATGATGAGCCGCGTGCTGCCTTTGCCCGGCTGGCGGCACGGTTCTTCGCGCCGTTCCCGGCGACCAACGTCGCAGTGACCGGCACCAACGGCAAGACCTCCACCGTCGAGATGACGCGCCAGTTGTGGCGCATGGCGGGCGAGCATGCCGCATCGATCGGGACGCTCGGCGTCACCACCGCGGACGAGCGGGTGCATACCGGGCTGACCACGCCCGATGTCGTGACGTTCCTGTCGAACGTCGCCGGGCTGGCGCGCGAGGGGGTGACGCATCTGGCGTTCGAGGCGTCCAGCCATGGGCTGACGCAGTACCGGACCGAGGGGCTGACCGTGTCGGCGGCCGCCTTCACCAATCTGAGTCGCGATCATCTCGACTATCACGGCGACATGGGCGCGTATCTGACCGCCAAGATGCGGCTGTTTTCCGAGGTGCTGGACCCGGCCGGTACGGCAGTGGTGTGGGCGGACGACGTCGAGGCGGCACGGGTGATCGATCTGGCGCGGGCGCGGGGCAACACCCTGGTCACCGTGGGCACGCGCGGCAGTACGCTCAGGCTGGTCGAGCGGCATCCGACGCTGCTGGGCCAGGGGCTGGTGATCGAGGACGAACATGGCGCCACCCACCGCGTGCAACTGCCGCTGATCGGCGGATATCAGGCGGCGAACGCGCTGGTGGCGGCGGGGCTGGTGATCGCGACCGGTGGCGATATCGGGCAGACGGTCGCGAATCTGGCGCGGTTGCAGCCGGTGCGCGGCCGTCTGGAGCGCGCCGCCATCGCGCGGTCCGGCGCGCCGGTCTATGTCGATTATGCGCATACGCCCGATGCGATCGAGGCGGCGATCGCCGCGCTGAAGCCGCATGCGGGCGGACGCCTGATCGCAGTCATCGGCGCCGGCGGCGACCGCGATCCGGGCAAGCGCGAGGCGATGGGGCAGGTGGCCGCGATGCATGCCGAACGCGTGATCGTGACCGACGACAATCCCCGCACCGAAGACCCGGCGCAGATCCGTGCCGCGCTGCTGCGCGGGGCACCGGGTGCCGCGGAAATCGGCGACCGGCGCAGCGCGATCGGCGCGGCGATCCGCGAGGCGGGGCCGGAGGATATCGTGCTGATTACCGGCAAGGGGCATGAACAGGGACAGATTGTAGGCGACATGGTGCTGCCGTTTGACGATGTGACGGTCGCGCGCGAGTGTGCGGCATGAGCGGTGCGCCGAAAACGCCGGCGCGTGCGCCCGACGCCATGGGCGATGCGAAGCCCGTGCGCCCCAAGCTGGGCTTGAAATATGGCGGTGCCGCGGGGACGCAGCCGTCTCCGCCGCCGGGGAACAAGCCGTGACGCTGTGGACCTCCGCCGGGATTGCGATAGCGACGGCCGGCAGCGCGTCGGCTCCGTTCGATGCGGCAGGCATCGCCTTCGACAGTCGTGAGGTCGGCCCCGGCGATCTGTTCGTCGCGATGAAGGGCGAGGAAACCGACGGGCATCATTTCCTGACCCAAGCCTTTGCGCAGGGTGCCGCCGGCGCGATTGTGTCGGAGGCGACCACTCATCCGCATGTGCGCGTTGCGGACAGTTTCGCCGCGCTTCAGGATCTCGGCCGCGCCGCCCGGGCACGCAGCGATGCGACGATCATCGGCGTCACCGGATCGGTCGGCAAGACGAGCGCCAAGGAGGCGTTGTTCGCCGCGCTCGATCGCGGCTGGCGCGGGCGGGTGCATCGTTCGGTCAAGAGCTACAACAATCATACCGGCGTGCCGCTGAGCCTGGCGCGGATGCCGCAGGACATGCGCGCGGGCGTGTTCGAGATGGGGATGAACCATGCGGGCGAACTGGCCGCGCTGACCCGGATCGTGCGCCCCCATATCGCGATCGTCACGGCCATTGCGCCCGCACACACCGCCTTCTTTTCCGGCGAGGAGGCGATCGCCGATGCCAAGGGCGAGATCTTCCAGGGGTTGGAGCCCGGTGGTGTCGCGATCGTGCCCTATGACAGCCCGCACCGCGACCGGTTGATCGCCGCGGCGCAGCCTTATGCCGCGCGGATCGTCACCTTCGGGTTCGACAAGGCTGCCGATGTGCGGGCGATCGAAAGCATGCGGGCAGCGACCGGCGGCAGCTTCGTCACCGCGCGCGTGGGCGAGCGCGAGTTGAGCTTTACCCTGTCGCAGCCGGGGGCGCATTGGGTGTCCAATGCGCTGGCGGTGCTGGCCGCAGTCGACGCGGCGGGCGGAGATCTGGGGCAGGCCGGGTTGGCGCTGGCGGAACTCGGCGGACTGGCGGGACGCGGAGCGCGGTTCATCGCGCCCTTGGGCGATGGCGAGAGCGCGCTGATCATCGACGAAAGCTACAACGCCAATCCAGCGTCGATGCGCGCCACGCTGGCGGTACTGGCGCATGAACCGGGCCGGCACGTGGCGGTGCTGGGCGAGATGCGCGAACTGGGCGAAGCGTCCGCCGATTACCATGCGGCGCTGGCCGAACCGGTGATCGCCGCGCGCGTCGAAATGGCGCTGCTCGTCGGCGAGGCGATGGCGCCGTTGGCGGACGCGCTTGAGGGACGCGTCGATTTCGTTCATGTGGCCGACGCACGCGCGGCCCAGGCGGTGCTGGCGGACAGGCTGGCACCGGGTGACGCGGTGCTCATCAAGGGATCGAACGGGGTGGGGCTGTCACGCATCGTGGCGGCCCTGCGGGGCGGGACGTAACGCATGTTGTATTGGATCGCGGAGCAACTCGGGTTTCCCGGGGTCCTGAACCTTATTCGCTACCAGACCTTTCGGACTGGGGCCGCGGTGGCGACCGCGCTGCTGATCGGCCTGTTGATCGGGCCGAAGTTCATCGGCTGGCTGCGCGTCCGGCAGGGCAAGGGGCAGCCGATCCGCGCCGACGGTCCGCAGACCCACCTCGCCAAGCGCGGCACGCCGACGATGGGCGGGTTGATGATCCTGACCAGCATGGCGCTGGCGGTGTTCATCTGGATGGACCCGCGCAGCCCCTATGTCTGGGCGTGCCTGTTCGTGACGCTGGGCTTCGGTTCGATCGGGTTCCTCGACGATTACGACAAGGTGCGCAAAGCCTCCACGGCGGGCGTTTCCGGGCGGACGCGGCTGATCCTGGAGTTTCTGATCGCCGGCATCGCGGCGTGGATCATCATGGGGCAGAACGGGCCGCACCTGTACCTGCCGTTCACGCAGCGCATGTATCTGGACCTGAGCTATGCCTATCCACTGTTCGCGGCCTTTACGATCGTGGCGTTCGGCAATGCGGTGAACCTGACCGATGGTCTCGACGGGCTGGCGACGATGCCGGTCATCATTGCCTCGATGGCGTTCACCGTGATCGTCTATCTGGCGGGCAATGCGCGCTTTGCCGCCTATCTGGGCATTCCGCACGTGCCGCTGGTGGGCGAGCTGGCGATCTTCACCGGCGCGGTGATCGGCGCCGGGCTGGCCTTCCTGTGGTTCAACGCGCCGCCGGCCGCGGTGTTCATGGGCGATACCGGCAGCCTGGCGCTGGGCGGTGCGCTGGGGACGATCGCGGTGTCGGCGCATCACGAAATCGTGCTGGGCATCATCGGCGGGCTGTTCGTGGTCGAGGCGATGTCGGTGATCGTGCAGGTCTTCTTCTACAAGCGCACTGGCCGCCGTGTGTTCAAGATGGCGCCGATCCACCATCATTTCGAACAGCTCGGCTGGTCGGAGCCGACGGTTGTCATCCGGTTCTGGATCATCGCCTTCGTGCTGGCGCTGGCCGGGCTTTCGACGTTGAAGCTGCGGTGATCACGTCGCGCGCCTGGGCGGGGAAGCGGTTCGCGGTGCTGGGGCTGGCGCGCTCGGGCGCGGCGACGGTGCGCGCGCTGCTGGCCGGCGGGGCGAAGGTGCTGGCCTGGGATAGTGACGCGGCTAAGCGGGAAGCCTTGGCCGGCGAGGAGGTGCCAAGCAGCGTGGCGTTTGGGGCTGCCCCTCACCCTCCCATCGCTGGCGCGACGGGCCCCTCCCTCTCCCCGGGGGGGAGAGGGGTTTTACGTATCGCTCCGATCGAGGATTTGCGTGACTTCGACGCATTCGTCGTTTCGCCGGGGGTCCCGCTCAATACGCATCCGCTGGCCGCGAAGGCTGCACAAGCGGGCGTTCCGGTCATCGGCGATATCGAACTCTTCGCACAAGGCCGGGCCGACCTGCCGCCGCACAAGGTGGTCGGCATCACCGGCACCAACGGCAAGTCGACCACGACCGCGCTGATCCACCATATTCTCGACACCGCCGGCGTCCCGGCGCGGATGGGCGGGAATATCGGCCTGCCGATCCTGGCGCAGGAGCCTTTGCCGGCGGGCGGGGTCTATGTGCTGGAGCTGTCCAGCTACCAGATCGACCTGATGCAGAGCCTGGACTGCGACGTGGCAGTGCTGCTGAACGTCACGCCCGATCATCTCGACCGCTATGACGGGTTCGATGCCTATGCCGCGTCCAAGGCGCGGCTGTTCGCGATGCAGTCGGACGGGCATGTCGCGATCGTCGGGACGGGGGATGCCGCATCCGCCGCGATCGCGGCCACGCTGTCGCCGGAGCGGTTGACCGTTATCCCGGCCGACGTGGCGATGGACCAGTCGGGTTGGCCTTCGCTGAAGGGGCCGCATAACGCGCAGAATGCCTTTGCCGCGATTGCCGCGGCGCGTGCGCTGGGGGTGGGCGAAGATGCGATCGCGGCGGCCCTTGCCAGCTTTCAGGGGCTTGCGCACCGGATGGAGCGCGTTGCCGAGCGCGATGGCGTGATCTTCGTGAACGACTCCAAGGCGACCAACCCCGAATCCGCCGCGCCTGCGCTGGGCGCCTTTGCCCGCATCCACTGGATCGTCGGCGGCAAGCGCAAGGGTGACGATCTGGAGCCGTGCGCGCCGTATTTCGGCAATGTCGCGGCGGCCTACACGATCGGGGAGGCGGGGCCGTTGTTCTTCGACTTGTTGCAGGGGCGGGTGCCGGTGGTGGAGCAGGCGGTGACGTTGGAGCGGGCGGTGGCGCATGCGGCGGCCGCGGCGCTGCCCGGCGATGTCGTGCTGTTGTCGCCGGCCTGTGCTAGTTTCGACCAGTTCCGCGATTTCGAGGCGCGGGGTGCGGCGTTCCGGGCGGCAGTGGAGGCGCTTTCGTGACCGATATGGCAAGGGGCAAGACGCGCACGCCGGGTCTGGTCGCGTCGATGAAGGGCCGGGGCGGTCGCGGCGATCGCTCGCCGCTGGGCACCTGGTTCTGGGATATCGACCGCGTGCTGCTGCTGCTGACGCTATTTCTGGTCGCGATAGGGCTGATCGCGGTTGCCGCCGCCAGCCCGGCGACCGCCGTCCGCTATTCGGGCGAGCATCACAAGCTGACCCCGCTTTACTATTTCTGGCGGCAGTTGATGTGGGTCGGCGTGTCGATGCCCGTGCTGTTCGGCGTGTCGATGCTGCCGGTGCCGACCGCGCGGCGAATGGCGCTGGTCGGCGCGGGCATCTGCATCGCGCTGCTGTTCGCGACGCCGTTTCTGGGCGCGCAGCATAATGGCGCGCGGCGCTGGATAAGCCTGGGCGTGGCCGAGTTCCAGCCGTCCGAGTTCCTGAAGCCGCTGTTCATCGTGACAACGGCGTGGCTGCTGTCGCTGCGCGCGAAGGACAAGACGCTGCCGGTACTCTGGATCACCGGCGGGTTGACCGCACTGGTGGCCACGCTGCTGATGTTGCAGCCCGATTTCGGGCAGACGATCATCTTTTGCGCGGTGTGGATGGCGCTGCTGATGATCTCCGGCACGCCGACGCGCTATCTGGTGGGGATCGCGGCTCTGGCGCCGGCCGGGCTGGTCGCGGCCTATATGTTCTACGGCACCGCGCGGAACCGGATCAACGCGTTCATCTTCCCCGACGCGGAAGGCGAGGGCGCGTCCGACCATTTCCAGGTGAACGCCGCGCACAACACGCTGACCGCCGGCGGCTGGACCGGCACTGGCCCCGGTGGCGGAAGCGCCAAGTTCGGACTGCCCGAGGCGCACACCGATTACATCTTTTCGGTCATCGGCGAGGAGTTCGGCCTGATCGCCTGTTCGATCGTCGCGCTCGTCTTTCTGGCGATCGTGGTGCGCGTGTTCGTGAAGCTGCTGGACGAGCAGGACGAGTTCAAGCTGTATGCCGCATCCGGGCTGGCGGTGCAGTTCGGGGCGCAGGCGCTGGTGTCGATGGCGGTGAATACGGGGCTGGCCCCATCCAAGGGAATGACGTTGCCTTTTATCAGCTATGGTGGTTCGTCGATGATCGCACTGTCGATCGGCATGGGACTGTTGCTCGCCTTTACGCGGCGTAACCCGTTCCTGACGCGAAGCCCCTATGTCGTGCGGTGGAGCGGGGAATGAGCCGGCATTTCGTTCTCGCCGCCGGGGGCACCGGCGGCCACATGGTCCCCGCAGCGGCACTGGCCGCCGAGTTGACCAGGCGGGGTCACCGCGTCGCGCTGGTGTCCGACGCGCGCGGGGTGCGCTTTCCGGGACTGTTCGAGGATATCCAGACGCATGTCCTGCCGGCGGGGCGCTTTGCAGGCGGGCCGCTGGGTTGGGCCAAGGCGACGCGCGAGATGTGGCGGGGCCGGGCAATGGCGCGCGAGCTGTACCGTACCTTCCGCCCGGCCGCAGTGATCGGGTTCGGCGGCTATCCGGCGATGCCGGCGCTGCTGGCGGCGTTCGCCGACAAGATCCCTACCGCAATCCACGAGCAGAATGCGGTGTTGGGCCGCGTCAACCGGCTGGTCGCGGGCAAGGTGGATGCGATCGCGACCTCCTATGACAAGACCGAGCGGCTGGCGGCCAAGCACGCGGCAAAGACGCATCTGATCGGCAATCCGGTGCGGGATGCCGTGCTGACCCTCAGGACCAAACCCTATCCGCTGCTGGAGGAGGACGGCATCTTCCGCGTGCTCGTCACCGGGGGAAGCCAGGGCGCGAGCATCCTGAGCGACGTGGTGCCCGATGGCCTTGCCATGCTGCCCGTCACCTTCCGCCGGCGGTTGCAGGTCACGCACCAGGCGCGGGTCGAGGATATCGACGCGGTGCGCGCCAAATATGCCGAACATCAGATCCCGGCCGAGCTGGCGACCTATCTGCCCGACCTGCCCGAGCAGCTTGCCTGGGCGCATCTGGTGATCGCGCGCGCCGGTGCCTCGACGCTGGCCGAGCTGACCGCGGCGGGGCGGCCGGCGATCCTGGTGCCGCTGCCCTCTGCCACCGACGACCACCAGACCGCCAATGCCCGCGAGATCACGCTGGCGGGCGGCGCGCGCACCATCGCGCAAAAGGACTTCACCGCCGTGGAACTGGCCAAGCAGATGCAGAAGCTGGGGCTGGACCCGGCAGCACTCCAGAATGCCGCAGGGCGGGCGCGGTCGTGCGGGCGCCCCGATGCGGCAAGCGATCTGGCCGATCTGGTCGAGAGCCTGGACGCGCCGCGCGTGAAGCTGCCGGTCGGACGGGCCAAGCCGGTGCTCGCGGGAGCGGGCGCATGAAGGGCGTCCCCACCGATATTGGCACGATCCACTTCGTCGGCATCGGCGGCATCGGCATGTCCGGCATCGCCGAGGTGATGAAGAATCTGGGCTATGCCGTGCAGGGCTCCGACGTGGCGGAGGGCTATGTCGTGCAGGGCCTGCGCGACAAGGGCATTCCGGTCGCGATCGGGCATGCGGCGGAGAATGTCGGCGATGCGGCGGTGGTCGTCACCTCCACCGCGATCACCCGGTCCAACCCGGAGGTCGAGGCGGCGCTGGAGCGGCGCATCCCCGTCGTGCGCCGCGCCGAGATGCTGGCCGAGCTGATGCGGCTGAAATCCACCGTCGCGGTGGCGGGCACGCATGGCAAGACGACGACCACTTCGATGGTCGCCGCGCTGCTGGATGCGGGCGGGGTAGACCCGACGGTCATCAACGGCGGGATCATCAACAGCTATGGCTCCAACGCCCGGCTGGGCGCCAGCGACTGGATGGTGGTGGAGGCCGACGAGAGCGACGGCAGCTTCCTGCGCCTGGACGGCACGATCGCGGTGGTCACCAACATCGACCCCGAGCATCTCGACCATTATGGCAGTTTCGAGCGGGTAAAGGACGCCTTCGTCGAGTTCGTCGAGAACGTGCCCTTCTACGGCGCGGCGCTGCTTTGCCTGGATCATCCCGAGGTACAGAACGTCCTGCCGCGGGTGCGCGACCGGCGCGTCGTGACCTACGGCTTTTCCGCACAGGCGGACGTGCGCGGCGTGAACGTCACGCCCATCCCGGGCGGCAACCGGTTCGAGGCAATCGTGCGCAACCGCGATGGCTCCACCCGTTCGATCGAGCATATCGAGATGCCGATGCCCGGGCGCCACAATGTCCAGAACGCGCTGGCGGCGATCGGCGTGGCGCTGGAGCTGGGCATCGATGACGCGACGATCCAGAAGGGCTTTCACAAGTTCGGCGGGGTCAAGCGGCGTTTCACCAAGGTGGGTGAGATCGCGGTCGATGGCGGCAAGGCGGTGGTGATCGACGATTACGGCCACCATCCGGTCGAGATCCGCGCGGTGCTGGCGGCGGCGCGCGAGGGCGCGGCGGGCCGGGTCATCGCGGTGGTGCAGCCGCATCGCTTCACCCGGCTTGGCAATCTGATGGAGGATTTCCAGACCGCGTTCAACGATGCGGACCGCGTGCTGGTAACCCCGGTCTATGCCGCGGGCGAGGCGCCGATCGAGGGTGTCGATGCCGATGCGCTGGTCGAGGGGCTGAAGCGGCGCGGTCATCGCTCCGCCGCCACGGTCGCCGATGCCGATGCGCTGGCGGCCGAACTGGCGGGCACGATCCGGCGTGACGACATGATCGTCTGCCTGGGCGCAGGCGACATCACCAAATGGGCGGCCGGGCTGGCCACCGCGATCGCCGGGCAGCAGGAGACAGCGTGATGAGCGACTGGTTCGACACTTCGATCCGGCTCCAGCGGCAGATGCTGGACGCGCAGCGCAAGGCGCTGGAGGCGGGCAGTCATGCCACCGCGGCGGGCGATGCGCTGGTGCAGGCGCAGGAAGCGACGCGGCGCGCGGCCGAGGCCAATGTCGCTGCGTGGAGTGCGTGGATACGGCTATGGGGTGCCGGACCGTGGTGAGCGCATGGTGACGCCGCCCGCGGTCCGGGGCAGGCTGACCCCGAACGCGCCGCTGGCACCGCTCGTCTGGTTCAAGGCGGGCGGGGCGGCGGAGTGGCTGTTCGAGCCGGCGGATATCGCGGACCTGACCGACTTCCTGGCTGCGCTGGACCCTTCGGTGCCGGTCTATCCGCTGGGGCTGGGGTCGAACCTGATCGTGCGTGACGGCGGGATGCCGGGCGTGGTGGTGCGGCTGGGCAAGCCATTCGCCAAGGTTGCGCGGATCGATGACGTGTCGCTGCGCTGTGGCGGCGGGGCAAGCGGCATATTGGTATCCTCCACCGCGCGTGATGCGGGGATCGCGGGTATCGAGTTCCTGCGCTCGATCCCCGGCACCGTCGGTGGCTTCGTGCGGATGAACGGCGGCGCCTATGGCCGCGAGGTGTGCGACGTGCTGGTCGAGGCGACGGTGGTGACGCGCGACGGCACGCTGGGGGTGTGGCCCGCCGAGCGGCTGGGCTATACCTATCGCCACTCGTCCCTGCCCGAGGGCGCGGTCGTGGTGGAAGCCGTATTCCGGGGAGAGCCGGGCGAACCGGCCGCGATCGGCGCGGAAATGGACCGCATCGCGGCAGCGCGCGAGGCGTCGCAGCCGCTGCGGTCGAAGACGGGCGGTTCGACCTTCAAGAACCCGGACGGGCACAAGGCCTGGGCGCTGGTCGACGCGGCCGGGTGCCGCGGGCTGACCCTGGGCGGTGCGCAGGTGTCGGAGAAGCACTGCAACTTCCTGCTCAACCTGGGCGATGCGACCGCCGCGGACATCGAGGCGCTGGGCGAGACGGTGCGGGACAGGGTAAGGGCGCAGTCGGGCGTGACGCTCGAATGGGAAATCCAGCGCGTAGGGGTTGTGAAGTGATGCATATCGCCGTTCTGATGGGCGGGTGGTCCGCCGAGCGATCGGTGTCGTTGCAGTCGGGCAATGGCGTCGCGGATGCGCTCGAGTCGCTCGGTCACCGCGTCACCCGGATCGACATGGACCGCGACGTGGCGGCGCATCTGGCCAAGGCCCAGCCCGATCTGGTGTTCAACGCGCTGCACGGATCGCCCGGCGAGGACGGCACGGTGCAGGGCATGCTGGACCTGATGGGCCTGCGCTACACGCATTCGGGGCTGGCCACTTCGGTGATCGCGATCGACAAGGTGCTGACCAAGCAGGCGCTGGTACCGCATGGCGTGCCGATGCCGGGTGGCCGGATCGTGAAGTCTGCCGACCTGTTCGAGCGCGACCCGCTGCCGCGCCCCTATGTGCTGAAGCCGGTGAACGAGGGATCGTCGGTCGGGGTCGCGATCGTCACCGACGAGGGCAATTACGGCAACCCGATCGCCCGTGGGGCCGTGGGGCCGTGGGGCGAGTTCGAGGAATTGCTCGCCGAGCCCTATATCCGCGGGCGCGAATTGACGACGGCGGTGCTCGGCAATCGCGCGCTGGGCGTGACCGAGTTGAAGCCGAAGAACGGCTGGTATGATTTCGACGCGAAATATACCGATGGCCTGACCGAGCATGTCTGCCCCGCGCAGATTCCGGACGAGATCGCGGACGCCTGCAAATCGCTGGCGCTGGAGGCGCACCGGTTGCTCGGGTGCAAGGGCGCCAGCCGCTCCGACTTCCGCTGGGACGACCAGCGCGGCGTCGACGGCCTGTTTTTGCTGGAAGTGAACACCCAGCCCGGCATGACGCCGCTCAGCCTGGTGCCCGAACAGGCGCGCCACCTGGGCATGAGTTACCCGCAACTGGTGCAGGCGATCGTCGACGAGGCTTTGTCCGGCACGGGGGCGGGCACCGGGGCTGAGACGCCGTGAGCCGGACGATCAAGCGCGGGCCACCGCCCAAGCGGCCGGCGCCCCGCCGCCGACAGCCGGTGCGCAAGGTGCCGCTGTCGCAGCGCATCCTGGCACGCGTGCCGGTGAGCGAGGAGACGGTGAAGAAGGTCGTCACCTGGACGATCACCGGGAGCGCCGGTATCGCGGCGCTCGCGCTGGCGACATGGATCGGCGTGCCGGGGATGATCGGCACCGCGCTTGCAGAACAGGTCGGACGTGCCGGCTTCCGGGTCGAACAGATCGAGGTGACCGGGCTGAAGCGGATGGACCGGATGTCGGTCTATGCTGTCGCGCTCGACCAGCAGAGCCGGGCGATGCCGCTGGTCGATCTGGAGGCGGTGCGCCAGAAGCTGCTCCGCTATGGCTGGATCAAGGACGCGCATGTCTCGCGCCGCCTGCCGGACACGCTGCTGGTCGATATCGAGGAGCGGACGCCGGCGGCGGTGTGGCAGGACAATGGCCAGTTGACGCTGATCGATGCGCAGGGCGTGCTGCTGGAGCCGGTGAGCGCGACCGCCATCCCCGACCTGCCGCTGGTGATCGGGCCGGGCGCCGACCGGCAGGAAGCGGCGTATCAGGCGCTGCTCGCCGCGGCGCCCGCGCTGAAGCCCCGGGTGAAGGCGGCGACCTGGGTCGGCAATCGCCGCTGGGACCTGACGTTCGAAAGCGGCGAGACGCTGGCGCTGCCCGAAGAAGGGGCGGGGACCGCGCTGGTCAAATTCGCCGAAATGGATGGCGCGCGGCCGCTATTGGGCCGGGGATGGGTGCGCTTCGACATGCGTGACCCCGCAAAGCTCGTTGCGCGCAAGCCGGGAATGAATCAGAATCACGCCATCGCCGAGCCGCAAGGGGGTATCCCGGCGATGACCGCAAGCGCCGATGGCGCATAAAGGGGCACGGCAATGGCAAAGGTGGCACCGGAAGGCCTGATTACCGCCTTGGACATCGGATCGTCCAAGGTGTCGGCGATGATCGCCAGGAAGGGCGATGGCGGCGAACTGATCGTGCTGGGCACCGGGCAGCGCGAAAGCCGGGGCGTCAAGCGCGGCTATATCGCCGACATGGGCGCGACCGAGGCCGCGGTGCGCGAGGCGGTGGAACAGGCCGAGCGGATCGCGGGGCTGAACATCGAGAATGTCTGGGTAGGATTCTCCGCGGGCGGGCTGGTGTCCGACGTGGCGGAGGTGGAATTCGAACTGGGCGGCCACCGCGTGGAACAGGGCGACATCGACGCGCTGCTCCAGGCCGGGCGCAACTCGATCGATCCGCAGGGGCGCATGGTGCTGCACGCGCAGCCCGCGCTCTACACGCTCGATGGGCTGACCGGCGTGAAGAAGCCGCTGGGGCTGCATGCCGACCGGCTGGGCGTACACATCCATGTCGTCGCCGCGGACGGATCGCCGGTGCGCAATCTCGACCTGTGCGTACGCTCGGCGCATCTGGAGGTAAAGTCGATCATCGCCTCGCCGGTCGCCACCGGGCTCGCCTGCCTGTCGGAAGAAGAGCGCGAGCTTGGCGTCGCGCTGGTCGAGATGGGGGCGGGGATCACCAACGTGTCGCTGTTCGCGGGCGGCATGCTGGTCGGGCTGTGTTCGCTGCCCATGGGGGCGGCGGACATCACCGACGATGTGGCATCCGCCTTCGGTACGCGCCGCCAACAGGCGGAGCGGATGAAATGCTTCCACGGCTCGGCCAATGCGTCGCCGCGCGACAATCACGACATGATCCCGGTCGTGCCGATCTCGGCCGAGGATGGCGCGGGCGAGGGGATGCAGATCACCAAGGCGCAGTTGATCGGCGTGATCCGCCAAAGGCTGGAACATCAGATGGGGGAGATTCGCAAGGCGCTCCAGCATCTTAAATTCGAGGGTCCGGTGGGGCGCCAAGTGGTGCTGACGGGCGGCGGTGCGGAACTGAAGGGCGTGGCGGACTATGCCCAGCAGGCGCTGGGACGCTCCGTCCGGGTCGGCCGGCCGCGCGGATTGACCGGACTGCCCGAAGCGCATGGGGGACCGGCTTTCGCGACGCTTGCAGGTCTGGCTTTCTATGCGGCGGCGGATCCGATCGACCTGCGCAGCGTTGCCCCGGCGGGGCAAACCGTCCACCGGCCGAGCGGCATTGGAATTTTCCGGAAGCTTATACAGGCTGCACGCGCAAATTATTGATACGCGATCGCGCGAATCGCGTGCTTTTCGATTGGCACCGGGCAATAGCTTAGTGCACAAAGGTTAATCAGGGGCCCGAACCCAGCGTATCGTTTCGGGACGGCGGAGAATTTTGGATGAGCATCGAATTCATCGCACCGGAAGTCGACGAACTGACGCCGCGCATTGCGGTGATCGGCGTCGGCGGTGCGGGCGGCAACGCCATTGCGAACATGATGCGGGCCGATGTGCAGGGGGTCGACTTTCTGGTCGCCAATACCGACGCGCAGGCCTTGAAGCAGTCGAACGCACCCAACCGCATCCAGTTGGGCGCAAAGATCACGCAAGGGTTGGGCGCGGGCGCCCGGCCGGAGATCGGTCGCGCGGCGGCCGAGGAGACGATCGAGAGCCTCGCCAAGCAGCTTGAGGGGTGTCACATGGTGTTCATCGCCGCCGGAATGGGCGGCGGCACGGGCACCGGTGCGGCGCCCGTCATCGCCAAGGCGGCGCGCGACATGGGCATCCTGACCGTCGGCGTCGTCACCAAGCCGTTCGCGTTCGAGGGCAATCGCCGGTCGAAGGCGGCGGACGGCGGGATCGAGGAGCTGCAGAAGTTCGTCGATACGCTGATCGTCATCCCCAACCAGAACCTGTTCCTGATCGCCAATGCGAACACGACCTTCAAGGAAGCGTTCTCGATGGCAGACGAGGTGCTGCAACAGGGTGTGCGCGGCATTACCGACCTGATGGTCATGCCCGGCCTGATCAACCTGGACTTTGCCGACGTGCGGTCGGTGATGCAGGAGATGGGCAAGGCGATGATGGGCACCGGCGAGGCGGAGGGCGACAACCGCGCGCTCGAAGCCGCGCAGAAGGCGATCGCCAACCCGCTGCTCGACGGCGTGTCGATGCAGGGTGCCAAGGGCGTCATCATCTCGATCACCGGCGGCGACGATATGCGCCTGCTGGAAGTGGACGAGGCGGCGAACCATATCCGCGACCTGGTCGATCCGGACGCTAATATCATCTGGGGTTCGGCGTTCAATCCCGAGCTGGAGGGTCGCATCCGCGTGTCGGTGGTGGCGACCGGTATCGATGCCGATGTGAAGGCGGCGCCGACGCCGGCTCCGTCCGAATCGTCGCGCGGTTTCAGCTTCGGCATGGGCCGCAAGTCGGACGAGACGCCGTCCTTCCGCCCGAGCGAGCCCGCCGCACCTGCACAGGCGGTTCAGCCGCTGGCTCCGGAGCAGGCACCGGCAGCCGCTGCCGCCGTGGCACCGCGGACCGCATCCGCTCCGACCCCGCCGGCGCCCGCCGCCGACGAGGACGAACTGGTGCTGGGCAGCGACACGATCGTGCCGCAGGATACGCCTGCCGCACCGCCGGCACCCGCCGCACCGATTGCGCCTGCCGCCGGTGAAGATCCGTCTCGCCGGCGCTGGCTGGCGCCGGGTGGGGAGGGCACCCCCGATCAGGCAGCCGCTCCGGCGCCGCGGGTAAAGATGGGCGGCACGCTGTTCGAGCGGATGTCGAACGCTGCGCGCGGTGCGGCCCAGGGCGATAACGGCAATGCCGAGCCGATGGATATCCCGCGCTTCCTGCACCGTCAGAACAACCAGTAAGATCGGCGCGGGCTGGACCCGCTGCCGGACAGGACAGGGGAAAGGGCCGGGCGCGCCGAATGCGCGATCCGGCCCTTCCTTGTTGCTCCGCCTGCCGTTCGGCGTGAGGACCGGGCCGATGGCCGTTCTCCGGTACGGTGACGGGCTGGTCAAGCGAGGCGCATCATGCTTTAGCGATGCCGGTCCCATGACGTCATCGATGCTCTCTCGCGCCGCTCTGGCGCTCGCGCTGGCGCTGGCGGCGCCGTCTCCCCTGCTGGCTCAGGAAGTGGTCCAGCCATTGCCCGGTACGACCGAGGCGGATCGGTTGGGCGAGGTGATGCGGCGTGTGGCGGCGCGGCCGACGGACGTCGATGCGTTGGTGCAGGCGGGGGAGATGTCGCTGCACCTGGACGACATGAGTGGGGCGGCATCGTTGTTCGCGCGGGCGCAGAAGGTGTCGCCGAGCGATCCAAGGGTGAAGGCGGGCATGGCGTCGATCCTGGTGCGGTCGGAGCGGCCGGGCGAGGCGCTGCGCTACTTCACACAGGCCGAGTCGATGGGACTGCCCGTCGCACGGATGGCGGCCGATCGCGGCTTCGCCTATGACCTGATCGGCGAGCAGGAGCGGGCGCAGCGCGATTACCGTACCGCGCTTCAGAACAATCCGGAGGACGAGACGCGGCGACGCTATGCGCTTTCGCTCGGCATTTCCGGCAAGCGTGACGAAGCCCTGGCGGTACTCGACCCGCTGCTCCGCAGCAGCGACCGCGCGGCATGGCGTGCCCGCGCCTTCATTCTGGCAATGACCGGAGATCAGGCCGGCGCGGTGAAGATCGCGACGACGATGATGCCGCCGCAACTTGCGCAGGGTATTCAGCCCTTCTTCCAGCGCCTGCCGACGCTGAACGCGGTCGACCGGGCCTTTGCCGTCCATTTCGGCGAGCTGCTGCCGACGCCGGAGCGGATCGCGGACGCGCGCCTGGCGCCCGCGCTGACCCCGCTGCCGGCGGCTGTCGCGACCCCGGCGCCCGTCGCGCTCGCGGCCGTGCAGCAGCCCGCCGCCCGCTCCGAAAGCCGCAGCGAGCGCCGTCGCCGCGAACGGGAGGAACAGCGCGCCCGTCGCGTCGAGATGGCGGCCCAGACGGCGCGTCCAACGGCGGCACCGGTCACCCGTGCTGCGACGCCGATGACGATAGTTCAGCCTTTGCCGCAGGTCGCCACGCGAAGCATCGCCGCGCCATCGGCGCCGGTTCGAACCACCACGGCGCCCGCGCAACTCGCCACGGTGCAGCCTCTGCCACAGACGTCGCCCGCGCCGGTGGCGCAGACCGCGCCAGTCGCTCCGGTTTCTACCAACGGGACGCGAAGCGCCGCGGCGCAGTCGGTACCAGTCGCACCCGTGCGAACCGCGCCGGTGCAAACCGCCATGGTGCAGCCGCTTCCGCGGGCCGATCCGCCGCGCACGGCTGCGGCCGCCTCACCAACGGCGGCGAGCAGTGCGGCGACGGCGGTTCGTGACGATTCGGTGCTTGCGCGGATCGTGGCGGGGTTGTCCATTCCGGCGGCGGAGCTGGGGGTCGAGGGGCCGGTGCGGGCGGTGTCGCCGGTGGGCGAGGCGACGGAGCAGGTGCTGGCCGAAGCGAAGGCGCGTTCGGCGCAGGATGTGGCGACGCGGGCGAAGGCGGTAGCGCTGATCCCCGATGCCGAGGATGAGAAGCCCGCACCGGCAAAGATCGCGGCGGCCGCCTCCAAAAAGCCCGCAAAGCCGGAAGCGGAAGAGCCCAAGCCGCTGACGGCGGCGGAAAAGAAGGCCGCGGCGGCCAAGGCGGCTGCGGAAAAGAAGGCCGTGGCCGAGAAGAAGGCCGCCGCGGAGAAGAAGGCGCTCGCGGCCAAGGAGGCGGCCGAGGAAAAGAAGCTGGCCCGTGCCAACCCGGCCCGCATCTGGGTGCAGGTGGCGGGCGGCGCGAACGCGAACGATCTGCCAAAGGCCTGGAGCGCGACCAAGAGCAAGGCGGCGAGCGCCTTTGCCGGCAAACAGGGCTATTCGACGCCGCTGCGCGCCACCAATCGCGTGCTGACCGGGCCGTTCAAGACCGACGCTGAGGCGCGCGCGTTCGTCAACACCTTGTCCAAGCAGGGTGTCAGTGCCTTCACCTTCACCAGCGATGCCGGACAGGTCGTCACCAAGCTACCCACCAAATGATGGTGCGTGCATCCTGGGCATCGGACCCCGCCGCCACACGGGGCCGGCTGCACGGCGAGGCAAGCGGACTGGAGCGGGGACCGCGCGACGCGTTCCAGCGCGATCGCGACCGGATCATCCATTCGATCAGCTTCCGCCGCCTGCGTCACAAGACGCAGGTCTTCATGGCGCCGGACGGCGATCATTTCCGCGTTCGACTGACCCACAGCCTGGAGGTGGCGCAGATCGGGCGCACCGTGGCGCGCACGCTGGGGTTGAACGAGGATCTGACCGAAGCATTGTGCCTGGCGCACGATATCGGGCACCCGCCGTTCGGGCATGCGGGGGAGGATGCACTCAAGGCGGCACTGGCCGGCGTGGGCGGGTTCGATCACAATGGCCACACGCTGCGCACCCTGACGGCGATCGAGCGGCCCTATCCCCGCTGGGACGGGCTGAACCTGAGCTGGGAAACGCTGGAGGGACTGGCCAAGCATAACGGCCCGGTGCGGCATCCCGGCTGGGCGTTGCAGGCAGCCGATGCGGAATTTCCGCTCGATCTGCAAAGCCATGCCTCGCTGGAGGCGCAGGTGGCGGCGATCGCGGACGACATCGCCTATGACAATCATGACATCGATGACGGGCTTCGCGCCGGGCTGCTGACGCTGGACCAGTTGCTTGCGATCCCGCTGGTCGCGCGGGGGTGGACGGCGGCGTGCGCGCGCTTTCCCGATGTGCCGGCCAAGCGACTGGCGAGCGAACTGATCCGCGCGCAGATCGGCGCGATGGTCAACGATCTTGTGGCCGAAACGCAGCGGCGCATCGAGGATAGCGGCGTGCGCAGTGTGGAGGACGTACGCGGTGCCGGGCGCGCGCTGGCGGCGTTTTCGGATCAGATGCGCGAGGAGGAGCGCGACCTGAAGCGCTTCATGTACGCCAATCTTTATCACCACCCCCGGCAACTGGAGGCGGCGGCGGCGGCGCATGCAGTGGTATCGGGTCTGTATGCGGCCTATTCGGCGGATCCCGCCGCGATGCCCGACGAATGGCGGGAGCGGTTGCCGGCAGAGGAGCCGGATCGCAGCCGGCATATCGCGGATTTCATCGCGGGCATGACCGACCGGTTTGCGGTGGCGCGATACCGCGATCTGGTGGGGCCGATCGATCTACCGGAGGGGTTTTAGCCGAGCTTCGTTATCGCACTGTGCGGAACCTGTGCTTCGACTTCGCTCAAGCCGAACGGATGTGCGGACGCAGGTTCAACGTAGGATGATCCAGCAAAAAAAAGGGCCGCCCCGTCGCCGGAGCGGCCCTTTTCTGTTGGTGACCGGGTGACGATCAGCGTGCGCTGGTTTCCAGGCCGCGGCTGACCGCGCCCTTGGCGTCGGCGGCGCGGAAGGACCCGGGCGTCTTGCCCGAGAAGCCCGAAACACGGCCGTCGCGGACCACCAGGCGGAACGGCTCGCCACCGGGATAGCGACGACCCTCGATCACCTGGCCGGACTTGGCGGGCGTGGCGGTATAGACATAGGTCTGGCCGTCATGGGTGAAGCGCTGCTCGTCGGCGGCGACCGCGGCGGTGGCGAAGGTGGCGGCCGTCGCAGCGGCCAGCAGGATGGTCTTGCGCATCGTCGATGCTCCTGGTTGTGCGGGTGGCCGCAACAGCCTCCGCAGGGTTGCAGACGGGATATTGCGGTGCAGCATCAGCGGCAAATGCAAAGGCGCGGTTGCGCGGTTGCAGCTTTTGCACGCTTCGAGGAAGCGCGCCGGGCGGGATTTGAAGCGCGGCGGGCTTTCGGCTAGAGCGCACCGCTTTCTGTTCGATCGGACCTGGTGATGACGCTCTACACCCGCTTTGCCGCGCATATCGATGCGGCGCTGGACACGCTGGTCGCCGCCGGCACGCTGCCCGGCGGGCTGGATCGCCGGAACGTGACGGTGGAGCCGCCGCGCGATGCGAGCCACGGCGATCTGGCGACGAACGCCGCGATGGTGCTGGCTAAGCCCGCCGGCACCAATCCGCGCGTGCTGGCCGAGGCGCTGGCCGCCGAGCTCGGCCGGCTGGACGATGTCGCGCAGGTCGCGGTGGCGGGGCCGGGCTTCATCAACCTGACGCTGACCGACGATGCGTGGCGTGGCGAGTTGTCCGCGATCCCGGCGGCAGGGGCGGATTATGGCCGCTCGGCACGAGGCAACGGCGTGACCGTCAACATCGAATATGTCTCGGCCAACCCCACGGGACCGATGCACATGGGCCATTGCCGCGGCGCGGTGGTGGGCGATGCGCTGGCCAGTCTGCTGGAGTTCGCCGGGCACAAGGTGATCCGCGAATATTATGTCAACGATGCCGGCGGGCAGGTGGATGTGCTCGCCCGCTCGGTCCACCTGCGCTACCGCGAGGCGCTGGGCGAGACGGTGACGATCCCGGAGGGGCTGTATCCCGGCGATTATCTGGTGCCGGTTGCCAGCGAACTGGCAGCGGAGTTCGGCGATCGCTTCGTGGCGGCGCCCGAAGCCGAGTGGCTGGCGACATTCCGCACGCGCGCGGTGGCGGCGATGATGGCGATGATCCGCGAGGATCTGGCATTGCTCGGCATCCATCACGACGTCTTCTCGTCCGAGGCCGAATTGCAGGCGGCGGGAAAGCCCGAGGCGGCGGAGGCCGAGCTGCGCGCGCGCGGTCTCGTCTATGACGGCGTGCTGGACGCGCCCAAGGGCGAGACACCCGAAGACTGGGAGCCGGTGGAGCTGCCGCTGTTCCGCTCCACCGCTTACGGCGACGATCAGGATCGGCCGATCAAGAAGTCGAACGGGCAGTGGACCTATTTCGGTGCCGACCTGGCCTATCACTTCCAGAAGGCGCAGAGCGCCGACCAGTTGATCGATATCTGGGGCGCGGACCATGCCGGCACGGTCAAGCGGATCGTGGCGGCGGTGGCGGCGCTGACCGAGGCCAAGACGCGGTTCGACGTGAAGCTGGTGCAGATGGTGCGCCTGTTGCGCGGTGGCGAGCCGGTGAAGATGTCCAAGCGTGCCGGCAATTTCGTGACGCTGGCCGATGTGGTGCGTGAGGTGGGCCGCGACGTGGTGCGCTTCACCATGCTGACCAGGCGCGCCGATGCGCAGATGGACTTCGACTTCGCCAAGGTGGTGGAGGCGTCCAAGGACAACCCGGTCTTCTACGTCCAATATGCCCATGCCCGGATCGCGTCGCTGCACCGGCGTGCGAGCGAGGCGGGGATTGCGGAAGGCGAGGCCGACCTGTCCCGCCTTGATACGGAGGAACTGGCGCTGGTGAAGCTGGCGGCGCAGTTCCCCCGGATCGTGGAGACGGCGGCGGCGGCGCGGGAACCGCACCGGATCGCCTTTTATCTCTATGATCTGGCCGCTGCCTTCCATGCACTCTGGAATGTCGGCAACGATCGCCCCGATCGCCGCTTCCTGGTGGTGGAGGATGCCGAGGCGACGCGCGCACGGCTTTTCTTGGCGTCCGCGATCGGGCAGATTGTGCGCAATGGCCTCGCCATCATGGGCGTCGAGGCCGTCTCGGAGATGAAGTGAATGGCGGACGAGATGGATCTGCGCGAGGAAGATCGCCTGCCGTGGCTGGAGACGGTGGAGCCCGATGAGCCCGAAGGGGTCGGCATCGGCAAGGTCGTCGCGCTGGTCGTGCTGGGGCTGGGCGTGCTGGCCGCGATCGTCTTCGGCATCTACCGCTTGCAGACGCGCGGTGGCGAGGGCGGCGACGGTACGGTGATCGCCGCGCAGGAAGGCGACTACAAGGTGCGCCCGAACGATCCGGGCGGGCTGAAGGTCAAGGGCGAGGGCAACAGCGCCATCGCGACCAGCGCCGGCAAGGGCGGCACCGGGAACGGCGCGATCGACCTGGCGGCGGTTCCGGAAAAGCCAGTCGACGGCACGCGCGTCGTCCAGAAGCCGAGCGAGGCCGGCGGTGGCCGCAATGCGGTGGCGCAGGTACCGGAATCGGGCGGGCGGCTGGTTGCCGCGGCCCCGGTGACGGTGAAGCGCGCGCCGGTACAAGGGGGCGGCACCGGCGGTTCGCTGGTACAGCTTGGCGCCTATCCCAGCGAAGCCGTGGCGAACGAGGCATGGGGCCGCTTTTCCAAGCGCTTCTCCTATATCGCGGCGCTGGGCAAATCGGTGGAGACGGTGTCGATCAACGGCCGCACGCTCTACCGGCTGCGCGTGAATGCGGGCAGCGCGAACCAGGCCGCCGATATCTGCGGGCGGCTGCGCGTGGCGGGCGAAAGCTGCTTCGTCGCAAGCTGAGGTTGGTGGCGCGGGCTTCGTCGTCACGCTAGACCCGTGATATGAAGCCCGTCATCTTCGGCCTGTCCGGCCCCGTTCTCACCGCCGACGAACGCGCGTTCTTTGCAAGCGTCGAGCCGGCCGGCTACATCCTGTTCAAGCGCAACATCGTCGATCGGATGCAGGTGCGCGCGCTGACCGACTCCCTGCGCGCGCTGGCCGGGCGCGACGATCTGGCGATCCTGATCGATCAGGAGGGCGGGCGCGTGGCCCGGATGGGGCCGCCCGAATGGCCCGCTTTCCCCGCCGGTCCGGTCTTCGATGCGCTGTACGACGTGGCGCCGATGTCGGCGATCCAGGCGGCACGCGCCAATGGGCAGGCGCTGGGGCTGATGCTGCGCGAGGTGGGGATCACCGTGGACTGCGCGCCGCTGCTCGACGTGGTGCAGGCCGACACGACCGAGGCGATCGCCTGCCGTGCCTATGGCCGGGAGCCGAAGCGCGTGGCGGCGCTGGGCCGGGCGATGCTGGAGGGGCTGGCGGCGGGCGGCGTCGTCGGCGTGGTCAAGCACATGCCGGGGCATGGCCGCGCACTGGTCGATTCGCATCATCTGTTGCCCACTGTCGTCGCCGATGCCGCGGCATTGGAGGACGATCTGGCGCCGTTCCGTGCACTGGCGGCAGCGCCCATGGGCATGACCTCGCACATCGTGTTCGAGGCGTGGGATGCGGAGCGACCGGCCACGCTCTCCCCGGTGGTGATCGAGCGGATCATCCGCGGCGAGATCGGGTTCGACGGGTTGCTGATGACTGACGACATCGACATGAAGGCGCTGTCGGGCAGTGCCGGCGAAAAGGCGGCGGGGGCGATCGCGGCAGGGTGCGACCTGGTGCTCGATTGCTGGGCGCGGATGGACGAGATGGTGGAGATTGCCGGGCGGCTGGAGCCGATCGGCGCGGCGGCGCGGACGCGGCTGGACCGGGCGATGGCGAGCGTCGGCGCCGGGGAGGGCGATTTCGATGCGCTGATCGCGACGCGCGACGCGTTCCTGTCGCTGGTGGAGTGACGTGGCGGGCGAGCAGCTGACGCTGGATCTGGAGGGCTGGGAAGGGCCGCTGGACCTGCTCCTGTCGCTGGCGCGTGCGCAGAAGGTGGACCTTCGCCAGATCTCGATCCTGGCGCTGGTCGAGCAATATCTGAACTATGTGAACCGGATGCGGGCGCTGCAACTGGAGGTGGCGGCCGATTATCTGGTGATGGCGGCGTGGCTGGCGTTACTGAAATCCTCGCTGCTGCTGCCGCGGCCGCCCGAGGCGGAACCGGATCCGGAAGACCTGGCGATGCGGCTGCAGCTACGGCTGGAACGGCTGGCGGCGATGCGCGAGGCAGGAGCGCGGCTGATGGCGCGCGATCGGCTGGGGCGCGACGTTTTCACGCGCGGCACGCCTGAAGGGCTGCGCGTCGAGCGGCAGGGGTGCTGGCGCGCAGAAATCTACGACCTTCTAACCGCTTACGGGCATGTCACGGCGCGAAATCGGCCGGTGATGCATGTGGTGGCGGATCGGCAGGTGATGACGCTGGAGACGGCGCTGGCGCGGGTGTCGCGGATGGTGGGCGAGCGGATCGACTGGACGGCGATCGAGCGCTTCCTGCCGGACGGGACCGAGCGGCTGCGGCGATCGGCGCTGGCGTCGAGCTTCGTGGCGGCGCTGGAACTGGCGCGGCAGGGGCGGGTGGCGATGCGGCAGGATGCGCCGTTCGCGCCGCTGTATCTGAAGGCGTCGGCGTGAGCGACCTGCTCCGCGCGGTGGAGGCGGTGCTGTTCGCTGCGGCCGAGCCGTTGACCGTGGAGGCGATCCGTCGACATATCGGCGGCGATGCCAGCGGCGCGGATGTGCGTGACGCGCTGGATGGACTGGCGGACCATTATGCCGAACGCGGCTTCCAGCTTGCCCGGCGCGGCGACCGCTGGCTGTTCCAGACCGCGCCCGATCTGGCGCATCTGCTGCGCCGGCAGCGCGACGAGCCTCGGCGGCTGACCCGCGCGGCGACCGAGACGCTGGCGATCATCGCCTATCATGAACCGGTGACGCGCGCGGAGGTGGAGGCGATCCGCGGCGTGGCGCTGTCGCGGGGAACGCTGGACGTGCTGATGGAGGCGGGCTGGGTGCGGCCCGGCCGGCGCCGCGAGGTGCCGGGGCGACCGCTGACCTATGTCACCACGCCCGACTTTCTGGCTAGTTTCGGGCTGGAAAGCCTGCGCGACCTGCCCGGCCTTGCCGATCTGCGTGCGGCGGGATTGCTCGACCCCGTCGACCCGGGTGCGGAGCGGATGGAGATGCGCGCCGAGGATCCCGAGGATGACGATGGCTGATCCGCTGTCACGCAGATGTAAGATGCCACGGCGAAAGCGCCCTCATCCGCCAACCGCGCCCCATCGGCCATTGCCCGTGGCGCGTGCAGCGCTTACATGAAACTTCGTTTTCAGGAGACGTGCCATGGGCAGCTTCAGCCCGATCCATCTTCTCGTCCTCGCCGTCGTGGCGATCCTGCTGCTGGGCGGCGGCCGCTTTTCGAACCTGATGGGCGATGTCGCCAAGGGCGTGAAGAACTTCAAGAAGGGCATGGCGGAAGAGGACGAGTCCTCGTCCAAGCCGTCGGCGCGCATCGAGGCCAAGAAGGCGGCCGAGCCTGCGTTCGACCGTGACGGCGAACGCGTGCGTGACGATCGCTGATCTTATCAGATAGTCCGGCGCCGCCATGTTCGATATCGCGCCGACCGAATTCATGCTGGTCGCCTTCGTGGCGCTTGTCGTGATCGGTCCGAAAGATCTGCCAAAAGCGATGCGGGTCGTCGGCTATTGGGTCGGCAAGGCACGCGGGGTCGCGCGCCAGTTCCGCCAGGGCTTCGACACCATGGTCCGCGAGGCGGAGCTGGAAGAAATGGAGAAGCGCTGGGCCGCGGAGAATGAGCGGATCATGCGCGAGCATCCGCCGGCACCGCCGGTCGCACTCGACGAGGATACGCCCGCGTCACCGGTGTCGCTGGACAAGCCGTCCGATCATCACGGCGATACCGATCCCGCTCATGACGACACCACCGACCGCCCGGTGACTGTCGAGAAGCCCCATATCGTGCCCGCGGCGCCAGATACGCCTGCGCATACGCGGGACGGAGCCCCGTCTTGACCGAGACCGACGAACTGGATGCCAGCCGCGCACCCTTGCTGGACCATCTGATCGAGCTACGCCGGCGCTTGCTATATTGCATGCTCGCCATCGGGCTGGCGTTTGCCGTGTCCTATTATTTCTCGGAGTCCATTTTTGGCTTCCTCGCCCGGCCCTTGTTGAAGGTCGGCCAGGGGCGGGTGATCTATACCGAGATATTCGAAGCCTTTTTCGTGCAGGTGAAGGTCGCCTTCTTTGCGGCCATGATGATCGCGTTTCCCGTGATTGCAAACCAGCTTTGGCAGTTCGTCGCGCCGGGATTGTATCGCAAGGAGAAGCGTGCGCTGCTGCCCTTTCTGATTGCGACGCCGATGCTGTTCCTGATGGGTGCGGCGATGGCCTATTATGTCGCGATCCCGATGGCGCTGCACTTTTCGATGGGATTTGACGGGATGGTCGGTGGCGTGCGGCGTGAAGCGCTGCCCGCGATCGGCAACTACCTGTCGTTCGTCATGCAGTTCCTGTTCGCATTCGGACTGGCGTTCCTGCTGCCGGTGCTGTTGATGCTGCTGGAGCGGGCCGGGATCGTCACCCGCAAGCAATTGGTGGGGGCGCGGCGCTACGCCATTGTCGGCGCGACGGCGATCGCCGCGGTGCTGACCCCGCCCGATCTGATGAGCCAGATCCTGCTCGCGGTGCCGCTGTGCCTGCTGTACGAACTGGCGCTGATCGGCATCTGGTTTACCGAGCGCAAGCGCGCCAAGGAAGCCAGGCAGGATATCGAAACCGTTTGAGGCACCGGCCGGATAATCAGCCGACTGTTTGAACTCGATACGCAAAAAAACGGCCCCGCCACGCTTTTCGCGGTGGGGCCGTTTCTGTTTGAAGCCGGTAGGGCTTACTTGGCGTCGTTCGCCGTCTTGGCAACCGTATCGCCCGCCGAACCTACGTCGCGGCCGACGCCTTCCACCGTGTTGCAAGCGCTGACCATGAGCGCGCCAGCGACCAGCGCCAGCCCAACAAACTTACGCATAAGAACCTCCTGAACAGCGTAAATGCCTCAGCGCAAATGCCTGAGCCGGAGCGTTCGTTCCGCCGATGTTACGAGAAGAAGAAATGAACGGGAGGTACGAGGGAAACTCGCCCCGCCGACCATGCCCTGCTGCTTAAACGAATGTAGGCCTGGAAGCGCCACCGGGGGGGGAGGGTTGACGCTTCCAGGCCCATGTCGTGGACAGCGAGAGCGGGGGGGCACAAGATCGCTATCCGGGGAGTAGAACAGGCAACGAGGCTGAGGGTTCCAGAAGTGCCGAAAATTTTTCGGAAAAAATTCTGTTCGGGATTTCTAGCGCTTCGACGCCGGTGATCAGTCGCGGCCGACAATGGCGATCGTGATCTCGTAGGCCCCGCTGAGCGGGTCATGATGAAGCTTGGCCCGAAGCTGGCGCGCCAGCCCCTCCATGACGCGGCCGTAGCGATTGGTCGCAAGGTCTCGCAGCGTGTCGTCCTCGACCAGTGCGCGCGACACGACGCGCAGCCTGGCCCGGTCGGGCTCGTCGGCGATCGGCTTGACCACCAGGCGGATCTGCGCGGTTGGGTCGCAGCCCATGGCCAGTTCGATCGTCTCGGTGATGAGAAAGGCCACTGCGACGGCGACGTCCTGATTGACCAGTACCGGATCGACATCGAGCGTGATCCCAAGGCCGTGAGACTGCTCGGGCGCGGTGGCACGGATGTTCGCGGCCAGTTCCCCAATCATCGTGCGCAGGTTCAGCCCGCGATTTTCCTCGAGCTCCGCGAAATGGTTGCGGTGTACCACGGCCAACGCATCGACCCGACGCTGGATCGAAGAGTAGGCGGCAGTCGCCTCCGGAGTCTTCGCGCCGCGTGCGTGGAAGTTGATGAGGCTGGAAATGACCTGAAGGTTGTTCTTGACCCGGTGATGCACCTCCCGGGTCAGCTTCGTCTGGCGCACCAGACCTTCGGCCAGGCCCTCCTCGTGCATCGCAACCGTCTGGGTGATCGCCTGGAAGGTTTCCGCGAGGTCGCGAATTTCCTGTGCCGGCGCGGCCCGCACGGCGCTGATGTCCAGCGCTTCGCCGGGTTCATAGGCAGCAACCGTGCGGCGCAACTGCCGCAGCGGACGGATCAGCAGCCGGTCGACCACGAGCCAGCCGATGCCCACCGCCGCGATCCACATCAGGATCGGCAGGGCGAGTGCCACGACCAGCGAGGAGGTGATCGGCGCGCTGCGCATGCTGGTGCGCAGCGACAGGCCGGCGATGCCCAGATCGGTGGTCAGCGTCTCCATCCGATCGAGCGGACCGCGGGCATCGATCCTGTCGAGGACCAGCGCCTCCTCTCCCCGTTGCAGGACGTTCTCCGCTGGATCAGTACGCGTATTGCGCGTCACCAGCGCGCGCAAGAAGGACTGGGGAAAGAATGCCCGCGCCGCGGTTCGGCGATCGCTGGCCTCGATCGAAAGAACAAGACCCTGGTCGGGCAGAATGTCGGCGCCGACCGGCGATGCCCGGTCTCGAACGGGCATGGCGGCGGGCAGAGCGTCCCCGCACAGCGCGCGGCCGCGACGGTCGACGATCTGGAAGCGGGCGCCGGACATGGATTGCTGCGCAAAGACACCCTGGGCGCGTGCGCAACTCGGCAGATCCAGCGGGTCGTTGCCCAGGGCACTGACGGCAACGCGCAGCGCGGTCATGTCGCCCGACAATTCGGTCGCCAGCGCACGCGCATCCTCGTTCGCGGCGACGCGCAGGCGACCGCGCGCCTCCGCATCGGCCAGTCGCGTGGTCTGCAGCGTCGCGAAAATGGCGATCAGCGCGAGCAGCAGCAGCGCCACGCTGAGGATCAGGACGAGTTTCGACCCCGTCGTCAACCTGGCCAATGCCGGCAGACGCGAGGGCGATGCATCGTTGTTCGATACGATAGCGTTGTCAGTGGCCATAAGGCCCCTGTTCAGTCGAGCTTGCTCAAGAGATCAAGCATCTCGTCCGGAATTTTTTCATCGACCGCCTTCTGGTACACCGAGCGCAGCGCGCCCCCCATGTCCCGGTCCTTGTCCGCACCCTGCTGACCTGAATCGCCGAGCTGGCGCGGTTTGCTGGACGGCGTGGTCTTCTTCGTCTCGGTGCCCAAACTCAAAAATTCCCCCTGCACGACCCAAGGAACTGGGCAACAGACGTTGCGGTAACGGTTCTCGCCGTGCTTCCGCGACGTGTGCGAGCCATAGTTGATAACGCGAGGAAACCAAATTGGATGTCGATGGTTCCAGCCGCAACGCGAAAAATCCGCGCGGCGATGGTTCGTCCGCCGTCGGGCGGCAATTTCGACGAACGGGATTGAAAACCGGCGGGCCCCCGGACACATGACAGGCCCGCGATCACGTCAGGGAGTACCCAATACCCATGTCGCTTGGACAGCAACTTGCGCCTCATCTTCCTTTCCTGCGGCGCTATGGCCGGGCCCTGACCGGCAGCCAGAGCCATGGTGACAAATATGTCCGCGCCACGCTGGAGGCGATCGTCGCCGCACCCGACCAGTTTCCGCGGGACGTCGATCCGCGGCTTGGCCTGTACCGCATGTTCCAGGGGATCTGGTCGTCCGCGAACTATGACGAGCTGGATAACGACGCCAGCAGCGCCGATGGCGGCGAGGCCGTCGCGCGCGCCCGCCTTGCCCGTATGACTCCCCTGTCCCGTCAGGCTTTGCTGCTGACCGCGATGGAAGGGTTCACGCCGGAAGATGCGGCCTATCTGATCGACGTCGATCCCAGCGAGGTCGAAAAGCTCGTCGCGGAGGCGCTGGCCGAGATCGAGAAGCAGACGCGTGCGCGCGTGCTGATCATCGAGGACGAACCGATCATCGCCATGGATATCGAGACGATCGTGCGCGACCTGGGTCATGAAGTGACGGGTGTTGCCGTGACCCGCGACGAGGCGGTGGCATTGGCGATGGAGGACCGTCCCGGTCTGGTGCTGGCCGACATCCAGCTGGCCGACGACAGCTCGGGCATCGATGCGGTCAAGGACATCCTGGCCGAGTTCGAAGTGCCGGTGATCTTCATCACCGCATTCCCGGAGCGGTTGCTGACGGGCGAGCGGCCGGAGCCGACGTTCCTCATCACCAAGCCGTTCCAGCGGTCGACGGTGAAGGCCGCGATCAGCCAGGCGCTTTTCTTCGACGAAAGCACGGTTCCGGCAATTTAAACGATTACGGACCCAAAACGATGTTTGTGCGTTGACCGTGCATGGCTGATCCGAACGAACCCATGCATGTTGATGGCGAGCGCGCTCGGGCAGGAAGCACACCGCATATGACGCGGTATATCCTGCCCGTATCGCTCGTGCTGGTGATTGTCATCTTCGCCTTTCTGGTGATGCGCTGACTTCCACCGTCTTCACGCACACCGCTGGCATTCGGCCGGCCGGTTCCTTATGTAGCGACGGCGTTCGATTGCGAGCGTCTTCGGATGATCGGATTTCCATGACCCAGCCACAGCCGCGGGACGATTTCCCAGGCGACGCGCCGGTCGAGCACGTTGCTCTACCTGACTCCGAGTTCAAGGCGGAGCTTGCCCGAGTCATCCCGCATCTGCGTGCGTTCGGGCGATCGCTGTCCGGTAGCCGTGATCTGGCCGACGATCTGGTGCAGGAAACGCTGCTGAAGGCCTGGGCGGCGCGCAAGCGTTTCCAGGCCGGAACCAACATGCGCGCCTGGACCTTTATCATCCTGCGCAACCTGTATCTTTCGCAGATGCGTCGCGCGCGCTTCAAGGGCGAGTGGGACGATCTGGTCGCGGATCGCATTCTGGCGGCGCCGGCCAGCCAAGACCGTCATGTCGAGTTGGGGGACATGCAGCGCGCGCTGATGCATCTGCCGCAGCCGCAGCGCGAGGCGCTGATCCTGGTGGGCGCCGGCGGCTTTGCCTATGAGGAAGCCGCGGAAATCTGCAACGTCGCAGTCGGGACGATCAAGAGCCGGGTTGCGCGTGGTCGCGTGGCACTGGAATCGATTCTGAGCGATGGCACGCTGCCGTCGCGTCGCGAGCATGAAACGGACAGCAGCAAGACGGCGCTGGACACGATCATGGGCGATGTGGACGAACTCAGCCGCGGCCGGTGATCGATCGGTGTTGTCGATAGGGAAGGCCACTGCACATTCGTGCGGTGGCCTTTTTCAGTTCGCGCGGGTCGAGGCGATGTCGAGCTGGCGAAGGAGGGTGAGGAAGTCACCATTGCCGGTCGGCAGCGCGGTATAGGCATCGCGCAACGCCGCGCCGATGGCATCGGTCACACGTGGCCGCGCGACGACAATGCCGTTCCCATGCTTCATTCCGGATGCTTGCGGTGCCATACCAGCTCAACGGTCGGATGCGGCGCAAGTTTCCTGCCGGAATGTCAAGACATAAAACAGCATGGGACGAGGAATGACCCACCGCATCGAGCATGCAGCCATCGCCGAAGCTGCCGCGCGCGCGCGCGATCATTCGCCCTTTCTGGCCATGCTGATGGAGCGGGAGCCGGAGCGCGCGGCAGAGGCATTTGCAGGGCGACTGAACCTCGACATCCTGCGGCCCGGGGACGAACCGATCGGGCGGCGGCTTCGGCTGGAGCGTCGTGCGCTGGCGCTGACGGTCGCCCTGGGCGATCTTGCCGGAGTTCTGGATCTCAGCCGGGTCACCGGTGCGCTGACCGATTTTGCCGATCACGCGCTGGACGCCGCGATCCGCACCGCGATCAGCGAGCGGGTGCCGGATGCCGAGCCCCAAGGGTTCGTCGCCATCGCCCTGGGCAAGCAGGGCAGCGGCGAACTCAATTACTCGTCTGATATCGATCCGATCTTCCTCTTCGATCCGGAGACCTTGCCGCGGCGAGCGCGGGAGGAGCCGGAGGAGGCAGCGGTCAGAATCGGCAAGCGGGTGGTGGAGATATTGCAGGCGC
>NZ_CAMLAC010000008.1 GCF_946477935.1 uncultured Sphingomonas sp. | reverse complement strand
GTTCGGGGTTGCCGTTGCATTGCTGGGCGGCCCCTCACCCTCCCACCGCTTCGCGGCGGGCCCCTCCCTCTCCCACAAGGGGAGAGGGAAAAAGGGGAGCGGGTGGGCTGGTAATGCGTTGATCGGGCGAGGAGACTGTTGATGGCTCAGCAACCGATCAATCCGGGTGACGTCGCGCCCGAGGGGACGCCCGGCACCGGCGAAAATGTCTGTCCGCGATGCGGTGGTAGCGGGACGATCGACGATGGCGATTGTCCGGATTGTGGCGGTAGCGGCACCGTGATCGAGGGGATCGGCGGCGCCTGATCCTCAGGCGGGGCCTTCGGTCTCGCCTTCGCGGTATTTCATTTCGAGGAAGCGGCCGCGGGTTGACAGGCTGTCGAGGTCGGTTTGGGCCAGCCGCCCGGTCATGTCGGCGATTTCCTGTTCGATCAGGCGCAGGCCATCGACCAGTTGCGCGTCCGGCGTCCGGCCGTTGCGCTCTACACGGCGCAGCGGATCGGGCACGCGTTCGTAATCGCGGACGAAGGCGGGGAGTTGCTCGCCGATCAGGCGGCGGACTTCATGCGCTTCCTCGCTGTCGTTGGGCACCGCGGCGAGTTGCGGCGACAGCGTTTCCAGACGTAGGCCGATGCGGTCGATCAGCGTCGCGGCGGGGGCGGGCAGCATCGGGCGCTGCGCCTCCAGCCAGCGTTCGGTCTGCGCGGGCAATGCCTTGATATCGACCTGCGCCAGCTTGGCCGGGGAGGGGGCGCGGCCGGCGGGGGCGAGCGCGATGCCGAGCGTCACCGCGACCATCAGGAACATCACCGCCAGCGCGCCGAACAGGCCGATGCCGCCGGGCAGGATCAGCCCGGCGACGATTGCCGCGATCAACAGTGCCGCATTGGCGAGCGCGATCGCGATCAGCCGGCGGAGCAGCGACGTCGCCTTGCGCCGCACGCGCCGCCCCGCGCCGCGATAATCCTGCGAGATGCGCGCCATCACCTCGCGGGCACGCTCGATCTGCGCATCGACTTCCTGGGAGCGGGGCGTGGGCATGTCGGCTTACAGCGCCTCCAGCTTGAACGATGACGACGAGGATGTCGCGCCGGGGCCGGAAAGGCGGTTGCCCTGCTGCGCACCCTCCGCCCGGGCGATATAGCCTTTCGACTTCTCCACCTCCGAACCGAGCGCGGTGACCGTGGTCTTCATCGAATCGAGCGCCTTCAGCTTGAAGGTGTCGATGGCGTCCATCGTGTCGTAGATGTTCTGGAAGGCGCGTTGCAGCGTTTCCAGCGGGATCGTCGAGGCGGCGGCCTGCTCGTGGATCTGCGCGGTCTGGCTGCGCAGCAGCTTACCGGTCGAATCGATGATGTTGGCCGTCGTGGTGTTCAGCGCGGTGATCTGATCGAGCACCAGCTTCTGGTTGGCGAGGGCCTGCGCCACCGTGACCGCGGTGCGCAGCGCCGAGACGGTGGTGGTGGAGGCGCGGTCGACGCCCTTTACCAGCTCGACATTGTTCTTCTTGACCAGATCGAGCGCCAGATAGCCCTGCACCGTCACCGCCATCTGGGTAAGCAGGTCCTGCGTCCGCTGGCGGGTGTAGAAGAGTGCGGTCTCGCGGATCGCCTTGGCCTTGGCCGGATCGCTATGGTCCAGGTCGTTGGCGGTATCTTCCAGTTTCTGGTCCATGGTCTGCGACAGGTGGATCATCTGTTCGAGACGGCCCATCGCGGCCCACAGGTTCGCCCGCTCGGTATCGATCGCGGCATTGTCCATCAGCAGTTCGTCGCGGCCCGACGACAGGCTCTTCAGGATCGCGGCGATATGCGTCTGCGACGAGCGATAGCCGTCAAAATAATCGCGCATCTTGTTGCCGAAGGGCAGGATGCCGAGCAGCTTCTTGGGCGCGGAGAGATTGCCCTGGCGGCCGGGATCGAGGCTTTCGACCAGACGGCGGAGTTCGGTCAGATCCTTGCCGACGCCCGATTCCTGATCCATCGCGCGGACCGGCCGGTCGAGGAAGCGGTTCGACTGGCCCGCCGCCTCGCGAATTTCCTTTTGCCCCATGGCGGTGATCGCATCGACGCGGCGGCCGAATTCGGGACTGTTCACGTCCTGCGCGACCAGTTCGGCGACGAAGCCGTCGACGCGGGTGTTCAACTGGCTGCGCGTCTTCTCATCGACGGGGACCAGCCCGGCGGCCTTGGCCGGTGCGACGGTCGGCACCGGATCGGGCGGGGTAAGCTTCAGCTCCTGCACGGTTTCGGGGGTGGTCGCCATCTGCTTTGCATCTCCAGTGCCTTCGATGCGAGTCTGGCGAGGAACGGCGCGCGCTTCAAGTGTGTTGCTTGAATATATCGCCGTGTATCGATCGACTGCCCTTCCCGCGGGCGGGCATTTCGGCTATGGGCGCGCGCAACATCCCTTTTCCGAACAAGAGAACCTTATGAGCCTCCGCAACGTGGCGATCATCGCGCACGTCGATCACGGCAAGACGACGCTGGTCGATCAGTTGTTCCGCCAGTCGGGCACTTTCCGCGACAACCAGCGCGTCGAAGAACGTGCGATGGATTCCAACGACCTCGAAAAAGAGCGTGGCATCACCATTCTGGCCAAGCCGACCTCGGTCGACTGGACCCCGCCGAACGGCGGCGAGAGCGTGCGGATCAACATCGTCGACACGCCCGGCCACGCCGACTTCGGCGGCGAGGTGGAGCGCATCTTGTCGATGGTCGACGGCGTCGTCCTGCTGGTCGACTCGTCGGAAGGCGCGATGCCGCAGACGAAGTTCGTGACCGGCAAGGCGCTGGCGCTGGGCCTGAAGCCGATCGTGGTCGTCAACAAGGTCGACCGCCCCGACGCGCGCATCCAGGAAGTGCTGGACGAGGTGTTCGACCTGTTCGTGTCGCTGGACGCGAATGACGAGCAGCTCGACTTCCCGGTGCTCTATGCTTCGGGCCGTAACGGCTATGCGTCGACCGACATGGACGCGCGTGAAGGCACGCTGATCCCGATGTTCGAGACGATCGTGAACCATGTGCCGCCGCCCAACCTGGACGTGGATGCGCCGTTCACCTTCCTGGTCACGCTGCTGGACCGCGACAACTTCCTGGGCCGCATCCTGACCGGCCGCGTCAATTCGGGCACGGTGAAGACCAACCAGCCGATCCATGCGCTGGATAACGACGGCAACGTCGTCGAGACCGGTCGTGCGTCCAAGATCCTGTCGTTCCGTGGTTTGGACCGCGTGCCGGTGGACGAGGCGAAGGCGGGCGACATCATCTCGCTGGCCGGCCTGACCGTCGCGACCGTCGCGAACACGATCGCCGATACGAGCGTGACCGAGGCGCTGCACGCGCAGCCGATCGATCCGCCGACGCTGTCGATGCGTTTTGCGGTGAATGACTCGCCGATGGCGGGCCGCGAGGGCAGCAAGGTGACGAGCCGCATGATCCGCGACCGCCTGTTCCGCGAGGCCGAGTCGAACGTCGCCGTGAAGGTGACGGAAGCCGCCGACCGCGACAGCTACGAAGTCGCGGGCCGCGGCGAGCTTCAGCTCGGCGTGCTGATCGAGACGATGCGCCGCGAGGGCTTCGAGCTGGGCATCAGCCGCCCGCGCGTGCTGTTCGGCGAGGACGAGAACGGCAAGCGTACCGAGCCGTACGAGACCGTCATCATCGACGTGGACGAGGAGCATTCGGGCACCGTCGTCGAGAAGATGAACCTGCGCAAAGCCGAGCTGACCGACATGCGTCCGTCGACCGGCGGCAAGACGCGCATCACCTTCTCGGCACCCAGCCGCGGCATGATCGGCTATCACGGCGAGTTCCTGTCGGACACGCGCGGCACCGGCATCATGAACCGGCTGTTCGAGCGCTATGGCCCGCACAAGGGCAATATCGAGGGCCGCAAGAACGGCGTTCTGATCTCGAACGGTGCGGGCGAGGCGCAGTCCTATGCCCTGGGGCCGCTCGAGGATCGCGGCATCCTGTTCGTCGGTCACGGCGAGGCGCTGTACGAGGGCATGATCATCGGCGAGAACGCCAAGACGGATGACCTGGAGGTCAATCCGATGAAGGCGAAGCAGCTGACGAACTTCCGTGCGTCGGGCGGCAAGGACGACGCCATCCGCCTGACTCCGCCGAAGAAGATGACGCTGGAACAGGCCATCGCCTATATCGACGATGACGAGATGGTGGAGGTGACGCCCAAGTCGATCCGCCTGCGCAAGCGCCACCTGGACCCGAACGAGCGCAAGCGCGCGGCGCGGTCGAAGGAAGCGGCATAAGACGAAGGGGCCGGGCGGAAACGTCCGGCCTTTTTTGTTCACGCGAAGACGCGAAGGCGCGAAGAAGAGGAGTTCACGCGGAGGCGCGGAGGCGCGGAGGGGATGCGCGAGCCGAAGGCTCCCTTTCCATCACGGACGCGGCATGTCTCCCGGTCGAGATGATCCGCAACGGCGATGCCGGGCGCATCCTCTCCGCGCCTCCGCGCCTCCGCGTGAACCAAAACGTCTTCGCGTCTTCGCGTGAACCAGATTTCCCCCACCGCCCACGATCCGCTAAACGGCGGAGCATGACGCAGAAACCTCCGATCGGGCGCGATACGCGTCTGTGCATGTCGCTGTCCGCACGGCCGGGCAATTACGGGTCACGCTTCCATAACCGGCTGTATGAACTGACCGGGCTGGATTATGTCTACAAGTCGTTCAGCACGACCGACCTGGCTGCCGCGATCGGGGGGATACGCGCGCTGGATATCCGCGGCTGCGCGATCTCCATGCCGTTCAAGGAGGCCGTCATTGCGCTGATCGATGGGCTGGCGCCGAGCGCGGCGGCGATCGACAGCGTGAACACGATCGTCAACGATGACGGACGCCTGACCGGACACAATACGGATTACGGCGCGGTGCGGGCGCTGATCGCCGATATCGATCCGGCCACGCCCTTCGTGCTGCGCGGATCGGGCGGGATGGCCAAGGCGGTCGCGGCGGCGTTTCGCGATGCGGGGTTCGCGCATGGCACGATCGTGGCCCGCAACGCTGCGGCGGGACGCGCGCTGGCCGATCTGTATGGCTTTGCCTGGTCTGTCGATGCGGATGTGACGGCGCCGATCCTGGTCAACGTGACGCCGCTGGGCATGACGGGGGCGGATGCCGACGCGCTGGCCTTCCCGGAACCAAGCATCGCACTGGCGGATATCGCCTTCGACGTGGTGCAATACCCGCCCGAGACGCCGTTCCTGCGCGCGGCGCGTGAAGCGGGCAAGCGGGTGATCACCGGCACCGAGGTCGCGACGTTGCAGGCGCTGGAGCAGTTCGTGCTCTATACCGGTGTGCGCCCGACGGAAGCGCAGGTGGAAGAAGCGGCGGCGTTCGCGCGGGGCTAACCTGCCATCCGCATCAGCACTTGCCATTCGGCGTCGCCGATCGGTGACACGGAGAGCCGCGACTGGCGCAGCATCGCCATGTCGGTGAGCGCAGGCTCGGCCTTCATCGCGGCGAGGGTGACGGGGTGGGTGAGGGGGCGTACGGGTTCAACGCGCACCGATACCCAGCGATCACCCTCGCCGTCGGGGCGGGCGGTTCGGGCGATGCGGGCAAGGCCGACCGCCGCCTTGTCCCGGCCGCTGTGATAGATCAGCACGTCGTCCCCCACCGCCATGGCGCGCAGGTGCTTCGCGGCGGCGGCGTTGCGGACGCCGTCCCATTCGGTGCCGCCACCCTGGACCAGATCGTCCCAGCCATAGCTGTCCGGCTCGGACTTCAGCAGCCAGTACCCCATCGCCTGAACCCCATCTAAACACCGCATTCCGCCGCCATTCAGCCCGAAACGGGCAGGACAGGCAACACGCTCGCACCTTTACGCGTTTTTGTCTCCAGCGGACCGGGCGTGTCAGTATCGGAGGTTCGAGATGATCCATGGATGGAAGAAGGCAGGTTTGGGACTGACCCTTGCCGCGACGGTCTTCACCGCGGCGGCCCCGGCCGATGCGCAGCGATGGCGCGGCCGAGGCTATGGTGGCGGCTGGCACCACCGGGATCGCGGCGGGGACGTCGCGGCGGGTGCGTTGCTGGGCGGCATATTGGGGCTGGGCGTGGGCGCGGCGATCGCGTCCAACAACCGCAACCGCTATTATGATCGCGGCTATTATGACCGTGGTTATTATGACCGCGGTTATTATGCGGATCGTGGCTATGCCTATGATCCCTACTACGCGCCGCCGCCGCGCGCCTATTACCAGCCGCGCTGCTGGAACGACTGGCGGTGGGACCCCTATTGGGGTCGCAACGTCCGCGTGCGGATCTGCGACTGATCCAACGGAGCGGCGTCGGCGTGATCCGGCGCCGCTTTTGCTTGGCAAGCCGATGGCCGCAAGGCTAAGCGCGGCGCATGACCGATACGCCTCCCGATCGTCTTTCGACGAGCCCCGACAGCCCGTATTTCGACCAGGACCTGCTCCAGCGCGGGGTTGGCATCCGCTTCAAGGGGCAGGAACGCCGCGATGTCGAGGAATACTCGATTTCCGAGGGCTGGATCCGGGTCGCGCTGGGCAAGAAGATGGACCGGCATGGCCGGCCGCTGACGATCAAGTTGACCGGGCCGGTCGAGGCCTGGATCGAGAATCCCGCGGCGGGTGACGCGGAGGAGGCGTAATCTTCTTTGGAGGGTGAGGGGCCTGCAAGCAGCGTCGCACTGCTGGGCTGCCCCTCACCCTCCCACGGCCTTCGGCCGCAGGCCCCTCCCTCTCCCCGGAGGGGAGAGGGGGTAAGGGTCAGGCCGCTTCCAGGGCTTCGCTGGCTTCCATCCAGCGGGTTTCGGCGGCCTCCAGCTGATCCTGTAGCGCCGCGCGGCGCTTCATCAGGTCCGTCATCGTCAGTTTCGCCAGCGCGGGTGTGGCGGTCGAGGGATCGAACATCGCGCGATCGATCTCGGTCAGTTCGGCGGTCAGCTTCGTGGTCTCCGCCTCCGCCTCGCGGATCAGTTTCTTGCGGGCCTTTTCCGCTTCCTTGTACGCCGCGGACGCTTTGCGATCCGACTTATTGGCGGATTTGGGTTCGGCAGGCTTGCTGTCGCCGGACAGCACGAAGGCGATGTAATCGTCCAGCGTCCCATCGAATTCGCGCGCGGTGCCCTGATCGACCAGCACCAGCCGGTCCGCGGTCATTTCCAGCATGTGGCGATCGTGGCTGACGAGGACGACCGCGCCCTTATAGCCGTTCAGCGCCTGGACCAGCGCCTCGCGTGCGTCGACGTCGAGGTGGTTGGTCGGCTCGTCGAGGATCAGCATGTGCGGCGCATCGCGGGTGATGAGCGCGAGCGCCAGGCGCGCACGCTCGCCGCCCGACAGCTTGCCGACCAAAGTCGTCGCCTTGTCGCCCGAAAAGCCGAAGCGACCGAGTTGTGCGCGTACCGCCGCCGGGCTGGCGCCCTTCATGATGCGGGTCATGTGTTCGAGCGGCGTATCGGTCGCGTCGAGTTCCTCCACCTGATACTGGGTGAAATAGCCGACGCGCATCTTGCCCGACGCGTTCATCTCGCCGTCCATCGGCGCCAGTTGCGCGGCGAGCAGGCGCGCCAGCGTCGTCTTGCCGTTGCCGTTGCGGCCGAGCAGCGCGATCCGGTCATCGGGGTCGAGACGCAGGTTCAGCCGCTTCAGGATCGGGGTTTCGGCATAGCCGACCGTCGCCATGTCGAGCGTGATGAGCGGCGGGCGCAACTCGTCGGGATCGGGGAAGTCGAAGGACAGCGATGGGTCGTTCGCCAGCTCGGCGATCGGCTGCATCTTGGCGAGCATCTTCTGCCGGCTCTGCGCCTGCTTGGCGGTGGAGGCGCGGGCCGAGTTGCGGGCGATATAGTCCTGCAACTTGGCGCGCTGCACGTCTTGGTTCGCCTTGGCGGCCGCCAACTGCGCCATGCGTTCGGCACGCTGGCGCTCGAACGAGTCGTAGCCGCCGACATAGAGCGTCACCTTGCCACCCTGCAGATGCAGGATGTGGTCGACGACGTTGTTGAGGAAGTCGCGCTCGTGGCTGACCAGCAGGATGGTGGCGCGGTAGGATTTGAGGAAATCCTCCAGCCACATCACCGCTTCGAGATCGAGGTGGTTCGACGGCTCGTCGAGCAGCAGCACGTCCGGCGCGGAGAAGAGCAGGGCGGCGAGCGCGACGCGCATCTTCCACCCGCCCGAGAAGCTGTCGAGCGGGCGGCCCTGCATCTCCTCGTCGAAGCCCAGACCCTTCAGGATCGTCGCGGCGCGCGCGGGCGCGGTATAGGCGTCGATCGCGATCAGGCGTTCGTAGATGTCGCCCAGCTTGTCAGGATCGGTCTCCGTCTCGGACGCGACCATCAGCGTGGCGCGCTCGGTATCGGCTTCCAGCACCGTGTCGAACGGCGTGGAGGTGCCCGAAGGGGCCTCCTGCGCGATATAGCCGAGGCGGCTGCCGCGCGGCATCTCGGCGGCGCCCTCGTCGGCCTCCAACTGCTTGGCGATGACGCGGACGAGCGTCGACTTGCCCGCGCCGTTGCGGCCGATCAGGCCGACGCGGCTGCCGGGAGGAAGTGCCGCCGATGCGCGGTCGAGGATCGTGCGGCCGCCGAGCCGCACGGTGATGCCGTTGAGATTGAGCATGGGCGCGCCGTTAGCATTTTGCGGGGCCGGCGTCACGGGGGAAGCCTCCATGCAAAACGGGCCGGCCGTTGCCGGCCGACCCGCATGTCGAGAGGATGGATGCTTCGGCGCACCCTGCGATCAGTGAACGAAGCGCGCCACCACATCGCGGTAGGATCGCGAGACCTTCACCTGCGCGCCCGAGTCGAGCACCAGGAAGCATTCGCCGTTGGTGTGCGGCTTCACCTGCTTGACCAGATCGAGATTGACGATCGTCGAGCGATGGACGCGCTGGAAGCGGCGGGGGTCGAGGCGCTTCTCCAGATCCTTCATGGTTTCACGCAGGACCAGCGAATTGTCGCCGGTCTTGATGACCATGTAATCGCCCGCCGCCTCGATCAGCTCGATCGTGTCGACATCGACGCGGAAGATCTGGCCGCGATCCTTGATGTTGATGAGCTTTTCAAAGCGGTTGGATGCGTGTTCGCCGCTGCCGGCGCCATCGGCGGTCAGGTCGGCCGCCGCCTCGGGGGCGTGTTCGGCCAGCGCTTCCTTCAGCTTTTCGGTTTCGTTGGCACCGCGCTTCTCGGCCAGGCGCTGGCGGACGCGATCGAGCGTGTCGCCCAGCCGCGATTCGTCCACCGGCTTCATCAGGTAATCGACCGCCTGCGCCTCGAACGCGCGCAGGGCGTGATCGGAATAGGCGGTGCAGAAGACGAACAGCGGCGGCTCTACCTCCATCAGCCCCTGGACGACCGAAAAGCCGTCGAAACCGGGCATCTGGATGTCGAGAAAGACCAGATCGGGCTTGTGCGTCTTGATCGCGCGGATCGCCTCGCGCCCGTTCATGCATTTCTCGATGATCTCGACGTCGTCGTGCGCCTGGAGGCGAAGCTCCAGTCCCTGGATCGCCAGGGGCTCGTCGTCGACGAGGATGGTACGGATGGTCATGCGGCCTCTCTATTCACAGTCTCGAGCTGGAACGGGATCTCGATATGAACCGAAAACCCGCCAGCGGGCGCGGAGCGCGTCTCGAAGCGATGGTGCAGGCCATAAGCCTGCGCCAGCCGCTCCCGGATATTGGAGAGCCCCACACCGGTTGAAAGGCTTGGCGAATGCCGCACCTCGTGCAAGCCGGGACCGCTGTCCGATACGCCGATCTGCACCCATTGCCCGGCGAGCCGCACGCTGACCGCGATCTCGGCGCCTTCCTCCTGCGGAGTGACAGCATATTTGATCGCATTTTCAACGAGTGGCTGGAGCAGCAGCGAGGGCAGGCGAGCGCGTTCGGCGCGGGGATCGATCTCGAAGCTGGGGCGCAGCCGCTCCTCGAAACGCATCTTTTCAATTTCGAGGTACAGCTTCAGCGTCTCCACTTCCTGCGCGACGGTGACGTGCGCGGTAGGCTCGTTGGCAAGGGTGTAGCGCAGGAAGGAGGACAGCCGGCTGAGCATCGCGTTCGCCCGCTCGGTCTGTTTCAGCAGCACCAGCGTGGAGATGGAATTGAGCGTGTTGAACAGGAAATGCGGGTTCAACTGGTAGCGTAGCATCGCCAGTTGCGCGGACGACGCCTGCAGCTCCAGCGCGCGCATCTCGTCCATCTGGTCCTCGACGATCAGATAATAGTTGATCGCGAAATAGAGCGCCGACCAGCCGGCGAGCACCACCAGGTTCAGGAACAGCGTGCCGAGCAGCAGGATCAGGCTGACGCCGGGGGTGGAGGTGGTGATGAACGAGAAGGAAAAGGCATTGAGCGAGGCGTAGAGGAAGGTCGCGGCGCTCAGCGTCGCCAGCGTCAGGAACACACCCGCGATGCGCGGGATGCGCCGGTAATAGCCGTACAGCGTCGAGAGCAGCAGCGTGATGCAATAGCCCAGGATCGCCTCGATGATGACCGGGATGATCTTTTCGAGCGAGAAGCCGTTCGAGATCGCCACGACGCTGCGCAGGACCAGATAGCCGCTCCACCCGGCGGCCTGCAAAATCCAGAAGGCACGCGCCTTGTTCTCGAAAAACGGCCGCGCGGACAGCGGCGGGCGCGAAGGAGCAGCGAGCGAAGACGTGGCCATTGCAATGCGGGCTCTACACGCACCGGGGCGCCGGTGCAAAACGACGAAGGCCGCCGCTCCGGCAAGGGAGCGACGGCCTTCGGTTTGGGTGGTGACGCGGATCAGAAGGTGAAGCGCGCACCGACGCGGATCGAGTAGAGCGACTGGTTCACATAGACCTGGTCGGTCGGGGTCGTGAAGCTGGTCGTGCCACCGAGCGGCGAGTAGCGATACTGCGCGCAGGCCTGGCTTGCGTTGGCCGTGGTCTGGGCAGGCGTAAGCGCGGTGCCGGTGGCAACCGGCGTTGTCAGGCACTGCACCTGCGTGACCGCTGCGTTGTACGGGAAGGTGTACTCGCGGAGCTGGCCCCACTTCTTGTTGATGAAGTTGGTGAAGTTCTCGATGTCCGCGAAGACCTGGAGGCGCGAGCCGCCGAAGCCGGTCGGGATTTCCTGCGAGACGTGCAGGTCGAGACGCGTGAACCAGCGCGAGTTGAACGCGTTACGCGGCGCGATCTTGCCACGATACTTGCTCAGGCCCGATGCGTCGATGAACGCATTGAGCGCATTCTGGTACTCGACGCTGCTGTACGACACGAGCGGATCGTTCACCGTCGGCACGTACATCAGGTAGCGGTTGCCGCCGGTGCCGGTCGCCGTGCTGCGGCCGGTGGTGCCGAAGATCGCCGAACGCGGCGTGCCACCCGAGGGCTGATAGTCCTGGAAGGTGTAGCTGAACGGGTGACCGATGCGCGTCTCGCCGAACAGGCCGATCTGCGTCTTGTAATCGCCGAAGAAGGCATGATCGAAGTTGACGCCGTACTTGAAGAAGTACTTCACCTGATCGTTCGAGATGCCGTAGGCGACGTTGTTCGGATCGACGAACGCACCGTTGCTGTAGTTCGAACCCGCGGTCGACGAGGTCGCCGGCGCCTGATCCTTCACATCGGCGTAAGTGAAGCTGCCGTTGATGGTCAGGCCGAGATCCCACGCCTTTTCGAAGCGCGCGACCGCGATGTACGACCGGCCCCGGGTGGTGTTGGTCAGCAGGATGTCGGTGTTGGTGTTGGTGCTGGCCGCGCCGTCGATGATGTTCTGGTAACGCTGGCGGCCATCCGGCGTCAGCGATCCAGCGATCGGCTGCGAGCGGATGTCGGTGAAATACACCTGGTTGCGAACGCGCGAATACAGGAAGTCGGCGCCGAAGATCCAGTTGTCACCCAGCGGGCCCAGATTGGCGTTATACTCGCCCGACAGCGTGGTACGCCACTGCGACGGCACCTTGAAGTTCGGGTCGAGCGCGTTGACCGTGGCACTGGTGGCGATGGCAGCATTGCCCAGCGTGGTGTTCACCGAACCAGGGATCGAGTTGCCGGTGACGCCGTTCAGCGCCGCATTGCCAACCGCGATCTGCGTTGCCGCGTCGGTGCCGCCGGGGAATCCGGTGAAGCCGGTCGCGGTGCGATTGATCGACAGCGAGTTGGTCAGCACGCCGGTGTTGGAGAAGCTGTTCGACACATAGACGTCGGGGGTGCCGCCGCCGAAGATGCCGCCGCCACCGCGGATCGAGAGCCGGCGTGCAGGCTTCCAGTCGAAGCCGATGCGCGGCTGGAAGAGGTTGAAGCCCGAGATGTTGGTGGTGTTGCCGGCGATCGTCTTGCGCTCGCCATTGACGATCGCACCATTGGCATAGCGGGCGAGGTACGCGGTGCTGAGCGCGGGGCGGTCGTGCATCGCATACAGGTCGTAGCGCGCGCCGTAGCTGAAGGTCAGCGTGGGCGTGACGCGCCAGTTGTCCATGACGCCGAACGTGTAGCTCTGGTAGCCGAAGCTTGCCGCGGCTGCGTCCGGGTTGAAGGCGGGCAGGCCATTATTGTCGCGAATCGCGTTGCCGTACTGGAAGGTATTGGCACGACGCGCCTCGAAGTCGGCGATCGAGTCGAAATAATAGGCGCCGGCGCTGTTCTGCAGGAACGAGTTGAAGACCGACACGTCCTGGATTTCGGTGAAGACGCGGACGTCGTGGTCGTTCATCGTCAGGCGCGCTTGGAGCAGGCCACCCCAGGTTTCGGTATAGAGCTGGTTGGTCTGGCGCGAGCTGTCCGGACCAAAGGCCACGACGGCGTCGGTGCCGGTCTGGCCGGTGCGGCCTTCGCAACCCGTCAGCGACCCTTGCGAAACGGGGTTGGTGCAGACGCGCATCTGCGCGAAGCCACGGCCGAGCAGCGGCTCCTGGATACGCGTATAGTGCTTGTAGAAGCCGCGCGCCTCGGTCGAGAAGGTGTCCGACCAGTCGGAGTTCAACTGCACCACGCCGGTGTGCAGGCGGTTGCCCTGCGTGTAGGCGTTCGACGCCAGGCCCAGGCCCGGGCTGCCGGTGGTGATCGTGCTGAAGGTGTTGTTCAGCAGCGTGATGCCGTCATCGGCATAGGTATAGGTCAGCGCCAGGCGCTGCGTATCGGAAAGGTTCGCATCGATGCGGGCAACGACGCGGTCGTCCTTGTCGTTCAGGCTGCGCTGCACGCCGCCCGTGTCATAGCCATAGATGCGTTGCGCGATATCCGACACCTGATCGACCTGCGCTTGCGTCAGGTTGGGGATCGCGGTGCCGGCATTGTTGTCGGTGGGACCTTCCGGGATCGGACGGCCGCCGCGCAGACGCTCGCCCGCCACCATGAAGAACAGCTTGTCGCGGATGATCGGACCGGAAAGTTCGGCGCCGAAATTATCGATCTTGAAGTTCGGCACTGCGGCGCGGCCGGTCGGGATGCCCGGGCCAGGCTTGGTGCGCTTGCCGACGAACTCGTCGCCCGAACGCGCGTAGAAGCCGGTGCCATGGAAGTCGTTGGTGCCCGACTTCAGGATGATGTTGATCGCGCCGCCCTGAAAGTTGCCCTGGCGGACGTCATAGGGGGCGACCTGTGCCTGGAACTGACCAATTGCGTCGAACGGGATCGGCGAGCGGCGGCTCGGAAGGCCATCGGCGTTGAGGCCGAAATTGTCGGTGATTGGCACGCCGTCCACGGTGAAGCGGTTGTAGCGGGCGTTCTGGCCGGCGAACGAGATGGCGCGGCCGCCGGTCGGCGTGTCGTCCAGGCGGGCGAACGGATCGCGGCGCGACAGGTCGCGAATGTCGCGGTTGAGGCTGGCGATGTTGGCGATGTCGTCAGCGTTCAGAACGGTTGCAGGACCCTGCGACACCGTGCGCGCATTGGGCAGGCGCGAGGCGCTGATGACGATCTCTTCGCCCTCACCCGCGTCGGCGGTTCCGGCGGCGGTCAGTTCGATCGGCAGTTCGAACGACTGGGCGACCACGGTCTGGATGTCGGTGACCTGCGCACCCTGATAGCCGGCGGCAGCGACCGACACGGTGTAGGGACCGCCTGGACGCAGGCCGGTCGACGAGAAGCCGCCGTTCGCATCGGTGGTCGTGGTGGTGGTGGTTCCGGTGGGAACGTTGACGATCGTCACGGTCGCGCCGGCGACGGGGGTGCCGCCTGCCGTCACGGTGCCGCGGATCGCCGACGTCGTTTCCTGTGCGGTGGCCGCCACCGGCATCACGAGCGCGACCGCAGCCACACCCAGGAACAAATTGGTTCGCATTGAATTATACCCCTTTGCGCAGCGCGCCGACCGGTGGTCTGAAGGACCGGTTAGGCGTGCCCCTGCCGCCCGAGTATTGCGTTTCTGTTACAGTCGCTATGGCACTGTAACACTCGCGAAAATCGGCTGTGCTGCGTTGCAAAAAAGCCACGAATTATGACCTTTTTGCGGCGGATTTAATCGGCGTCAGCCGCTTGCCGCCACCAGGGCGTTCCATTCCGCCTCGTCGATCACCTTGACCCCCAAGTCGCTGGCTTTCTTCAGCTTCGATCCGGCGCCCGGACCGGCGATCACCAGATCCGTCTTGGCGCTGACCGAGCCGGACACGCGGGCGCCCAGTGCCTCGGCCTGCGCCTTGGCTTCGTCGCGGGACAGGGTTTCGAGGGTGCCGGTGAAGACCAGCGTTTTGCCGCTGACGTCGGAGGAGCGGGTTTGCCAGAGGATGTCGGCGGGGGCGACCTGGGTGAGCAGGTCCTGTACGGCGTCCTGGTTGTGGGGCTCGGCGAAGAAATCGACGAGGGCGAGTGCGACCTCCGGGCCGACCTGCTTGGTGTCGACCACGGCGGCCAGGGCCTTGGCGACGCGGGCGAGGTGCTTGTCATCCGGCTCGCCGAGGGCGGGTGGGATGGCATCGCGCTCGGAGAGGGCGCGGGCGATCATGTCGGTGAGGTTGGTCCAACTGCTCCAGCGGCGGGCGAGGTCACGGGCGGTGACTTCGCCGACGTGGCGGATGCCGAGTGCGAAGAGGAAGCGGTCGAGGGGAGGGGCGCGGCGTGCGTCGATCGCCGCGATCAGGTTGCGTGCGGATATCTCGGCCCAGCGCTCGCGGCCGAGCAATATCTCTTCGGTCAGGCGGAAAATGTCGGCGGGGGTCTGGATCAGGCCATCGCGGAAAAACGCCTCGATCGTAGTGATCCCCATGCCGTCGATGTCGAGGGCGTGGCGGGACACGAAATGGCGGAGCCGTTCGACACGCTGCGCAGGGCAGACCAGACCGCCCGAGCAGCGCCAGTCGACCTCGCCCGGGGCGCGCTCGGCCGCCGATCCGCATTCGGGACAATGGGTGGGAAAAGGCCAGGGCGCGCGCGCATCGTCGCGCGACAGGTTCTCGACGATCTGCGGGATGACGTCGCCGGCGCGCTGCAGAACGACGCGGTCACCGGGATGGACGCCCAGCCGGCCGACCTCGTCCGCATTGTGCAGCGTCGCGTTGGTGACGACGACACCGCCCACCGTCACCGGCTCCAGCCGGGCGACGGGGGTCAGCTTGCCGGTGCGACCGACCTGGATATCGATCGCGTTGAGCGTGGTCTGCGCGCGTTCGGCGGGAAATTTGTGCGCCAAAGCCCAGCGCGGCGCGCGCGCGACCTGGCCCAGCCGCTGCTGCCAGTCGAGGCGGTCGACCTTGTAGACGACGCCGTCGATATCGAAGGGCAGGTCGGCGCGCTTGGCCTCGATCGCGCGGTACCGGGCGAGCGCATCGTCCACTCCTTCGCACCGGGCGAAATCACCGGCGACCGGAAAGCCCCAGTCGCGGATCGCCGCAACGACGCCGCTCTGGGTATCGGCGGGCATCGCGCTGGCCTCTCCCCAGCCATGCGCCAGGAAGCGCAACGGGCGAGTGGCGGTGATCGCGGCATCCTTCTGGCGCAGCGAGCCGGCGGCGGCGTTGCGCGGATTGGCGAACTGGCGCGCCTTTTCGGGGCTGTCCGCCTCGGCAAGCAAACGGGCGTTGAGCGCGGCGAAGTCGGCCTTGGCCATATAGACCTCGCCACGGATCTCGAAAATGTCGGGCGCATCGCCGTGGAAGGTGGCGGGAATGTCGGCGATGGTGCGGACATTGGCGGTGACATCCTCGCCCACCGTGCCGTCGCCGCGGGTCAGCGCCTGGACCAGCCGGCCACGCTCGTACCGTAGCGAGCAGGACAGGCCATCGATCTTCGGCTCGGCGGTGAGCGCGACGGGCGTATCCGCGGCCAGCTTCAGATAGCGGCGGACGCGGGCGACGAACTCGACCACCTCGTCATCGGCAAAGGCATTGTCCAGGCTCATCATCGGCCGGGCATGGGCGACCTTGGCGAGATGTCCGGCAGGCGCGGCGCCGACCTGGCGGCTGGGCGAATCGGCGCGCACCAGATGCGGGAAGGCGGCTTCCAGCGCGGCATTGCGACGGACCAGCGCGTCATAGTCCGCGTCGGAAATCTCCGGCGCGTCGTCGGTATGGTAGAGCCGATTGTGATGCGCGATCGTCTGGCTGAGCGATCCGAGCTCGGCGGCGGCCAGAAGGTCGGTGGCGGGCAGGTCCGTGGCGGGCGGGGGAGCTTTGGTCACTGGATAGCTGCTAGGCCAGTCGATACCCGGCGATCAAGCCGCCAGCGTCACCACCATTCGGTCAGGCGGTTTCCAGCAGGCGTTCGGCCTGTGCGCGTGCCTCGTCGGTGATCGTCGCGCCGGAGAGCATGCGGGCGATCTCCTCGCGGCGTTCGGCGTCGGTGAGCGCACGCACGCCGGTGCGCGTCACCGTGCCGTCATGCGCCTTGGCGATCAACAGGTGCGCCGCCCCACGCGCCGCGACCTGCGGGCTGTGGGTGACGACCAGCAACTGCGTGCGCGTCGCCAGCCGGTGCAGGCGCTCGCCGATCGCGGACGCCACCGCGCCGCCGACGCCGCGATCGATTTCGTCGAACACCATCGTGGCCGCACCGCCTTCCTCGGCCAGCGCCACCTTCAGCGCGAGGATGAAGCGCGACAATTCGCCGCCGCTGGCGATCTTGACCAGGGGGGCGAAGGGCGCGCCGGGATTGGTCGCAATCTCGAATTCGACCCGGTCCTTGCCTGCACCCGACCAACCGGTCTCCTCCAGCGGAACGACGATGGTGCGGAAGCGGGCGGCGTCCAGCTTCAGCGGGGCCAACTCGCCCTTTACCGCGGCGTCGAGGCGCCCGGCGGCGGCATGGCGTTGCTTGGACAGGGTTGCGGCAGCGCTGTCATAAGCGGCACGGGCGGACTGGGCGCGTTTCTCCAGCTTGGCGATGCCGCCTTCGCCCGCCTCCAGCCGTTCCAGCCGGCCGCGCAGATCGTCGGCAAGCGCGGCCAGATCGTCGGGCTGGACGCGGTGCTTGCGGGCCATGCCGCGCAATTCGAACAATCGCGCCTCGTCATCTTCCAGCGTACGCGGATCATAGGCGAGCGACAGCCGTGCCTCGGCCAGCCGTTCCTCGGCCACCGATGCCTCGATCACCGCACGGTCGACGGCCGCGAGCGCATCGCCGAGTGCCGGATGATCCTCGGCAATGCGCTCCAGCACGCGGGCGGCCTGACGCAGACGGGTGAGGCCGCCGTCCGATCCTTCCAGATATTCGTCGATCGCGGCGAGTTCTCCGGCGATCTTCTCGGAGCGTTGCATGGTGCGACGCTTGTCGGCCAGCGCCTCTTCCTCGCCGGGTTCGGGGGCCAGTTTTGTCAACTCGGCAACGGCATGTTCCAGCCATTCGCGGTCGCGGGCGGCGGTCTCGATCTCGGCGCGCGCGGCGTCCAATTCGGCCTCCGCCGCGCGCCATGTCCGCCAGGCGGCCGCGGCGCCGCCGGTGTCGATACGTCCGAAGCTGTCGAGCAGCGCACGGTGGCCGCGTGGGTTCAGCAGGCCGCGATCGTCATGCTGGCCATGCACCTCGACCAGAAAAGGCGCCAGCTCGCGCAGCAAGGCGGCCGACGCCGGCTGATCGTTGACGAAGCCGCGGCTGCCGCCATCGGCCTTGACGAGACGGCGGACGAACAGCGGCTCGCCCGGTTCGATCTCAACGCCGGCGTCTTCCAGGATCGCGGCAAGGCGGCTGCCGGGGGCAGGCGGCTCGAAGGTGGCGGTCACCACCGCCTGCGCGGCGCCGTGGCGGACCAGGCCGCTTTCGCCCCGCCCGCCGAGCGCCAGACCCAGTGCATCGAGCAGGATCGACTTGCCCGCCCCGGTTTCCCCGGTCAGCACGCCCAGGCCGGAGCCGAAATCGAGATCGAGTGCCTCGATCAATACCACGTCGCGAATGGACAGCGCAATCAGCATGGTGCGCGATATAGGCGATTTTCGCGAGCGCCGTTATCCCTTTTGCGCATCCATGGTCACGATTTGTTCGCGATCGGCCGGAATGGCGATGCCGTGCCCCCCTGATCGAGAGGGGCACGGCACCGGGATCAGTTGGTGCGGCCGCCGGTGTTGGGGCTGCTGTTGGGGCCGACGGTGGAGGGTTGCGTGGCGGGGCCGGTGGTCGGCGTGCCGCTGCCGCTTTCACCAGGCAGGCCGGTGTTGACCGATCCGGGCGTGCCGTCCGGCACCACCGGCTGGCCGGGCGCGACCGGCGGGAGCGGCTTGGCGGGATGCTGCTCCATCAGGCGATAGGCACGCTTGTACCAGTCGGACCCCGGATAATTGGCGCCCAGCACGGCGGCGGACCGCTGCGCCTCCTGCGGCACGCCCAGCGCCAGATAGGTCTCGGTCAGGCGCATCAGCGCCTCGGGGGCGTGCGTCGTCGTCTGATACTGGTCGATCACGGTGCGGAACCGCATGGAGGCGGCGAGCCATTGGCCGCGCCCTTCGTAGAAGCGGCCGATCTCCATTTCCTTGCCGGCGAGATGGTCGTTGACCAGATCGACCTTCAGGCGGGCATCGGCGGCGTAGCGCGTGTTGGGATAGCGGCGCATCAACTCGCCCAGCGCGTCCAGCGCCTGGCGGGTGATCTTCTGATCGCGCGTCACATCGGTGATCTGCTCGTAATAGCTGAGCGCGATCAGATAATAGGCATAGGGTGCATCGCGGTTGCCGGGATGGACCGACAGGAAACGCTGCGCCGACTGGATCGCCTGCGTATAGTCGCGCGACAGATAATAGCTGAACGCGCTCATCAACTGCGCGCGGCGTGCCCAGATCGAGTAGGGATGCTGGCGCTCCACCTCGTCGAACAGCAGCGCCGCTTCCTTGAAGCGCCCCTGGTCCAGCCGGTTCTTGGCGGTGGTGTAGAGCGTGCCGACGTCGCGCGCGACATAGGGCAGGTCGGTCCGGGCACGGTTGCGGGCGCAACCGGCGATGGGAAGAGCCAGGGCGGCGATCAGCGCCAGCGACAGCGCTCGGGACTGGGGGATACGCATTGCGGGGATTTCCTTAGCCGAGCGTTGGCGAGCCGAACAGTCCCCTTGCATGACCGCGGGATCAGGGCAATGCGATGCCCCACGTTCTATCGTCTACCCGCAAAGGATGTTCGCCATGCCGGCCACGCTGCTCCACACCCACCGCGTCGAAAAGCCCTGGGGCCGCCATACCTTGTATCCCGGTTTCGAGGATGCACCAGCAGACGGCGCGCCGATCGGCGAGGTGTGGTTCCAGCAGCCGGGCGACACCACGCCCGATCTGCTGATCAAATATCTGTTCACCAGCGAGAAGCTGTCGGTGCAGGTCCACCCTGACGATGCGCAGGCGCAGGCCCGCGGCCTGCCGCGCGGCAAGGACGAATGCTGGACGATCCTGGCGGCGGAGCCCGATTCGACGATCGCCCTGGGGCCGAAGCAGCCGATCAGCAAGGATCAGCTCCGCGCCGATGCGCAGGACGGGTCGATCGAGGAGGATCTGGACTGGGTGCCGGTCAAGGCGGGCGATTTCTATTACGCGCCGTCCGGTACGGTGCATGCCATCGGCGGCGGGCTGACCCTGATCGAGGTGCAGCAGAATTCGGAGACGACCTATCGCCTGTACGATTATGGCAGCGACCGCGAGCTGCATCTGGAAGACGGCGTCGATGTCGCGCATCTGGAGCCGTACCAGCCGATCACCTCGCCCGGCCCGGTGGGCGAGGGGCGCACCATTCTGGTCGAGGGGCCGAAATTCGTGCTGGAGCGCTGGTCGGCGGGCGATCACGCGGCGGCGCTGCCGCAAGGGCGGACCGGCTGGCTGGTGCCGATCACCGGCGCGGGCGAGGTCGCGGGCGTAGCGTTCGCGGCGGGCCAATGCGTGACGGTGACGGGCAGCGAAACGGTGACGCTGCGCGAGGGCGGCGATGCGCTGTTCGCCTATCCAGGCACCACACGGCTGTAATCGCGCAGAGGTCCGGCCCTCCCGACAGGGGAGGGCCGGGTTGCCGGGTCAGAACAGGCCGGGCACCTCGCGTTGCGGGGTCGTGGGCCGCGTCGGCGTCAGCAGGCGATAGGATGATGCCGATACGCTGCGCGCGCTGGCGCTGCCGGACGTGTTGATCGGCGTGCAGGTGCGGCCGGCCAGGAAATTCAGCGCGGCCCGAGTGGAGGCCTCCTGCGGGTCGCCCATCGGGCGGGACAGGTCGTCGCCGGCCTGGCAACTCGCCTTCACGAAGCCAGCGAGGCCGGTGTAATACTCACCCTGGCGATCAGCATTCTGCGTCGCCAGCGCGACCACGCGGAGGCGATCGTCGCACTCGGCACGGTCGAGCGCGATCTGCCCCACCGGCTTGCCATAGGTGTTCGTGCCGATCAGTGCGGCATTGGCCTTGAAATAGGGGATCGCGGCATTGATCACCAGTTCGCTGGCCGATGCCGTGCCGCCGGTGCCGATAAAGGCGATTCGCGTGGGCGCGATCGATTCGGGCTGGGGCCGGAACAGGCGCGTCGTGTTGCGGCTCGCCTTGTCGGGGCGATAGCTGGTGTAGCTTTGCACCTCGCTCGGCTGGCGAGCGCCCGCCAGCAGGTCGCTGAACAGTTCTGCGGTGTCGATCAGGCCGCCGCCATTGTAGCGCAGGTCGATCACCACGTCGGTGACGCCCTGCTGCTTGAACGTCGCAAAGGCGGCGCGCAGTTGCGGGTCGGCGGTGTTGATAAAGGTGCGTAGGTTCAGATAGCCGACGCGCCGTCCCTCATCGTTGATGATCTGCGTGCCATAGCGCGACGATACGGGCTGAAGCGCGAAATCGGCCTTGGTGACGCTGATGTCGCGGGTCGCGCCGTTGGCGACGATGCGCAGGACGCGCGCGGTGCCGGCGGTGTCCGGACCCAGCGCATCCTCCAGTCCGGTCTGCCGATTGGCGGTGACGATATCCTGGATGCTGCGCACATTGCCGGTGGTGGTGCCGATGCCGATCAGTTCCGCGCCGCGATCAATGCCGGCGGCCAGCCCCGGCCCGCCCTCGAACGCCTCGGCGATCATCAGGCGCGTCCGGCTGGCATCCAGCGTGAACCGCAGGCCGAAACCGGCACTGGCACCCGATTCGTAATAGGCATTTTCCTCGCGGATCGAGGTGATGTGGGTGAAGTAGCGGTCCTTGCTCTGGCTGCGGGCAGTGGCGGTCAGCGCATCGATATATTCTTCGACGGTGGTGTAGGCGCCCTGGTTCAGACTGGCCGGTAGCGTTTCCGGGAAGAGATACCATTCGCGCAACTGTTGCGCGGCCCATTGCTGACGCGCCGCCAACGAGCAGCCGTTGACCGTCGTGCCGGAGGCGGTGCCGCCTGCGGACGTTCCCGCCCCGCTGCCGCCGTCATCACCGCCACAGGCCGACACCATGGCGGCGATCGCGATCGCCGCACCCCATTTATGAAACTTCATGCAACATATCCCCCGTATGTTGCGGACCACGATATGGCCGCGACTTCACTCTGTCAGGTGGAAACTTGCCCACCCGTGAACGTCTGTACGGTAGGCGCGGTTAACGCTTTCCCGCTACGCTGGCGGTGATGCTGCACGTCCTGACCTTGTCTTCGCTGTTTCCCGACGCGACACGGCCCAACTTCGGCATTTTCGTGGAGCGGCAGACGGCAGGGCTGGCGCGGCGTGCGGGCGTTGACGTGCGCGTCATCGCGCCGATCGGACTGCCGGTCTGGCCGCTGCGACGGTCTACGCGCTTCGCGGCGATGGCGGCGCTGCCCAGCTACGAGACCTGGCGCAGTCTGAAGGTGCATCGGCCGCGCTTCACGACCGTGCCGGGAACGGGCGGGCGCTGGCATGTCCGCGCGCTGGTCGCGGCGTTGATCCCGCTGATGGACCGGCTTCATGCGGAGCGGCCCTTCGATGTCATCGATGCGTCCTTCTTCTTCCCCGACGGGCCGGCGGCGGTTGCGCTGGGGCGCCGCTACGGCGTGCCGGTGTCGATCAAGGCGCGGGGGGCGGATATTCACCTATGGGGTCGCGCGCCCGCTACCGCAGGGCAGGTGCTGGCCGCTGCGCGGGGGGCGGACGGCATGCTGGCGGTCAGTGGCGCGATGCGGGGCGACATGATCGTACTCGGCATGCCGGGGGAGCGGATCGCGGTACACCACACGGGCATCGACCATGATCGCTTTCGCCCGCGAGCCCGCGCCGCGGCAAAGCGGGCGGCGGGCGTCGCCGGCCCGCTGGTCGTTTCGCTGGGAGCGCTGATCCCGCGCAAGGGCCATGACATCGTGCTGGATGCGGTGGCGCGGCTGCCGGGCGTCAGCGTGTGGATCGCGGGCGAGGGTCCGGAGCGCGCAAGGCTGACCGAACGGATTGCCGCGCTGGGGATCGGCGACCGGGCAAGGCTGCTGGGCAGTGTGGCGCATGAGGCCATGCCGCAGCTGCTGGCGATGGCGGACGTGATGGCGCTGGCTTCCTCGTCCGAAGGACTGGCCAATGCCTGGGTGGAGGCGCTGGCCTGCGGGACGCCGATCGTCATCACCGATGCGGGTGGGGCGGGGGAGGTGGTAACCGGCCCGACGTCCGGTCGCGTCGTGGCGCGGGATTCCGCGGCGTTTGCGGCGGGGATCGCCGCGGTGTTGGCCGAGGCGCCCGATCCGGCAGCGGTGCGCGCCAGCGTCGCGGGGTTCAGTTGGGAAACCAATGCCGCAACGCTGTACGCGCATCTGGCCGGGCTGGTGGCGCGGCGTCAGGCGTCCAGCGGATAGAGCGCGGCACCGATCTGGCGGCCCTCGCCGCGCAGTACTCCCCAGTCACGCGCGGCGGTGCGGCTGCTCAGCACCTCGACGCCGATGTTCGATGCCTCGAGCGCGCGGACCAGCGCCTGGGGCGGGCGGCGCAGGGTCGCGCCGGTACCGATCAGGATGAACTCGGGCCGCTCGGCGGTCAGTCCCGCCAGCGCTTCGATGGTGAGCGCGTCCAGCGGCGGCGGCGCCCAGTCCTCATGCCAGTCCGGGCTGAGGAGCAGCGCCGGGTAAGCGATTTCGCCCACCCGGAAGCCGTTGCCCAAAAAGCCCGCGACGATCGGGCCGGGCGCCAGCGGATCGCGGGTAACGCGCATCAGCCCTCCCGCGGGGTGATGCGCTCCGCCTCCGGCACGGGACGCTTGTCGGTGGTGCCGGGCTTCTCGCGGTTGGGCTCGGCGCGCAGACCCAGCGTGATGAGCAGCGAGGACGAGACGTAGATCGACGAATAGGTGCCGACCACGATGCCCAGGATCATCGCCGCGGTGAAGCCGCGCAGCACATGGCCGCCCAGCATCAGCAGCGCGAACAGCGCCAGCAAAATGGTGACCGAGGTCATCACCGTGCGCGGCAGCGTTTCATTGACCGACAGGTTGATGATGTCGCGCATCTCCATCTTGCGATAGCGGCGCATATTCTCGCGGATACGATCGTCGATCACGATCTTGTCGTTGATCGAATAGCCGATGATGGTGAGGAAGGCGGCGATGATCGTCAGGTCGAGTTCGAACTGGGTGATCGCGAAGAAGCCGAGGGTGACGAGCAGGTCGTGGACGATCGCGACGATGGTCGAGATGCCGAACTGCCATTCGAAGCGGAAGATGGCGAACAGGCCGATGCCCAGGACCGCCAGCACCACCGCGAGCAGGCCGTTGCGGATCAACTCGCCCGAAACCTTGCCGGTTACCGTGTCATAGCGGGAGAAAGTGGCACCAGGGAAAGCCTTGCCTACCCCGGCCTCAACTTTGCGCACGACCGCGTTGGTGGCGCCCTCGTCGTTAGAGGTAGGGACGGGCAGGCGAATAGTGACCGTACGGCCATCGCCCACCGTCTGCAGATTGGCTTCGCCTACGCCTAGGTCGTCGATAACGCTACGCAGACGATCCATGGAAGGCTTGGTTGGGAAAGTTTCCTCGATCATCAGGCCGCCGACGAAGTCGACGCCCAGATTGAGGCCCTTGGCGAAGGTGACGCCGACCGCGAGCACGGTCAGCAACAGGGTGAGGCCGAACGCCCAGCCGCGCAGGCGGACGAAATCGATGTTGGTGTCGTCGCGGACGAGTTTCAGGAGACGCATGGGTTCTTCTCCCGCCTCAAATGTTGATCGTCTTGGGCTTGGTGCGGCGGAGCCACAAAGCCACAAGCATGCGGGTGAAGGTGACGGCGGTGAACACGCTGGTGACGATGCCGATCAGCAGCACGACCGCGAAGCCCTTCACCGGGCCGGAGCCCAGCATCAGCATGATGACGCCGGAGATCGCGTGGGTCGTGTTCGCCTCGAAGATCGTGCGGCTGGCTTCCTTGTAGCCAAGCTCGACCGCCTGGACGACGTTGCGCCCGCGTCGTCGCTCCTCACGAATACGCTCGTTGATCAGCACGTTGGCATCGACCGCGGTGCCGATGGTCAGCACGAAGCCGGCGATGCCGGGCAGGGTCAGCGTCGCGCCGATCATCGCCATCACCGCCAGGATGATGAGGACGTTGATGACCACGGCCAGGTTCGCATAGAAACCGAAGCGGCCATAGGTCACCAGCATGAAGATGACGACCGCGACGACCGCGACGATCGAGGCGAGCACGCCCGCACGGATCGAGTCGTTGCCGAGTTCGGCGCCGACGGTCCGCTCCTCGATCACCTTGAGCGCGATCGGCAGCTTGCCCGAGCGCAGCGCGATGGCGAGTTCGTTCGCGGTCTGCACGGTGAAGTTGCCCGAGATCGATGCACGGCCGCCCAGGATCGGCTCGTTGATGTTGGGGGCGGAGATCACCTTGTTGTCGAGGATGATCGCGAACGGCTTGTTCGTGTTCTCCTGCGTCACGCGGGCGAACTTGCGGCCGCCCTGGCTGTCGAAGGTGATCGCCACCTGCGGCGCGTTGGTCTGCTGGTCGAAGGTCTGTTGGGCATCGACCAACTGGTCGCCGGAAATGATGACGGGCCGCGTCACCGCGATCACCGGCACGCCCAGGGGATTGTCCGGATAGGGCAGGATCTGGCTGCCGGGAGGGGCATTGCCCTTCAGCAGCTCGGCCGGGTTCGCGGTCGTGTCGACCAGCTTGAACTCCAGCCGCGCGGTCTTGCCGAGCAGATCCTTCAGCGCCTGCGGATCCTGAAGCCCCGGTACCTGCACGACGATGCGGTTGGCGCCCTGACGCACGATCGTCGGCTCGCGCGTGCCGAGTTCATCGATACGGCGGCGTACGACCTCGGTCGCGTCGCCCATTGCGGTGTTGACCGCCTGATTGAGCCCGGCCTGGGTCGGCTTCAGCACGAAGCGGCTGGTGTCGACGACCTGGATGTCCCATTCACGCTGGCCGGTCATCCCCGCGCCGCCGCCGGTGATCGCCAGCAGCCGCTCGCGCGCGGCATCGACCTGAGACGCATCGCGCAGCATGAAGCTGAGCTGCCCGCCGCGGGTGGAGATGTCGCCGATCGCGATGCGCGGATTCTGGCGGCGCATTTCGGTCGCCACCTGGTCGCGCATCGTCTCCAGCCGCGAATTGGCCAGATCCTGCGTGTCCGCCTCCAGCAGCAGATAGCTGCCGCCGGCGAGGTCGAGGCCGAAATTGACCTTCGGATGTGGGAACGCGCCCCACCCGTTGGTGATGCGCTCGGGCAGGAAGCTCGGAATGGAAAGCGCACACAGGACCGCGATCAGGGCGACGATCGAGGTGACCTTCCAGCGGGGGAAGTCCAGCATGGGATCAGTCGTTCGCGGGCTTGGCGAGCGGATTGGCAACGTCGGTCAGCGTCGCCTTGACCACGCGGACGCGGACATTGGGGGCGATCTCCACCTCGACCAGCTTGTCCTCGACGCGGGTCACGCGGCCGACGATGCCGCCGGCGGTGGTGACCGAATCGCCCTTCTTCACGCCCTCCACGGCGGCCTGAAGCTGCTTCATCCGGCGTTGCTGCGGGCGGATCATCAGGAAGTAGAAGACGACGAAGACGAGGAGCAGCGGCGCAAGGCTGAGGAACGAGGCGAACCCGCCCGGTGATCCTGCGCCGGCAGCGGCCTGTGCGAATGCGGTGGAAATGAACATCGGACCCGTTCGTGACTGGTGGGCATGGACGTCGCGAAACGGCCAGGCGATTAAGCGGTGCCCGCTACCATTGCCGGGGCGAACGCGCAATGGACGGCCGCGCGGGCGGGGCGTTCGATCGACGGTTGCGGCCCCTGACGCGCTTGGGGCTTGCGTTGCACGAAAACTGGGCCTAGAGGCGCCGGCTCTGGTCGGGGCGTAGCGCAGCCTGGTAGCGCATCACACTGGGGGTGTGGGGGTCGCAGGTTCGAATCCTGTCGCCCCGACCAATCTTATCCGCAAGCCGCTGGCGAAGATCGCGCGGTGCGGTTCGGCAGGGTCCGAAGACCCCGCCCTTTTCCGATGATCAGGATGTCCTGGCCCGCCCGATATCGCTCTGGCATGGCGGTGTGGCGCCGGCGAATTCCGCGAAGCTGCCGAAATGATCGGCGGCATCGATCTGCCCTGCAAGGCCGGGCTTGCCCTTTGTTTCCCAGACATAGGACTTGTTGTTGTCAAAGCCGGGGATCGCCGCATTGAGGGCAGCCGCATCGGCCGCGCTGATCTCCGGCACGTCGACCCGGTAGCTTCTGACCATGCGCGCGGTCTGACCGTCGAACGATGCGATCCGCCAATAGGCGACGCCGCCCAGGCTGCGGTCCATCGGCCCGGACGAGAAGGTCCAGTGCAGGCCCTTGCCCGCGGGCGGAACCTTTACCGTCGTCGACGAGCAGGTGAAGGCCGGATAGTCATTGGCGAAGGGCGCGTCCTGCGGCTGGTCCTTTGGCCGTTTGCGTTCGCTGGGGGGCGTAAAGCCGCCGGCGAACAGATAATGGATGTGGCCGTCCTTTTCGTCGCCGTCCCAGTCGACCTTTCCTTCGCCTTCCATGTCGAGCACCAGCAGGCGGTTATCCTCGTCGAAGCGCCAGCCTGTCCGGCTCGGCTCCACATCCGGCATCTGCTGGCGCCAATAGGCGGCAAGAAGCTTGTTGGCATCGGAGGCCGCGACCCCGGCCAGTTGCGCCCGCATCGCAAAGATCTCGTCGCCGCGCAGCGTCTGCTGGAGCCGGTATTTGCCCGGCTTGTCGAAGCCGGCCGACGCATCGATCTCGACCGCATCGATGCGCGTCGGCACGCGGGGCGGGCGCGGCGCGATCGGCTCCAGCGCAGCCCCACCGGTGCGCAGCGGTAGCGCCCAGCGCGACCCCGGCGGATCGAGCGTTGCGAGTCCCCGGTCGCCGAGCCGGGTTCCGTCCAGCCATACCGGCTTGCCGGCAACGGTCGCGCGTACGACGACATGATCGAACACGCTGGGCGTCGGCAGGCGCTGGTCGATGCCGTCGCCGCCCTTGCTGGCGACGAGTACCGGCTCGGCTGCGATCCCCATTTCCCGCAGCAGGGCGATCAGCAGCACCGTCTTGGCCTTGCAGTCGCCAAAGCGCCGCTTCCACGTTTCATCCGCTGCGGCCGGACGGTAATTGCCCCCGTCCAGTCCGACATAGACATAGCGGATCTGATCCTGGACGACGCGCAGGGCCGCCTCCACCCGGCGGGCAGGGTCGGTGGTCGTCGCGGCGATCCGCACCGCCTCGGCCTTGACGGGTGAGTCGGCGGCCAGCACGCCTGCACGGACGTAAAGCGGGTCGAAGCCCCGCGACACGGCGGCCCAGTCGCCATAGCCGCTGAACTGCACCAGCCGCGCGATCCGGTAGCGGAGTGGCGCATCCTCCGGCACCGTTGGCGTATCGGGATCGGTCAGCACATATTGCCGCTCGGTCTCGTTGCCCAACGCACGGACCGCCGGCTGCGGCGTATCGGCGGTCGCGCGGTAGGCGACGCTGCTTTCCCTGGGGGTCAGCAGGCGCACCCGATAGGCGCCCCGCATGCCGGTGACCGGCAATTGAAGGAATCCCTCCGGTCGTTCGCCAAGGCCGGTGTCACGGTGCCGTTTGGTTGCCGCGAACACGATCTCGTCACCGACCTGCAGCCCTGCGGTCTGCAAGGTGGCGGTCAGATCGCCGTGGAGCATCGACTGTTCCAGATTGTTCTCCCGCTGGATGACGGTGAACTTCTGGCTCGCGAGAATGTCGATGATCTGTCCGCCACGGATGACCGCGAGGCGGTGGACGATCATCTCTTCACTTGCCGGCGACCATGCGACCGCCAGATTGCCCGCGCCAAGCCCCTCCGGCGACAGCAATTTGATGCGCGAGGTCTGATAATCCTCCTGCCCGTCGGCCGTGACGCGGACCTGCTGATCGACATATAGCACGCGGACCGGCGCACCCGGCGGCAGCGGCGCATCGGTTGTCGCCGGCGGTGCGATCACCCAGTCGGGCGCCGGCGCGTAAAGAACCGCGCGGCCGCGTATATTTTCGGGTTTGGCTGTCTGCGCTGTCTGCGCCCCCTTGGTGGCGAGCGCCATACTTCCCGCCGCAACCGCAAGCATCGCGGCTGCCGATGCGCCAGCCCGCATGGCACGAATGACCATTTTTCCATCCCCCCAGTTCAGGGACAGCTTAACGATGGAACGGGGGAGAGCAATCCGGTCCACATTTTACCAAAGACGCGGACTGCAGGCTTTCGGAGACACTAAAAAGCCCCGGAAGTCCGAAGACATCCGAGGCTTTTTAAGTGGTGGGCGTGGCAAGGATTGAACTTGCGACCCCTGCGATGTCAACACAGTGCTCTACCACTGAGCTACACGCCCGCCGGAGGTGGCGCATTAGCCGGGGTGTTTCGGGTGCGCAAGCCCTAAATCGTACCGCCGGCATGATCATGTTCAAAAAGCCGGTCCACCTCCATCACCAGGTCGCGCAGGTGGAAGGGCTTGGACAGGACGCGGGCATTGGGCATCGCCTGGCCGGCCTTCAGCGTGACCGCGGCAAAGCCGGTGATGAACATCACGCGCAGATCCGGCACCATTTCGCCCGCGCGCTGGGCCAGTTCGATGCCGTCCATCTCCGGCATCACGATGTCGGTCAGCAGCAGGTCGAACCGTTCGGTCTGCAACAGCGGGATGGCGGCGGTACCGCGATCCACCGCGGTGACCGCATAGCCCGACTTCTGAAGCGCGCGGGTCAGATATTCGCGCATGATCTGGTCGTCTTCGGCCAGCAGGATTCGGATCATCATTGGGCCCCGGTGTAACTGCGTCCCTCTTAGGGGAGGGGCCCTTAATAATTCCAGAGCGATTGCGGCAGCGTACGGTCGCGCCTAGCGTGGGAGACGATGGCGAGCCCTTCCTTCGAGCGCCTTGATGCGATGCCGGGCGATCGGGGCGCGGTGCGCGGGGGGCCGGTGATCCTGTCGGTGCCCCATGCCGGGCGCGACTATCCGCCCGCACTGGTCGATGCACTGCGCGTACCGCCTGCGGCCCTGCACCTGCTGGAAGATCGTTTCGTCGACATGGTGGCGCGCGCGGCGCGCGACACGCAGCCGACGCTGATCCAAAGGGCGCCGCGCGCCTGGATCGACCTGAACCGCAGCGAGCAGGAACGCGATCCGAAGGTGGATGCGGGCGCGGACTGGAGCACGCAGCCGCGCGCCTCGGCCAAGTTGCGCAGCGGGCTGGGACTGGTTCCGCGGCGGACCACTGCCGCGGGAGACCTGTGGCGGCGGCGCTTCTCCGATGCGGAGGTGCGCGCGCGCATCGAGGGGGATCACCGGCCCTATCATGCCGCGCTTGCCGAACTGCTGGCGGCGGCGCGCGCGCGCTTTGGTGTGGCGGTGCTGCTCGATCTGCACTCGATGCCGCCGCTTGGGGGCGAGGGTGCCGCGCGCATCGTGCTCGGCGACCGGTTCGGCAAGGCGGCCGGCGCACGCTTCATGGCACGGGCCGAGGCCGAGATACGGCGCTTCGGCATTCCGGTGGCGGTGAACACGCCCTATGCCGGCGCCCATGTCCTGGAGCGGCATGGCGCGCCACCGCGCGGCATCCATGCCATTCAACTGGAACTGGATCGCAGCCTGTATCTGGACGCCGCACTGGACCAGCCGGGTTCGGGGTTCGGCGAAACCGTGGCGCTCGTCGCGCGCCTGTTGTCCGCGCTGGCGGACGAGGCCTTGTCGGCCGCTCTCCCGATGGCCGCCGAATAAAAAAAACCACCCCGCGCATCGATGCGCGAGGTGGCCAAGGTTCAGGGAGGAGACACGCTGAAAGCGTGTCATACGACACCGCGAAAGGGGGGACACGGCGTCGTACAGGGTATAAATAGGCGAGCCGGCTTTTGGTTCAACCCCGCCGCACACCATCCGTCATTTTTCCGTCACGCATCAACGCCGGCACCATGCGGGCCATGATATCGTCGCGCAGGATCAGGTGATGGCGCAGCGCAGCCGCGATGTGGAGCGCGACCAGCGCGGCCATGGTTAGCCCCAGCAGCCCATGCGCGCCGCCGCCTAGGGCGCCCGCCTGCGTACCGACGGGCAGATAGGGCATGTCGAACAGGCCGAACCAGGTGAGCGGCCGGCGCATCTCCGCACCCGAGACCATCAGCCAGCCGGTGAGGGGCAGGGCGAGCAGCAGCAGGTACAGCGTCCAGTGCGTGGCATGGGCCATGCCCTTTTCCCATCCGGCGGTATCGGCGGGCAGGGGCGGCGGGCGGTGGCTCATCCGCCAGGCGACGCGCGCGATCGACAGGGCAAGGACGGTCATGCCGATCGCCTTGTGCATCGGCATGCCGCCGCCGGGAAGCGTGCCGGCCAGCGCATCGTGGAAGAAGCCGATCGCCAGATTGGCGATCACCAGTGCAGCGATCGTCCAATGAAATCCAATCGCGACCGTGGAGTAGCGACTGAATCTGGCGATCGGCATCTTCGATGTCCTTATCCGGTAGACCCGCCTTTACTGGGCAGGCTGGAATTGCGGCTGCGGCTGCTTGCCCTGTTGCACCTGGCGCGCGAAGATGTCGCGCATCAGGGACAGCGAGAACAGATGTGCATAAAGCAGCGGCAGCATGCCCGACTGGCTCATCTTGCGCAACTGATCGCCGCGCATGTCGACCAGCTTCTCTTCATTGATCATCTGGAAGCCGCGATAGACGAAGGGCTGGGCCGCACCGTCCGGCTGGATGGAGACTTCGCCATCCATCAGCAGGTCCATTTCCTGCAGTTCCTTCATGAAGTTCTGCGTGCGGGCACCCGCCTGCTCGAACGACTCGGCGAATTGCAGGATGTTCTGCGTCAACTGCGACGGCTGGTTGCCCTCGAACAGTGCCTCGCCCTCGTCGAACGCACCGATCGTCGGCGAGGTCGGGTCAAAGCACAGCGACAGCTCCTCCGCCTCGGGGCGCAGACGGGCCAGCATGTACGGATAACGGCGGACATAGGCGGGAACGTAGAAGCTGGTCTCGTTCAGCTTGCCGTCCTCATCGACGAAGACGTTCACGCCTTCGTTCAGGCCCATCAGCGCCAGCGGGATCGCCTCCGGCCCGACCGAGAAGACGATCGGCATGAAGCGCTGTACCAGCGGGAACTCGTCCACGGTCACGGGGATCGCGTGCTGGCCGACCAGGAAGGGCGCGGTATCCTGCGGGCGCACCTTGTAATTGGCATGCACCTCGCTCGAAAGCGGTTCGAGCCCATTGTAGAAAAGCGGAAGCGACGGCGCGCTGGCCATGAAAACTCTCCAGAAGATGAAACGGCGGCGGCGAGCCGCGCGCGGCTCGCCGGTGTCTATGGGGCCTTGGGCGCAGGCGCAAGCGCGACCAGTTTGCCGGGGTTCAGCAGCCCGGCCGGGTCGATCGCGCGCTTAATCGCCGCCAGCGTCGCGGCACGCGCGGGCGACAGCCGGGCCAGTTCGTCGCGCTTCATCTGGCCGATGCCGTGTTCGGCCGAGATCGACCCGCCCCAGGCTACCACCAGATCGTGGACGAACCGGGTGATCGCTGGTGCCTGCTCCGCATAGAATAGCGCCCGATCGGTACCGGGGGCGCTGCGGACGTGAAAATGGATGTTGCCGTCGCCCAGATGGCCGAAGCCCGACGCATGGGTGCCGGGGAAGCGCGCATCGCAGGCCGCGGCCGCCTCGATCATGAAGCGTGGCATCGCCTCGACGGGGACGGACAGGTCGTGCTGCGTCGCCGGCCCCAGCGCGCGTTCCGCATCGGACAGCGAGTCGCGCAGCCGCCAGAATGCTTGCGCCTGCGCCTCGCTGGCGGCGATCACCGCATCGGCGATGACATTGGCCTCGAGCGCGCGGCCGAGCAGTGTCTCCAGCAGATGCGACGGCGCCTCCCCCTGGTGGTCGGCGGCAGTCGCCTCGATCAGCACATGCCAGGCGTGCTGACCGGCCAGAGGCGGGCGGGCGCCGGGGACATGCGCAACGGCCGCCGCCAGGGTTTCGGCGGGCATGATCTCGAAACTTTCGATCGCGTCGGTCGCGGCCTGAAGGCGGCGGAGCAGCGCCAGCCCGTCCGCCGGGCTCGCCACGCCGACCCAGGCGGTCGCGGCCTGCGCGATCGCGGGAACGAGATGCAGCGTCGCGGCGGTGACGATGCCCAGCGTCCCCTCCGCTCCGATCAACAACTGGTTGAGATCGTAGCCGCGATTATCCTTCTTCAGTGCCGACAGCCCGTTATGGATCGACCCGTCCGGTAGCACCGCCTCCACCCCGGCGACCAGTCCGCGCATCGTCCCGAACCGCAGAACCTGCGTCCCCCCCGCATTGGTCGAAACCAGCCCCCCGATCGTGGCACTGCCGCGCGCGCCGAGGGTCAGCGGAAAGCGGCGGCCTTTCGCGAGCGCTGCGTCGTGAAGATCGGCCAGGATCACACCGGCTTCGACCACGGCCAGCCCGGCGGCAGGATCGATGTGGCGGATACGGTTCATCCGGCGCAGGGACAGGATCAGCGCGCTGCCGTCCGCCGGGGGCGTCGCGCCACCGACCATCGAGCTGTTGCCGCCTTGCGGGACGAGCGGCACGCCGTGCGCCGTTGCAGCGGCCAGGATCGCCGCAACCTCCTCACGCGTGGTCGGGGCAAGGATCGCGGGCGCATGGCCATGGAAACGGCGGCGCCAGTCGGTTTCCCACGGGCTGACGGCGTCACGATCGGTAATGATCGACCCGGAATCCAGCAGCGGGCGGAGTGCGTCGATCAGGCTGGTTTGCGCAGGGGTCATGACGGCCGGGGCTTAGGTGAAGTTCATGAGACGTTCAACGATCGGGCTTATGCGGGGGCTTCCTGTCATGATTCGACCGCCGATTCGCCTTCTCGCCGCGCTTGCGACGCCCGCCCTGATCGGGGCGGCGGATGGTCCGCATGTGCGGGTGACGCAGATGACGGTGCGCGAGCGTATCGTGGTGCGCGTGCCGCGTGTCGCCATGGCTGCGCGCCAGCCGATGGCGCCAACCAAGTGGAAGGAGCGCAAGGGGCCGAAATGCATAGCGGCTTCGGCACTGGCCGGAGCGCTGGTCAGCGAGGCGGGTTCGGTCGACCTGGTATTGGCGGGGGGCAACAGGGTGCGCGCCAAGTTGAGCGGGGAATGCCGGCAGCTTGATTTCTATTCCGGCTTCTATCTGCGTCCGGCGCCGGACGGGCGTGTCTGTGCCGATCGGGACGCGATCCGGATGCGATCGGGTGCGGCCTGCGAGATCGACCGGTTCCGGACGCTCGTGCCCGCCAAGTGAGCCGTGCCGCACGGCAGCAAAGCTTGACAAATCGGCTGAAATCCGCGAGCGGGCGACGAACGTGTGCATGGGGCCGTGTCGTCCCCCAGCGCCATTATTTCCGGACCCCTGCATGAGCTTTGCCGATCTCGGCCTTTCCGACGAACTTCTGAAAACGGTGACGGATGCGGGTTATACCGAGCCGACGCCGATCCAGGCGTCCGCCATCCCCTCGGTGCTGATGATGCGCGACATTATCGGCATCGCCCAGACGGGGACGGGCAAGACGGCGTCGTTCGTGCTGCCGATGATCGACATCCTGGCACAAGGACGCAGCCGGGCACGCATGCCGCGCTCGCTGATCCTGGAGCCGACGCGCGAGCTGGCCGCGCAGGTCGCCGAGAATTTCGAGAAGTACGGCGCAAACCACAAGCTTTCCATGGCGTTGCTGATCGGCGGCGTGTCGATGGGCGACCAGATCAAGGCGCTGGAAAAGGGCGTCGACGTGTTGATCGCGACGCCGGGCCGGTTGATGGACCTGTTCGGGCGCGGCAATATCCTGCTCACCGGCTGTTCGATGCTGGTCATCGACGAGGCGGACCGGATGCTCGACATGGGGTTCATTCCCGATATCGAGGACATCTGCACCAAGCTGCCCAAGCAGCGCCAGACCTTGCTCTTTTCCGCGACGATGCCGCCGCCGATCAAGAAGCTGGCCGACAAGTTCCTGGAAAACCCGAAGACGATCGAGGTCGCGCGCGCGGCGACCACCAATGCAAACATCACCCAGTGGGTAGTACCGGTCGCAGCGCAAGCGTCCGAGAAGCGCAAGCGTTTGCGCCAGGTGCTGCAGCAGGAGGGGATGCGTACCGCGATCATCTTCTGCAACCGCAAGACGACGGTGCGCGAGCTGAACAAGTCGCTGAAGCGGCACGGCTTCCGCTCCGGCGAAATCCATGGCGACATGGAGCAGCCGCAGCGGCTCGCCGAGCTGGACCTGTTCAAGCGCGGTGACATCAACATCCTGGTCGCCTCCGACGTCGCGGCACGCGGACTGGACATCAAGGGTGTCAGCCATGTCATCAATTTCGATGCGCCATGGCATCCGGACGATTATGTCCACCGCATCGGCCGTACCGGTCGCGGCGGCGCGACGGGCATCGCCTTCACCTTCGTGACGCCCGACGATGCCGAGAACATCGCCAACATCGAAAAGCTGACCGGCCAGAAGATCGCGCCGCTCGACCTGCCGGCAGCCGCCGAGGAAGAGGATCGCCCGCGCCGCGCCCGGCGTGAGCGGCCTGTTCGCGAAGAGCGTCCGGTGCGCGACGATCGGCCGACGGAAAACGAGCGTCCTGCAGCAGAGGCGCCTGGCTATCGCGAGCGGGAAGACCGGCGCCCGCCGCGTGACGAGCGGCGTGATCGTCGTCCGCGCCGCGATGACCGCGATGATGGACCCGATGTCGGTTGGAACGGGCCGATTCCGGAATTCCTGATGGTCTCGCTCAACCGTTAGGCGATTTCGAGGCGTTTCGTGCCGCTGGACGACATCATCAGCTTCACCGCGCCGCAGCCGGTCAGCCTCGCTTCGCCGTGCGTCAATATATGCCGGATGGACCGCGATACCGGGTGGTGCGTGGGATGCGCGCGAACGATCCGCGAAATCTCGAACTGGAGCGCCAAGCCGGCGGAGGAACGCCGGGCGATTCTGGCCACGCTGCCCCCACGCAAGGCGGCGTTGGCCGCTCGCGTGAAGGCATCCTGATACGATCTCAGCCGGCGTCGGCCTTTGCCGGCATCAGGGCATCGTCGATCTCGGTCGCGCGGCGGTGGGCCGGTCGGTCCGCGAGCCGGCCGATATAGGCCATGAAGGGGGCCGATTTGGGCAGCAGGCCGAACTCGGTGTACCACATCAGACCCGACCCGACATACACGTCGGCCGCGCTGAAGCGGCTGCCGGCAATATAGTCCCGGTCCTTCAGCATCGACTCCAGTGTCCCCGCGGTCAGGTCGAGCGTGCCGTAACCGGCCATCTGCTGCTGCTGCGCATCCGGCTCGACACCCAGCGAACGATTGGTGATCGCTGCCTCCAGCGGACCGGCACCGAAGAACAGCCACCGGTAATAATCGGCGCGCTCCGCCGGTGCGGGCGCCAGCGCGGCCTGTGGGAAGGCATCCGCCAGATAGGCGCAGATCGCCGCCACCTCGGTCACCACCGCGCCTTTGTGGACGATCGCCGGTACCTTCATCATCGGGTTGATCGCGCGGTAAGCCTCGTCCTTCATCGTCGTGCCGTAGTCCAGCACCACCGTGTCATAGGGCGCACCGACCTCCTCGAGCATCCACCGGGCGATACGCCCCCGCGACATGGGGTTGGTGTAGAGCGTGAGATCGGCGGCCATTGCTTCTGCTCCTGATTCGGTGGAACAAGAGTGGAACATTCCAGCCGTTATCGGTCAAGCCGGGCGTGCAGGAACCGCGTCGTCCGGTCCCAGGCCAGCCGTGCCGCCTGCGCGTCATAACGCTGCGCGGACGTGTCGTTATTGAACGCATGGTCTACGCCCGGATAGGTGAACGCCTCTACCGATTTGCCGGCGGCCTTCAACGCCGCGACCCAGGGTTCGCCGGTTGCGTTCACCCGCGCATCCTTGCCGGCATAATGCAGCATCAGCGGTGCAGACACGCGCACAGCCTCCGCCGGATCGGGCGCAGGACCGTAATAGGCGACGCCGGCGGCCAGGGCTGGTCCCGCCGCGACCGCCAGCCGGTTCACGAACGCGCCGCCCCAGCAAAAGCCGACGGCGCCGACCTTGCCCGTGCCGGTTCGCTGCGTCGCTGCGCGCGCGATAAAGGCGCGAGCCTGTTTCAGCGCAAGATCATAGTCGAGCGTGCCGATCAGCGCGCGGGCCTTGTCCTCGTCGGCGGGGGTGCCGCCTTGCGGTGCGAGGAAGTCGGGGGCGATTACGCGGAAGCCGGCCAGGGCGAGCCGGCGCGCGACGTCCTGGATGTGCGGGGTCAGTCCGCGGTTTTCGTGGATGACGAGGACGTAGCCGAGTTTCGCCCTGGGTTGGCGGGGGGCGGCGAAGTAGGCGATCGAGGGGGCGCCGCCTTCCGCGCCGACGCTACGATCGGTGACGAGGCGCGGATCCCTGGGATCGATCTGCGCCGCGGCGGCAGGGCTGGCGGCGATCGACAGGATCAGCGCCTCTGCCGCAGCCGCCGATCCGGCGAGCAGCGTCATCTGGCGCAGCAGCGTGCGGCGGTCATGATGCTCGTGCGTGAAGGCGTCGTAGATCTGGACGGCGCGGTCGCGAAGATCGGTCATGCGGCACTCCCGTGATGCGGTGCGTGATCGGCGGAGGTTACGCAGCGCGACCATCTGTGCCAAGGGAGCGCAAGATTGTTTCCCCGGCCGATGATACCGACCCTAGATCGGGCGTTGGACGGGGAAAGACCATGAGAGGAGTAGCAGCGTCCGCATGACCACCGACCTGATCGCCCAGACAAGCGGCGCCGTCGGCCGCCTGCGACTGAACCGGCCCAAGGCCCTTCACGCGCTGAACGCCGAGATGTGCCAGGGCATATTGGACGCGCTGGAGGACTGGCGCGGCGATGCCAGCATCCGTGCGGTACTGATTGACCATGCCGAGGGCAGGGGCTTTTGCGCAGGCGGCGACATCCGGCTGCTCAGCGAGAGCGGTGCCGGGGACGGCGCGGCGGCGCGGGCGTTCTTCCATACCGAGTATCGGATGAACCACCGGCTGTTCACCTATGCCAAGCCGATCGTCGCGGTGATGGACGGCATCACCATGGGCGGCGGCGTCGGCGTGGCGCTTCCGTGCAGCAAGCGGATCGCGACGGAGAATACGCGCCTTGCCATGCCCGAAACCGGGATCGGGCTGTTCCCGGATGTCGGGGCGGGCTGGTATCTGTCGCGCCTGCCGGGGCGGATCGGCCAGTTTCTGGCGCTGACCGGGCACCGGCTGAACGGTGCGGAATGCTGCGCGTTGGGCATCGCCACCCATTATGTGCCCGCAGCCGATCTGGACGAGGCCAAGCGGCATATCCTGGCCGATCCGAATGCGCTGGACGCGATCCTGTCCGATCTGGCGGTGCCCGCGCCGGAGGCGGCGATCCTGGCGCATCGCGACGATATCGACCGGCTGTTCGCCGCGGACACGCTGGAGGAGATACTGGCGGCGCTGGAGGCGGACGGCGGCGAATGGGCGCAGCAGCAGCGCGATACGCTGGCGACCAAGTCGCCCCAGGCGATGAAGGTCTCGCTGCGGCTGCTGCGCAGTGGTGCCGACATGGCGAGTTTCGCCGACGAGATGGTGCAGGAATATGCGGTGGCGACGCGGGTGGTGCAGCGGCACGACTTTCTGGAGGGCGTGCGCGCGGTGATCGTCGACAAGGATCATGCGCCGCGCTGGAATCCCGCCACGCCCGATGCCGTGACCGACCATGTGATCGACCAGATCTTCGCGCCGCTGCCCCCGGCAGAGGCATGGACCCCCGCCTGACGGAGTATCGCCCATGTCCCAATACCAGACCCTTATCGTCGAGCAGCGTGGCGCCGTCACGCTGGTGACGCTGAACCGGCCGGAAGCGCTCAACGCGCTCAATGCCCAGATATTGGCCGACCTGCTGGCGGCGATGCGCGCCTTTGATGCCGATGACAGCCAGGGCTGCGCCGTCATCACCGGCAGTGCAAAGGCATTCGCGGCCGGCGCCGACATCAAGGAGATGCAGGCGATGGATTTCGCCGCCATGTATGGCAGCGATCATTTTGCCGGGTGGGACGTGTTCACGCGGACGCGCAAGCCGGTGATCGCGGCGGTGGCGGGGTATGCGCTGGGTGGCGGGTGCGAGCTGGCGATGATGTGCGATTTCATTCTGGCCGCCGACACCGCCAAATTCGGTCAGCCCGAGATCAAGCTGGCGGTGACCCCCGGCATGGGCGGATCGCAGCGGCTGGCGCATGCGGTGGGCAAGGCCAAGGCGATGGAGATGTGCCTGACGGGCCGGATGATGGATGCCGAGGAGGCCGAGCGTGCCGGCCTGGTCGCGCGGATCGTTCCCGCCGCCGATCTGGTCGAGGAGGCGGTGAAGACCGCCGCCACCATCGCCGGCATGGCACCGCTGGCGGTCAAGGCGAACAAGGAGATGGTCAACGCCGCCTTCGACATGGGGCTGACCCAGGGCGTGCAGTTCGAGCGCCGGCTGTTCCACGGTCTGTTCGGCACCGCCGACCAGAAGGAAGGGATGACCGCCTTTGTGGAGAAACGCCCCGGCAACTGGCAGGGCCGCTGACACGTACATCCACCCGCACAGCGGGGGATCTGGAGAGGAGCTTTAGCAATGGCACGCATCGCCTTTATCGGACTGGGCAATATGGGCGGCGGCATGGCCGCGAATCTGGCCAAGGCCGGGCATGACGTCCGCGCGTTCGACCTGTCAGCCGATGCGCTGGCACGGGCCGGCGAGGCCGGGTGCCTGGCCGCGGAGAGCGCCGCAGAGGCGGTCGACGGGGCGGAGGCGATCGTCACCATGCTGCCCGCCGGCAGCCATGTCGAGCGTGTCTATACCGAGGCGGTGCTACCGCATGCCGGCGCGGGCGCCGTGTTGATCGACTGTTCGACGATCGACGTGGCGACAGCGCGGCGGCTGGCGGAGATCGCGGTCGACCGGGGCTTCCTGGCGGTCGATGCGCCGGTGTCGGGCGGGATCGCCGCGGCGACCGGCGGCACGCTGACCTTCATGGTGGGCGGCACCGAGCAGGCATTCGCCGCCGCGCAGCCAATCCTGGACGCGATGGGCAAGGCGGTGATCCATGCAGGAGCGAGCGGCGCGGGGCAGGCCGCCAAGATGTGCAACAACATGATCTTGGGCGCGACGATGATCGCAACGTGCGAGGCCTTTGCACTGGCCGACCGGCTGGGTGTCGATGCCCAGACATTCTACGATATCGCCAGCGTGTCGTCGGGGCAGAGCTGGTCGATGACGACCTATTGCCCGGTTGCCGGGGTCGGCCCGGTCAGTCCGGCCGATCGGGATTTCCAGGGCGGATTCGCTGCCGCGCTGATGCTGAAGGACCTGCGGCTGGCCATGGCCGCGGCGGGCGAGGCGGGGGCGCCGGTGCCGATGGGCGCGCGTGCCACCGAACTTTACGAAGCGTTCGTCGAGCGCGACGGGCAGGCCACCACCGATTTCTCCGGGATCATTCGCACCTTGGCCTGACGCGGGCGAGCGGCGTAAGGGACGACGGGTGATCGAAATCCCCGCGCCCCTTCGCCTGCGTCTCGATGGAGACGCGCTGGTTCACAACTGGCGACAGCTTGACCGGATGAGCGGCGCGGCTGCGTGCGGTGCAGCGGTGAAGGCGAATGGCTATGGCCTGGGTTCGACCGAGGTCGCCCGGCGACTGGCAGCGGCAGGGTGCCGCGACTTCTTCGTTGCCACCTGGGCCGAGGCGCAGGCGCTGGCGCCGCTGGGGCTGACCCTCTCGGTACTGCACGGGGTACGGGCGGAGGACATGGAGGCCGCGCGTGGCGGCTTTGCGAGGCCGGTGCTCAATACGGAAGCGCAGGTCGTCCGCTGGCGCGGTGCCGGGGGTGGTGCCTGCGACGTGATGGTCGATACCGGCATGAACCGGCTGGGTGTATCCGCCGAGGCGATTGCGGGCGGCCTGCTGGACGGGCTGACAATCGAGACGCTGATGAGCCATCTCGCCTGCGCGGACGAGGACAGCGCGATGAATGAGGCGCAGCGGCAGCGTTTCGCGGCGCTCAGGGGCATGACGGCGGCCCGGCGTTTGAGCCTGGCCAATTCGGCGGGCATCGGGCTGGGCGAGGACTATGCGTTCGACCTGACACGGCCGGGCCTGGCGCTGTATGGCGGGGTGCCGCGTGCCAAGATGGGCGGGCTGATCCGGCAGGTGGTGTATCCGCAAGCGCAGATCCTTCAGCGCCGCTGCGTCCGGATGGGCGAAGCGGTGGGATATAACGCGACCTGGATCGCCCCGGGCGAGACGGAGGTGGCGATCATCAACCTGGGCTATGCCGATGGCTATCGCCGTGCCTTTTCGGGCGTGGGCGCGGCCAGGCACGACGATGTGGTGCTGCCCGAACTGGGCCGGGTGTCGATGGATCTGGTGGCGATCGACGTATCGGCCTGTCCGCATCTGGCCGAAGGGGACTGGTTGGAGATCGACTACGCGCTGCCGGCGGCCTCGCAGGCATCGGGCGTCTCGCAATATGAGCTGCTGACCGGGTGGGGGCGCCGCGCTGAGCGGCTCTGGCGTTAGGCTGCTTCCGGCCCCTGCCAGACGTCAAAGGGACGCGCGCGTATCCAGCGCGTCGCCAGCCATTTCACTCCTG
>NZ_CAMLAC010000007.1 GCF_946477935.1 uncultured Sphingomonas sp. | reverse complement strand
TGTGGCACGGCTCTCGGTGGGTAATCGCGGACGAGGACGACCTCGCCGCCCGCGTCGCCCGGCTTGCGCTCGGTCAGGCGCGTCACGTCGCTGCCGTCCTGTCGAACATCGACAAGGCACCGCCGGCGACTCGCGCCGATGCCGCGGCGGGCGCGATCAAGCTGCTCGCGGTAGAGGCCGGCAAGCAAGTCTACCATCGCGACGGATGGGTCTTCCAAGCAATCTCCTGGATTGCCGCGCACCGCACGGAGGCTGGTGCAGTCGTCCGAGCGCCACACATGATCCACGCTCACAAGGGCTTCGACGGTTTTCAGCTCAAGCTCGATGCAGCCGGCGAGGAGGTCACCGCGGTCGTGATCTTTGAGGACAAGGCGACCGAGAACCCGCGCAAGATGATCACCGGGGACGTGTGGGACGGCATCAGGGATCTCGAGAGGGGCGGCCGCATGAACGAGCTGATCCCCGAAACCGGAGGGCTGCTCGAAGCGCACCAGCAGCGCTTCCCCGAACTCGACATCGACGAAGCGGTCGAGCGTATCGCCTGGGAGGAGGCGCGGCATTACCGCGTCGCCGTCACTGCCGACGACAGCCATGACGACGACGACGAACGGCAGGCTCTGTTCAAGGGTTTCGACCAAGTCGCGCCGGGTAGCACGCTGCGGCGACAGGCCGAGACGATGGCTATTCCAGAGATGCGGGACTGGATGACGGCGTTCTCGGCCAAGGCAGTGGCCTTGATCGAAAAATGGCGCGACGATGTTTGATCCCGTCACGATCGGGCTCATCGCCGATGCGCCTCCTCTGCAGAACCTGAACCTTGAGGAGCTTCCGCGGCGGTTCACCAACGCGTTCGCCGAGATCGTCGCGGCACGGGTGCGCTTGCGCGGGGCCGCGGGCGCCGAGCAGCGCAGCGAGGCACTGAACACGCTCTTGGCCGAGATGCGCCGGCTGGCGGCCACGCAGGAGCTACTCGTCGCCACCGCGCCCGAGCGCGCCGACCGCGCGGCGGCCGCCTTCGTCGCCGGTACCGCCCAGCAGCTATGCCTGATGGCCGAGATGGTGGTCACGGACGACGGGGAGCGGATTCCCTTCATTGATGCTGTCCACGCCGCTCCCGAAGTCTGCGCGACCTTGCTGTTCCTGATCGCGGACTCGCAGAGCGACGCAGCCGAAATGGCTAAGCGGCTCGATCGCGGCAGAGACGACCTCGGCGCCGAAGCTCGGCTGATCCGCGCGATAGGGGACCTCGCCGCAGGCCGGTTGCGTGCAGTGATCGCCGGCCAGGTCAATCCCGACAGGTCCGAGGGCTACGACGTACCAGCCGACGGTGGCGGCGCAGCGCTCGCGGTGGATGCCTTGTTCCGCCAACTGCACGCCGGCGTGATTCAGCTCGCCCGCGAGCTGCTCCAACGACCGCCTGATGATCCCGAAGCCGTGGCGGACTCAGAGGCTCAGCGCATCTTCGCGCAAGTGTGCGAGCTGTGCATCGCGCCGATCGAGGACGTGTTCGACGAGGGCGGGCCGAGCGTGGTCAGCGTCTTTCCCGGCCCATTGCATGTTGCCAAGTTGCTGCTCGCGGTGTCGCGTGATCTGGCAGACGCGAGCCTGTGCCAGGTACGCGCGCCTAGCGGCGTCGATGCCGACGATTGGTGGCGGATCGTCCGCCGCGCGGCCTACAAACGCCCCTATCTGTGGCGCAACCACCGCGAAGCCTTGGAGCAAGGCTACCTCGCGAAGGGCGTTTCCGCGACGGTCAGTTTCCCGACCGGCGGCGGCAAGTCCACGCTCGCCGAACTCAAGATCGCCGCGGCCTTGCTCAGCGGAGGGACGGTGGTGGTACTCGCGCCGACGCTCGCGCTGGTCGATCAGACCGCATTCACGCTCGACAGGGCGTTCGCCGACTTCAACGTCGTAGGCGACCTCGACGACGAGATCACCTTCGCCGACCTGCTGGTGCTGCCCGAGATCATCGTCACCACGCCTGAGCGCTGTCTTGTGCTGCAATCGCTCCAGCCGGAGGCATTTGCGGCGGTCTCACTCGTCGTGTTCGACGAATGCCACCTCCTGCATCCCCGCGAGTCCGACCGCAGCCGCCGGGCCGTCGACGCGATGCTGTGCGTGCTGAACCTCACCCAGTCGGCCCCCGACGCGGATCTCCTGCTGATCTCCGCAATGATGCAGAACGCAGACGAGATGGCCGGCTGGATCGCGGAGCTGACCGGCCGCCCATGCCTCCCGCTCGATCTGGCCTGGAAGCCGACTCGCCAAGCGCGCGGTTGCGTCGCTTACGGTGCCGAGCGCATCACCGAGTTGGAGGACCTGTTGAGGGCCGAGCAACTCACCGCGACCACCAGCGGCGTGCCGAAGGCTCTGGCCAGCCGCCTTCACGCTCGGCCGCTCGCCTTTTTCTGCCTTCGTCAGACTTGGGCGACCCGAAACCGCGAGGACTATGCGCTGATGGCGCTCCTCGACGACGACGTGCCTTTCGCGTCGAGCAAGGCGAAATTTACGGGCGAATGGTATCTCACGCCGAACGGCAACGTCGTCGCGGGTACGATCGCGGCCGCAGCGGCGCAAGACGGGCTGAAAACGTTGACGTTCGTCCAGAGCACGACGGCGGCCGAGTCCACCGTCCGGCACTTCCGAAAGCTGCTTCCCGATCGCCGTGTCGCGCTCACCGAGGACGAAAAGGCGTGGCGCAAGCTCGTCGAGGAGGAGCTGGGCGGACCGCAATATTGCTACCTTCAGCTCGACGCCGACGGCCAGGTGGATGGGAGCGCGACAAGCCATCACGCGCAATTGCTCAAGCCCGAGCGCGCGCTCCACGAATCGCTGTTCAAGCGTCGCGACGGTCTCGACGCTTTGTTCGCCACGTCCACGCTTGCCCAAGGCATGAACCTACCGAGCGACATCGTGCTGATCGCCGGCGATAGTCGCTGGGACGTGTCCGACGACAAGTTCAAGCAGCTTGACGCGCATGAACTCCTCAACGCCGCCGGGCGCGCCGGCCGAGCGGGCGAAGGTGGGCAAGGCTTCGTGCTGGTCGTGCCGAGCAAGATCATCAACATTGACGACGACGAGAACACGATCGCGAGCCACTGGATGTCGCTTCAGGGCATCTTCGCACAGTCCGACCAGTGTCTTACGATCGACGATCCGCTCACCGACCTGCTCGACCGCATCCACATGGGCACGGCCGGGGACAACGAGGACTACCTCCTGGCCCGGCTGCCGGTCGGCGACGACGAGGAGCCCGATGCTCTGGCCTCAACCATGCTTCGCCGGTCGTTCGTCGCTTACCGCAAGCGCCAAGCGGGTCAGGAGGCGTGGATCGAGAGTCGGATTGACGCCGCGCTCGCGCGTCGCGAGGAGCTGGCACCGGAAGAGGAACGGACCTGGCTCGAGCGCGTCGCGGCCGCGGCAGGCATTCCGTACGCGGTGGCGGAGAGCCTCGCGGCGCTCGTCGAGACAGGAGCCTTCGGCGGCTCCAGCACCGAATGCATGGACGTAATCTTCGACTGGATCGAAGCGCATCCCGCCTGGCTGATGTACCTGATCCGGCCTAGCGACATCGAGGGCCTGTTCGGGAAGGACTATCGCGCGCTCGACGGCAGCGTCGAGAAGGCGAAGGTCGCGCTGCCCCAGATGCGGCCGCTACTCGCAGCGTGGATGGCGGCCAAGCCGCTGTGCGAACTCGAGCGCGCCATCGGCACCAAGGAACACTTGATAAAGACTTGCGAGACCGCGCGGCACTTCGCCGTCCGGCTGGTGCCCGACATCGCGTTCGTCGCCGGCCTTCCCGCGCGCATCATGGCCGCCAAAGCCGTGGCCGACGGCACCGATCCCGTAATCCCGACCCTGGTGCAGACGCTCAGCGGAGTCGTTCGGAAAGGCTGCGCCAGTCCGGAGCTCCTCGCGAACGCCGTGCACCTGAAGGATCACTCGCGTCCCGCCGCGCGCGCGGCTTTCGAGGAGGTCGAGCATCTTATCGGCGTCGGCGATTCCGTCGAGAGCTTCGACGACGTGCTCGCGCGGGTGCGGCAGGCCCATGCGGTCGCGATGTTCGAAGACGATTGATCGGGGATTGCTCCGGACAGCTCGACCAGCATCTCCGCCCGTGAAGCCGGATCGACGCACGCCAGTGCTGTCGGGCCGCAGAGGAGCGCGTCCCGACTAGCGCAAATGGAACCCCGCCGCGCTGTTCTCGCCGTTGTCGAAGCGATCGCGGCCGGCGAGCACGTTCTCCAGCTCGCCCAGGTCACCCGCGATCGCGTCGCCGGCTTCGACGGCGAGTTCCTGCAGCAGCTCGGGCATGCTTTCGAACAGCGCGGCGGTCGCCTTTTCGATGCACTCGACGTCGGCAGACGTGAACTCGAGGTCGGCTCCGATGCCGAGCTCGTGCAAGTCGATGTCGCTGTCCTCTTGCGCCATGAGGGCGTTCGCGAGACGATCGGCGACCGCGTCGTCAACGGTCCCGATCGCCTTCAACTTTTCGTCGACCAGCCGCCTCATCGAGAGCAGCGGCAGCCCTTCGAGGCTCCGGTCGAAACTGTCCAGGAGGTCGCCCATTTCGGGACGCTAACACCGCCGACGCGGTCTCACCACAAATCGCCGCCCTTGTGGCGCGGCGGCCGATGTACCCCGCAATTTCCGACCGGCTCTCGCCGTCGGCAGGACGGCGCATGCTCCCCGTATCGCTCCGGCTACCGGCTCGAGCCGCGGGAACGGGCGTGTGCCGCCGCCAGTGCGGCTTGTCGCTCGTGTTCTTCGCGCTCGCGGTCCAAGGCGCTCTGCCGGTAGCCCAATCCCTCCAGCAGCTCTCGCTCCCGCCGCTCGAGGCCCGGTACGCCGATCCGGCAGATTACGAGCGAGCGGGCGAGCCGCTCGGTGTGTTCGGCACCGCCGACACGGCGTGGCGCACCCAGCGCCATGATGGCGTCGGCGGACGAGGCGTAAGATACGCCGCGCTGCGGCAGCACGAATCCCATAAAGGTCGGGAAGTCGGTCGCGTCGTCCACCACCCGCACCCGGCAGTGGCCAGGGTCTAGTTCGTCCGGACTTACCGTCTGAGCGGCCCGAGAAAGCCGCCGCCAGATGGCTTTCGCCGCAACGACCGTGACCGGTAAACCGGTCTCCGGGTCCTCGTTGTGGAACAGATAGTAGCCCAGATCCGGGATGCTCAGCAGCGCACGGAGCTGGTCGTTGCGCGAGCGCGTGACCGAACCGCCCTTGGTCTTGGCCGGCGTATGGACGGAGGCCAAGCCGCGACCCTGGCGCTTGGCCTGTAGCAGCGCCGCCCGAACCGTCCGTGTGCCGTCCTCCGCCCTGTGGTCGAGGACGATGCCGATGTCGGCGCCGACCTCCGGCTCGACGACGTACTTGTCGACGTCGAAGGTCCCGACCCAGCATGCCGCCTCTGGACCATAGCCGAGGTCGATGAACAACTCGCGCCCGAGCGACCTTAGTTGCTGGCCCAACGCCTGGGTGAGGAGCTCGCTGTCTTTCTCTTCCGGCCTATGAGCGGGCCGGCTCTCGATGTTGTCCGCCTCGGCCGCCAGCGCCGCCCAGTGAAGCAGAAAGCCGAGTGCAGGGTCCTCCTCGGCCGGCCTTACCAGCCTGGCAAGGTACTCGGCGTGCGGGTCGGCCCCGCCGGACGTGACGGTCCCGCCCAGCTCGCCCCGCAGCACGGCGACGTTGGCGGCGACCAGCGGTTCTCGATCGGGCGAGGCCTGGAACAGGCCGAGTCCGGCACTACGCCAGCGGTCGACCACCGCCGTCGCGCGGCCCTGGAAGCCAGACAGGGCCGCGTCGTCCGGAAGCCGTCTGATCGGCCAGCAGGCGACCTCGGCCCGGAACGTGTCGTCATTCGTTGCGTCGGCCAGACTACGCAGCTTGTCGAGCCCGATCAGGGTTTGCGGATGAAGCGCGTCCGCGTCGGACAGCCACGTCCTGCCTCGCAGGTTCGCGAGCAGGATCGACAGTCGCCGCAGGACAGGCTCGGCCGCGAGCACCGCGTCGAATTTCTCGATCCGACGCGCTTCTGCGGCGCGGGCCTCGGCGCATTGGCGCGCATGTCGGAGACGCCGGCTCCTTGCAAGAGATTTTCTAGGCGAGCGACGTAAACCTGTTTGGTCGCGGTCACGTCCTCCTCGGCGCATCGCAAGGCGGCCGCCCTCTTCCGGACGCCTTCCTCAAGCGCCTTGGCTTCGCTCCTCCGCCAGAGACGCGTCCACATTGGTAAGCGCTTGAACGCCTCGAGCGAGCGTCCAGCTTGGCCGAGAGCCCCGCTCGCTTGGTCGAAGCGCAATAGGGCGGATTGGTGGGCGGCATGCTCCGCGACCACCATGTGGCCGGCGACCCGGTCCTTCGAGGGTTCCGCGACCGGCGTGCGGAACTCGCCCTTGCGCGCGACGACCGCATAGAGACGCTGCTCCTGCGCTTCCAGTAGGGATTTTAAGTTCGCAAAGGTCGGCATACCACGCCAGCTTAGAGGCCTTCCCGCCCGTAACAACCGTTCGCGGCTCTATGTGCCGCGCTGCGCTCCGGCAGGATCGGGCCCGTTAGGCGAGACCCAGACATGACGCTCTGGCCCTTCCACGACATATCGCGGCGAAGGACGATCCGCCCGTCGCGGGTGGCGCCGCTCGACCCGGCCGGTATCCCGGAGTGGAATTTCGCGGGAACCACATCCGACTTCATCGGTCACGTGGAGCGCCGAACAACTCGATTCTTATCTCAGAGTCGCGCGCAAGTTATGGGACGAGTGGTGAGCTCCTGCATGTCCGGATCCAGCCAACCGGTTTGTCCAAAGTACCACCCGCGCTAGTCATCGTCCTTGGACGTCTCTTCGAGCCCTACCTGTGCCCGCATTGATCGCGCCGCCGTGCCCCAAAGCGCGTTGAGGTAGTTGGGCATTACCGACCAGCGCCCGCCCTCGGCGCCGCGCACCATCAAATCGTATTTGGCGTCGCCGTAAATAAGCCGCATCATCTGCTCGCCCGACCAGGCTGTTTCGCCATGCATGCCGCTGACGAGCGTCGTCACAACGCTGATCGCTGCGGCCTCGTCACGCACCCCGGTGATCTGCCAGGAGGTGAGCTTAAGATCACCCAGTTCTTCGCGATGCCTTCCGGCGCGGAAGCCTATAGACCGGCACGGATAATCGATCGTCGCTTTTGCAGTTTCTCCGAAGTTGCGGGCCATGATCGCCGCTAGATAGGACGCCGCAATGCCCTCCGGGCTATCTGGAACGAGGTGGTGCACGCCTTCGGACGTGGCGAGCGTCTCGCCCGCACGCTCCGGCCGTGCCTGCCAAGCATCGATCCGACGACCCATTTCGCGCGTGTTAGCCGTCTTGGTGGCGAGTTCCGACCAAGAGGCGGGGCGCTGCTCGGCTGCCGCCTTAGCGATGCGTGCTTCTTCGTCCTCACAACGATCAAAGTAGTCGACACTCGCCTGGAGAAGGTTGAACGCCTTCGCTGCAACAAGCGCATTGCCGAAATTTGGGTTCAGGCCGTGAAGGATGCCGTGCCGGTAGGGACTGCGGATCGGCTCCGGATCGAGCTTGCGGCGGGTTGCGCCAAGTATGGCCAGCCCCTCGGCTATTCCGGCCGGGCCGGAGGTTTGACTGTCGAACACCGGCGCGTCGGCACCGCCGGAGAAGGGATGTTTTCCCGTCTTGGTGGTGCAGATGCCGTCGATGACGATCAGTACCAGCGGCACGGCCGAGAGATAATCTTCGGCCAGTGCCCGCTCGACCGCGCGTTCGTAGAGCGCCTGCCAGGCTTCAAAGCGGGTGACGTGAAAGCGATAACTCAGGAACTGCAGCGTGTCGGGATCAAGATGATGGGCGGCGAGCAAGTGCTCAGCCGCGTCATCGTTTGTTTCTGCAACCGCGCGCGCGACGGAATCAACCGAAAGCCGGTCATAGTTGGTCCAGCCAAGCGGCCCGAACCGGGCGGCAAACGCTTCGCGCTCGCGGTGCATACGCTGGACATTTTCGAACTGCTCATTCAACGCCTTGGCCTGATGCGCAAGTTCGCGGCTAAATAGACCGGCCACCTTCAGAAGTGGCCGCATCTGCCGGTACTGCTTCATTACGTGCGCGGAGGTGGGAAGCGGGAGCTCTTCATCGTTCATGACAGGCCCACAAATCGGAACGAGCAAGCCGCTCGGCAACCCTTCAGTTTCGACGGAGCGCTTCGTTTGCCGAGGTTCACATATCCCGCTGATTCCGTTCGGTCAGCTTGCGGGGCACGAACAACTCCGAATTGTCATGAAGGAAGGGCGGCTTTTTCAGCTCGATGCTAGCACCCCCGATGTACAGCTCCCGCTTAGTCACCCGAGCTGCAGCTGCAACAATCTTCAGGGTGCTGCGGTATCGGGAAAAACCGTCAGCGATCGAGATGTGCTGCCCTCCGCCGTAGCGCCACTCCGCCATCTTCTGCCAATTGGGAATGTTCGACAGGAACGGGCGCTTGAAGGGCGGAGGACCGGGTATCCGGTCGTAGAGGTGGTAGAGATCGTGCGTGACCTCGAACGAACCTGCCCGCTGCTCGGCCACCAGCTTCAGCGAAAGCTCGCACGCCATCTGCATATCCCAATGAGCATGCTTTAAGTCCTCAGGACGCGCGCGAGCGATCTGAACCGCCGCACGATCTAGGTGCGGCAGGATGGCACCGCCGAACTCACCGACGCGATCGGACGTTCTCTCGATGGTGGCGAGCGACGTGTAGATCGCGCGGATCGCGCCGGCGACCTCGTTGGCCAGCCGCCGCGCCTTCATACCTTCCGCGCGGTTCAATGATGCAACGTTAGGTCCCTTCTTAAGCCAGGTGAGCGCGTCTTCGTCCCCCTCGACCTCTTTGGGAAAGTGGATCCACATCGTGTCACCCGGCTTGCCGGGACGGTGGGTGACCACAGGAATTTGGAGCACGAAGGGAGTGTCCAAAATCAACACGCAGCCGGCGACCTCACGCTCCGAGTTCCCGTCCAGCGCCTCTCCGTAGCGCCCGCGATACCAGGCCGAGGTTCGTGCAAAGATGAACTTGAACCACTCGCTCGCGAAATAGTCGAGGAACTTACCTGGCTTGGACTCGACGTCGCCGATGCGGATTTGCTTGATGGCGAAGCGCACGAATTGGCACGCTGCATCGAGCGGCCGGGTCGTCAGGGCCGTGCCGTCCAGAGCGAGATTGCGATCAATAACCTGTAGCCAGTCGTCCAGCATGTCTTCGAACTCTGGGTTGGCTATCATCGATTGTAAGCGCTCCACTTCTATCTTCGTTTCCTGTGTCGGCCAGCATGCTTCCTGCGGCGAAGAAGCGCTACCCCGCTTCATCCAGCCGCCTAGCTTTGCGCAGTTGCCGGACGATGCCGTTGAACGCGGCGGTCGTGCCCTGTGCCCGGCCGACGTCGTTCTCCTGGGCCGCAGCGTCCCAGAACATGATGAGCGGCCACCACTCGGGGCAGGAGCGCAGAAGGCAGCGCAGGGAGAGCTGCACCTCGCGCGTGTCCACTCGACTCGGTCACGGCCCAGGAGGCCAGGTGCATCGGGCGCTGGCGGCAAACCGTTAGTCCGGAGCGGAGACATGCGGACGAAAGACACAGCGCACCCGGCCTCGGCGACCATGCTCGTCCCTGGCTTGACAGATGCTCTGCTTGGACGCGAGATCGACCGCGGCTCGGACCCTGCTACTGTGGCGCAAGTCGATGGAGTTCGGCGGTGAAGGTCAGCGCGAAGGGCATGTGGCCGCTGCCCGACATAGCGAGCAGGCTCGCGGCATTCTTCGAGAGCATGTCGGCCAGCGGCATAGACGGGCTAACCAGCACGACGCTCTACGTGACGCCGTACAGCATGGGCAAGCCGACCCATTTCCTCGATGAGCGAAGAACAGCGATCGAGGCGCTCGACATCATGCCCACCCGGCGCATGGTGAAGAAAACTTTCATCTGGCAGGACCACCTGAAGGACGAGCTGGACGTGATCAAGTACCAAGCCAAGCTTCGGAAGGATTTCGACTGAGTTACGAACATCTTGTCCGAGACGGACGGTCACGACGTCTAGTCATGATCGTCGGTCTCGGCCGACCTCTCAATATAGCGTACGTTTCCGCACCAAGCGCAGAGTCTCCAGGACCCCTGGCGCCCGCTCCCGGAACTTGCCCGGCTTGATGCCCAGCTCGGCGTGGGCCGTCAGTGTCGCGAGTTGCTCTTCCGGGTTGGCGTGCAGATACGTCTCGATGCTCTTATAGCCTACGTGGCGGAGGTGGCGTGCCGCTTTTCGTGGATCCTTGGTCGCTTTCAGGACGGCCATCGCGCAGGAGTGGCGAAGGACGTGCGGGGTGACGCGCTTTCTCGCGATGGAAGGCATGACGCGCGCCGCGATGCCGGCGTACCTGGTGAGCAGGTAGGCGAAGCCGTCGCGGGTCAACGGCTCGCCGCCCCGGTTGACGAAGACGAGCTGGGACGCCGTCTGTGGCCTGGCGTCGAGCCATGCCCTGAGCACGTCCACATGCTCAGGCAGGAGCTCCATCACGTCCTTCGTGCCGCCCTTGCCCAGGATCGTCATGTTGGGATTGCGGCCGAGCCATAAGTCGCCAATTCCAAGCCGCAACGCTTCCGACACGCGCAAGCCGTTGGCGTAGGTGATGAGGAGCATGGCCCTATCTCTGAGCCCAAAGCGCGAGTTGGGATCGGGAGCATTGAGGACCGCCGTGACCTCCTCAGGGGTCAGGTAGGCGACGACTCCCTTGCTGTACCGCTTGCCCGCGATCGCCTTGACCCTGGAAACTTGGTCGAGGAGCGCCGGGTTCTTGAAAGCCGCATAGCCGAAGAACGATTTCAGGGCGGACAGACGCAGGTTACGCGAGCGCGCCGTGTTGCCGCGTTCCTCCTCCAGGTAGTTAAGGAACGTGAGCACCGTGTCGGGGTCCAGATCGCTGAAGAGCAGGCGATCCGGAGCCGTGCCCTTCTCCCTGGAGGCGTACTGCAAGAAGAGCAGCAGGGAATCCGCATAGACCTCCTGCGTTCTCGGGCTGAGGCCTCGCACGCGACCGAGGTGTTGGTCGAGGTAGCCCGACACAAGGGTCGGTACGTCGTTAGGCATGCGATTGCGCATGACGCATATCCTCTATGGCTCTGGCGATGGCGAGCTTGGTTTTGGGCAGGAGGCGCAGGTACCAGTAGGTGCTCCTCACGCCGACATGACCGAGGTAGGTGCTGAGCGCCACGATGTGGTTGGCGACGAGCTCCTCATCGTGCGCGCACGCGGCGAGCGAGTTGATGGCGAAGGTATGCCGCAGATCGTGGATGCGGGGCAGCCCGCTCCCATCCCGGCCCTTCATACCGAGGAGGTTTGTGCATCGACGGAATACCTGGTCCATCTGGACTATGCTGGGTGTGCGGTTCGTCCAGATCACGAACAGTTTGGGGGCGTCGAGTTTGGGGGGTCTGAGCGCCAGATAGTCACTCAGCGCACGCACGGTGCTGTCGTCCACGAAGACGAGCCGATCCTTTTTGAACTTTGACTGGCGCACGAAGAGTTCGGCGCCGTTCATGTCCGCGAGCCTGAGGTTCAACGCCTCGCTCAGCCTCATGCCCGTCGCCGCGATCAGCCCGATGATCGCACGATAGGTGGACGCATCGTATGGATGTCTTAGTCCCAACGACCCGAACCCGTCCATGATGCGCAGGATTTCCTCCTCGCAGTACACAAAGGGGGTGAGCCGGTTGCGGCGTCCCAGCCGCGACGTATAGTCCGGCGGCAGGATCTCGTGCCTGTCGTCCTCGGCGCGCAGGAACACGCCTAGATTCGCCAGCCAATCGAGGTGTGTACGCCGGGAGTTGGCACTGCCCAAAGATTCCGTCCAGGCGAGGACGTCATGGTTGCGGAGATGGCTCGCACCCCGCGCGGCGGCGAAGGCGGCGAACTTGCGGAGCCTGACCCGGAGGTCGGCGTCCTGGTACCCGAGCTGCTTGCGCAGCTCGAGATAGCCCTCCACGGCGGCGATCATCGCCCCGCTCCCGGCCAGGGGCAGGCGATGCCCTTGAGACCTGTCTCGTCCACTTTTGCGTAGAGCATGGTGGTGTCGAGCGACTCGTGACGGAGCACGCCGGAGATCGCCGGAAGACCGCTGCCTTCCTTCAGAAGTTTCCTCGCGAGGCCGTGCCGGAACAGGTGGGCGCCGCCGGCGCCGACCAGACCCGCCCTCGCGAGCGCACTGCGCACGACATTGGTTACAGAACCATGATGCGCCAGGCTGATATGCGGCACGCGCAGCCTCACGAACACGGAGTCGTCGTCAGTGGCGGGCCGCGCCCGCTCGAGCCAATCCAGGATAGCATCGCCGCTCGCCTGAGGCAGCGGCATCGCCGACGCTCGGCCGCCCTTGCCACGTACGACGATCTCGGCCCGATCCCAGTCGATGTCGCCAAGTTGGAGCCGGGCCACCTCGATGCTCCGCATGCCGGTCTCGAGCAACAAGGTCATGATCGCGCGGTCGCGGATGCCAGCCGGCTTATTCTGGTCGCAGCACGCAGCCACCATCCTCAGCGTCTCGAACGGCAGGCTACGCGGCACGGTGCCGAGGCTGTAGGTCGGGCGGGAAATCAGCGCGTCGGCCACCGCCGGCGAGCACTCGCCGCGACCCGCTCTGAAACGCAGGTAGCTCCTGACGACCGTGATGAGACGGCTCTGACCCGCGGGCGAACGTCCTTCAAGATGCTTGCGCGCAAGCGAGCGGATCCGTGCTGCCGTATAGGTTCCGGCGTCGTCGCCGAGTTCCGCTTGCCACTTCACGAGTTCGTTCATGTACGAGGTAATCGTCGACAACGCCAAGCCGCGATGCCGGATCAGCCAATCGCGGTACGCGGCTGCGCCCGCCGATAGCTTTCGCTTCGCGTGCCCGGTGACCCGGACCGAGACGCCATTCACCAGGAGGGCACTTCCGCCGTCCGCGAACCTGAGGAGGCGGACGGCTGCCCGCCTGCGTGATTGAACGTGCACCCGGTACATGTGACCGTCGTCGTTGACGAGACCGCAGCAACAGCGGTGCTCGGCGAAGCGTGCGATCGCGGAGGGGTCGATGGCCGTCCGATCCAGGCCATGAAGACGCGCCCAGACGATAAGGTGCGCTCCATGCAGCGCTTGCGAGTTGGCGTAGTTCAGGTGCAGACCGGCTGCGACTAGCGCATCTCGAAAACGGATGCACAGATCGGCGTCCTCGCCGCTCCAGCCATGGGAAGGGCTGAAACCCTGATATTGAAGGTAGAGGAGCAGGCGGGCGAGGTGGACCATACTCCGCGCACGATATTTGTTCGGGTGAGCGGAACGGGTGAACAGGCTGACGAAGTGAGCGCGGAAGCGTTCCAGCATGTCCGCGTCCGCCGCGAGCACAGCCGCAGGTTCGTCGCCAAGCCACCGGGCAAAGTGGTTTACGGCCGGCCTGACATACGGGAGGGATCGCCAACATCCACTCGCGTCAGCGAACGAGCGGAGGAAGAACCCAGACGTGATTGGAAGTTGCGGGCGTGTCGAAGGTTCGATTGCGGCGTAACGCTTCATGAGCCGGACGACCGACTCGAAACCTCTTCTGTTGATCTGATTAGAATGATCGATGGACATGGCATATTCTCGGCATGGCGCATCACCGGGCGGCGCGCGTGCGCCGTCCGCGATTGACAAAAGGATCGAAATGCCGGAGATAGGTCCTTAGCTGAGAGACTATCTTCACGAGCCCCGGGCGTTAGAGCGCTTCGGGGCTCGCTGCATTTCAGGCGAGTGAAGGTTGGTCGTTAGGTCATGGCTCGCCTCCTTTCGCCTGGGTGCGAAGATCATGCAGCCAGTCGGCTACGTCGCAGGTGTATGCGAAGTGGCCCTTGCGCGCGGGCGCCACGAACACGGGCACGCCGACGCGCTTCTGGCGCTTGGCCTGGCGAAGCGCCTCCATGCTGTCGAAGCCCAGCGCGCGGACGAGCTCCTTGCCTCTCAGCACGGGACCGAAGGCGGCGAGCATCGTGCTGCGCACCTCCGCCCGCTCCGGCGTAATCCCTTCGGCATCTACAACGTCGGTCACCAGCGCACCTTTTCAAGCCGTGATCACAAGCCGTTGCGCTACTCGGGCACGACAATACACAGGCAACATACATTTATTGTTTTGTGGAGAGCGTCATGGTCGACCGCCGGCGGAAGCATCCTGTTGATGAGATGAAGATCAGGGCGGTGGCGAGGCTCTTGCACTCGGTGTCGGGCGCTTGGAGAACGGGTCTTGGGCCGACCGGTCGACCACTCCGGTTCCGGCTTCTCAAGAAGTACGAAGCAGGCGACCATATCCCGCGTGATATTCCGGGCGGCGTCATCGACCAAATGGATCAGGTGGTGCCGGGCATCGCCGCCTTGTTCCGAAACCTTGTGTGGGCGATCCTGAAAGGGCTGCCGCCCGAGGTGTCCGTCCTTCGTGCACGACTCGGGCTGAACACTTTCGACCCTGTGCAACCGAGCGCCGCAGCGAGCACCTTCGCGGACCTGGAGGCGCTACTGACCTGGGTGGAGTTGGCGAGGGCGGAAGGACGGCACGACGCCTTCGCCCGCGCAGTAACGGCGGTGGAGCGGGCGATGCCGCAGGTCCGCTTCATCGTCGAGGTGGCGCAAGAGGCGGACGCGTTCTCGGCCTTTCTCGCCGACCGGCTGCTTGTCTGGCGGGCGGACGTCGAAGAACGACGAGTACAAGGTCTGCTGAGCTCCCCGGCTCACCCTCAGGCTGGCACGGACCCGGCGAGCCGGAAGGACGGCGGCCACATCGTCGCTCAACCAGGCTCACAATGGAAGCACGCCTTGGCAGGCTTTGTGTTCCTGACGATCAGCGCGCTTACGCGGGACCAGTTCTCGTGCGTCGCCGCTATGACGATGTGCGCCGCCTTCACGGCGTGCGCCTACTCGGCGGCGACGAGTCGCTCTCAAGGGCTAGTTGCGACTTGATGCTCACGATGTCCGCTGCTTCATAATCGCCGCAACACGCCTCGACCGGAATGGGAATCGCGGCCAGCGTCAGGGCAGCGTGTGGGAGTATAACCCGCGCTCCACCCTTGTCGTCCGCCTCCAGAACGGAACGTTGCACCACTATTGGGAATGAAAGCACGAGGGCCGCGCCCACTCCAGGTGGGGATGACTGCGTGCGGACCTAAAGAGGCGGTGCAGGAGGTCCGCTTTCAGCATGAAATCACACCTACCCCACGGGGGCGCGGACCCTTCCACAGACCTCCTCTAGGTGCCGACGAATGGCATTGTTATGCCAAGCGATCGGGTGGGCAGAGGCGCGGCTTTGAGCGATTTCGCGAGGACGGTCCGCTTAATCCCGGACTTGGCATAAGATCTTTTCGCGTGCGGTCTGAATCGTCGCTTGAATATCGCGGATGCCCGTGTCCTGATCGAACTGACCCATCAGTTCGAGTGCTTGCTGCATCTGATCGGCCACGTCCGGATCCAACTGGATACCGGGGCGGATACGCCAGAAGAGGTCAGGCGCGATCGCCAGATAGCCCGCTTTGGCCAAGGCATCGCACTTGCTGCGAATACCTGCGTTCACCCCGAAGATTTCCTGAATCACCACGATTGCTGCACGGGGCGTTTGCGCAGGTTCAGCGGAATAAGCGTCGAAGTGCGCATCGCCGTCCAATGTTTTGACCGTTATCATTCCCGTCATGGCCAGCATCTCCTTCGGTTTGGTCGTTGCGGTCGCGTGACACCCGCGGCCATATGTCCCTATGCGCCGCCGGAGCGGTCATGCTCAAGTCGGCGCGACTAGGGAGACAGGTGCAATGAAGGTGAATGTGGAAATCGAATGCACCCCTGAAGAGGCGCGCCGTGCGATGGGCCTGCCGGACCTGACGCCGATCCATGACCGATACACGCAGTTGATGCTGGAGACGATGGAGTCGGGCATCAAGCCCGAGATGATGGAATCGATGATGCGCAACTGGGCGCCGATGGGAGAGGCTGGCGTAACCTTCTGGCGCCGGTTGTTCGAGACGGCACAGCGCTGAACGCCATGGCGACCCCTTCAACGATCTTCGCCGTGTCCAGTGGCCAGCCCCCCGCAGCCATTGCCGTCATCCGGGTGAGCGGGCAGGGAGCCATGTCGGCTGCGATGCAATTGGCAGGTAGGTTGCCGCCTCCGCGTGAAGCACGCATGCGCACCCTGCGAGATCGCCGCGGCGGAATACTGGATCGCGCGCTCGTTCTGATATTTCCAGGCCCGGCGACTGCAACCGGCGAGGATCTGGTAGAGGTGCATTGCCACGGTGGACGTGCCGTGGTCGCGGCCGTGGAAGCGGCGCTGGCTGATCTTCCCGATATGCGCCGTGCTGAACCTGGTGAGTTCACCCGTCGTGCACTGGCACATGGCCGGATCGATCTGGCCGAAGCCGAGGGATTGGCCGATCTGTTGGAGGCGCAGACGGAGCGGCAGCGGGTTGCGGCCTTGGGTGCGGTCGAGGGGAGGGTCAGTGCCAGGGTGCGCAACTGGCTGGATCGTGCGACGGATATGGCTGCACGGGCAGAGGCGATGCTCGACTTTGCCGAAGAAGATGATGTGCCGGTCGATGCCGTATCGCTGGATCGGTTGAAGGCGGACATGGATGTGTTGGCGGTCGAGATGCTGGAGGAGGTCGAGCGGCCGCCGGTTGATCGGCTGTATGACGGCTTGCGCATCGTCCTGGGGGGGCCTCCGAATAGCGGCAAGTCGACGCTGCTTAACCTGTTGTGCGAGCGGGAGGCAGCGATCGTATCGCCCATCGCCGGTACGACCCGCGACAGGATCGAAGCGACCATCGTTCGTGGCGGCGTGGCCTATATCCTGGTGGACACGGCGGGACTCGCTGCGGCCACCGATGACGCGATTGAGGCGATCGGTATCGGCCGCGCGGAAGAAGCTATAGCAGCGGCGGACATTCTGCTGTGGCTGGCCGACACGCCGCCGCCGCGGGATGATGCGATATGGCTGCATACACGCGCGGATCTCGATGGGCGCACAATCTTGCCGTCCGGCAAGAATGTGGCGGTTAGCCAGGATGATGCTGGAAGCATTGCCGCCGTTTGGCGGTTGATCGCCTCACATGCGGAGTCCCTTCTGCCTAGGGCCGATGCCATTGCGTTGAAACGCCATCAGCAGGAGGAGTGCCGTGCGGCGGCGGTAGCGTTATCGTTGGCTCCCGCCTCTGATCTGTTGCTCCTTGCCGAGCATCTTCGTGTGACGCGTGCATGTCTCAGCGGTCTGTTGGGAGTGAGTGCTACGGAGACGATGCTGGACGCGTTGTTCGGGCGCTTTTGCCTCGGAAAATAGCAGCAGCGTTTCACGTGGAACATTCGGCAGATGCTTTCGCGGATGCGCAAGTTGCACTAAAGCGGCGGGATGTTCGATGTTGTGGTAATCGGCGGTGGGCACGCCGGAACCGAAGCGGCTGCCGCTTCGGCACGTCGTGGTGCAAAAACCGCGCTTCTCTCCTTTGATCGCCGAACAGTCGGCGCCATGTCCTGCAACCCAGCGATCGGGGGATTGGGCAAGGGGCATATCGTGCGGGAGGTGGACGCATTCGATGGATTGATGGGCCGTGCCGCGGATGCCGCTGCGATCCATTATCGGATGCTCAACCGTAGCAAGGGAACGGCCGTTCAAGGGCCACGGGTCCAAGCCGATCGGAGACGTTACGCCGCGGCGATACGACAGATGCTGGCGGCGCAATCCAACCTGAGCATCGTCGAGGGCGAGGCGGCGGCGCTGCATATTGAGCGAGACCGCATCGCGGGAGTCCGGCTGGCAGATGGCACTATCATCGCATGCCGCGCGGTCGTTCTGGCGACAGGTACGTTCCTGGGCGGTCGACTGTTTCGTGGAGACGAGCGTGATGCAGGAGGCAGGATAGGGGAAAGGTCTGCCAGTCGGATGGCGGAGCAACTCCGTTCGCTGAACCTGCCCATGGCACGGATGAAGACAGGCACCCCGCCCCGATTGGACGGGCGGACGATCAATTGGGCCGTCCTGCCCGAGCAGCCATCGGACAGCGAGCCATGGACGATGTCACCCATGACGCGTTTCCGTCCGCTTCCGCAAATTGCCTGCGCGATCACCCGAACAACGTCACAAACCCACGCCATCATTGCTGAGGCGTTCGATCGATCCCCATTGTTCACTGGAGCAATTGAGGCCAACGGACCCCGATATTGTCCGTCGATCGAGGATAAGATAAAGCGTTTTGCCGATCGCGACAGCCATCAGATTTTTCTGGAGCCGGAGGGTCTGGATGACGCGCTGGTTTATCCTAACGGGTTGTCCACTTCTCTGCCGACGGACGTGCAGGAGGCCATGATCGCGAGCATGCCAGGGCTGGAAAGTGCCCGCATCACCGTGCCCGGATATGCGGTGGAATATGATCATATCGATCCTCGCGCACTGGACGCACGCCTGGCCTTGAGCGCGATCGATGGTGTATTCTGTGCCGGACAGATCAATGGTACGACGGGGTATGAGGAGGCCGCGGGTCAAGGCTTGGTTGCCGGTCTCAATGCAGCAGCGCATGCCTGTACGATGGCACCGGTAATCCTGGACCGTGCGTCCAGCTATACCGGAGTGATGATCGACGATCTCGTGTTGCAGGGCGTAACTGAGCCCTATCGAATGCTCACTGCTCGGGCGGAATACCGTTTATCCCTTCGCGCCGATAACGCCGAATCCCGGCTGGGGCCGATCGCACAAACCGCAGGATGTTTGAGTGCCGAGCGGTTGGCGCATCAAGAGGTCCGATCGCAGCAGCGGGAGCGATTGCGCGATCAACTATCCGCGATGCGCACGGCAGCCGATGTATCGCGACGCGGTGCCAGCGTCGCACAAGATGGTACACGACGTGCGGCTTATGAGTGGTTGCGGTTTGAGGGTGTAACCTTGGATCATGTGATCGAAGCCGGCGCGGCCACGCAATTCGAGGCAGCGGTCGTGACAGAAATGCTGGAGGATGCGCGCTATGCTCCATATGTGGAACGGCAGGCGGATGAGGTGGCGCGGTTGCGCGCTGACGAAGCAATCATGCTGCCAAACGATATGGTCTATGCGACGGTACCGGGACTGTCACAGGAGATGATCGATCGGCTCTCCCTTGCACGACCTGCGTCCCTCGCCGCGGCATCCCGTATCCGCGGCATCACGCCGGCTGCTTTGTCGGCGGTATTGCTGCATGCCCGGAAGCGTGCCGCGTGACGGAGCAGGACGCGAAGGCGTGGATTGCAGCGCGCCATGGGGAGACCGCGGTCGACCATATCAGCGCCTTTCTTGCCATGGTTGCCGATGAGAATGGTCGCCAAAACCTGATATCTCCCTCTACCATCGAGACGATCTGGTCGCGTCACGCATTGGACTCGGTGCAGCTGCTATCTTTTCTGCCCGGCGGCGCGGAGCATTGGATCGATATCGGAACGGGTGGTGGCTTTCCGGGAATGGTCGTCGCACTCGCGTGGGAAGGTAGGGTCAGCTTGGTGGAGCCTCGCAAGCGCCGCGCGGCCTTTCTGGCGGAATGCGTGGAGCAACTCGGTATCAGCGACCGGGTTATGGTGCACGCCAGCAAGATCGAAGCGGTTCGCGACCAGGCGGATGTAATTTCCGCTCGCGCTGTCGCAACCGTAGAAAACCTTTTGCGCGCCGCTGCGCACTGCGGCAAACAGGGTACGCGGTGGCTGCTACCTCGCGGCCGCTTTAACGAACGCGACCTGGACGGGCTTCGCCATCATTGGCAGTTCGTGTTTCACGTGGAACATAGCGTCACGTCGACAGACTCGTCGATCGTGATCCTCGATCGAGTACGCGCCAAATGATCTGTGTCGCTGTGGCCAATCAAAAAGGGGGAGTGGGTAAAACCACCTCTGCGATCAACCTGGGAACGGCATTAGCTGCAACAGGTCTGCACGTCCTGCTGATCGATTTCGATCCGCAGGGCAATGCTTCAACCGGATTGGGCGTAAGCCATGGCGAGCGAAGCTGGTCCAGCTACCATGTGCTAATGGGTGAAGTTGGCGTCGATCAGGCAGTGATGCACAGCCGGGTGCCGCGGCTCGATCTGCTTCCGGCTACGGTCGATCTGTCAGGAGCCGAGATTGAGTTGGTCGATTTCGAAGAGCGTACCCACCGACTGGATCGCGCCATGCGGGCATCGTCGGGGCAATGGGACATCGTACTGATCGATTGCCCGCCCTCATTGGGCTTGCTGACGATCAATGCCATGGTCGCATCCCATGCCTTATTCGTGCCACTGCAATGCGAATTCTTTGCACTGGAGGGCCTGTCCCAACTGCTGACGACGGTGGAGCGTATCCGTGCCAGGTTCAATCCGGGGTTATCGATCATGGGGGTGGCACTGACCATGTATGATCGCCGGAACCGTCTGACAGATCATGTGGCGGCGGATGTGCGGGCAGTATTGGGGGGTGTGGTGTTCGAAACGGTGATCCCACGCAACGTGCGGCTTTCCGAGGCGCCGAGTCACGGATTGCCGGCGCTGATCTATGACCATCGCTGCGTGGGAAGTCAGGCCTACATTGCCTTGGCCCGCGAGCTCATTTCGCGGTTGCCCGCTGCTGCAAAGGCTGCAGCATGAGCACCGAGGCGGCCAAGCGTCCGCGGCCTGGTTTAGGGCGCGGCCTGAATGCCTTGCTGGGTGAGATCGCGCGAGAGGCACCGGTCAAGCCGGGCATGGATCAGTCTCAGTCGGGCGTTCGCATGTTGCCTGTCGGTGCGTTGTCACCGCATCCGGATCAGCCACGCCGTCGGTTCGATGAATCAGCCCTGGATGAACTCGCCGGATCGATTGCAGCGCGCGGTCTGATTCAGCCGATCGTCGTGCGACCGCATGGCAAGGAATATCAGATCGTCGCAGGCGAACGACGCTGGCGGGCGGCGCAGCGTGCCAGGCTGCATGAAGTGCCTGTCGTCGTGCGCGAGTTCAACGATGCCGAAACGCTCGAAATCGCGCTTGTCGAGAATATTCAACGGCAGGATCTGAACGCGATCGAAGAAGCGCAAGCCTATCAGCGTCTGGCCGGAGAGTTCGGCCATACCCAGGACGCACTCGCCAAGATCGTCCACAAATCGCGCAGCCATGTCGCCAATCTGTTGCGCCTGCTGGAGCTGCCCGCAGGCGTGCAGGCGCAGGTCGTGGACGGATCGCTGTCCATGGGCCATGCGCGTGCGCTGCTCGGCGCGCAGGATGTGGAGGGCTTGGCCGATCAGGTGGTGAGCCGTGGCCTGTCGGTTCGTGAGACCGAAAAGCTGACGCGCGAAGCAAAAGGGCGAGCGTCGCCCGAAGACGGCCATCGGGATGCAAGCGGCTCTGCGCGCAACGCCGGTACCAACAGCGGCACGGCCATGGACTCGCCCGATGCGGATATCGCGGCACTGGAAAATCAGCTTGCAGACCTGCTTGGGCTATCGGTGCGGATTGCGCATTCGGGAGAAGGCGGGACGTTGACGCTGAACTATTCGACGCTCGATCAACTCGACATGGTGTGTCAGCGATTGACCGGAGAAGGTATCTGACGGAGTCAGCCGCGGCGAGCGATACCCTGCGCGATGACCGTGGCTTCCGCTTCGGCAAGCACTGATCCGGCATTGCCAGGCGCTACGACGGCGCGCTCCGCAGCACGGATGCGGGCAAGCGCACGGGCCAACATCATGGGGGTCCATCGGCGTAACGCGCGGGCCGTCTGGGCTTCATCGCGGAAGAAGACGCGGTGACGCTTCATGACGGCGTCCACCGGCTCGCCAGTCTCGATCTCGGCCCGCATCTCGGCCAGTGCGACCAGGCGGCGGGAGAGGGCGCGTAACCAAGGGATGGGCGATGCGCCTCCCTCGTCCAACAGGGCCAGCTCACCGCCAAGATCGGCAATCCGACCTTCAACGACGGCTTCGACGGCTTGCCCCGTCTCGGCCTCGCCCAGATCCGCGCCTACCGCATCTAGGGCGTCATGATCGAGCTCGCGGACGCGATCCGATGCGGCATCCAGATACAGCGCCAGCTTTTCCAGTTCACGTGTCAGGATGGCCCGGTCTGCAGCGGTGGCGTCGACCAACCGGCGCGCGACACCGGCAGCGGGGCGCATGCCCATTTCGCCGGCCAGCGTCATGACCAGCCGCTCGGCATCGGCTGCACTGGGCATATAGCATCCGAATGCCATGGAGCGAGGCGAGTCGGTCGCCAGCTTGACGATGCGGGCACTCGCCTTGACGTTCGGTGCTATCGCAACAACCGGATTACCGGCACGATCCGCATCAAGCAGTGCGGAGAAGGCCGCCAAGCCTTCCTCACCGATCGCGGCGATGCGCACATAACGCGCCCCGCCGAAGAGCGACAGCGAGGCCGCCTCGTCCGCCAGACGGGCAGGGTCACTCTTCAAGGTCGCAGAGTCGAGATCGATCCGCTCCGCTTCCGGCCCCATCGCTTCGCCAAGGCGCTTGGCGAGATCGGCTGCACCCGCTTCATCGGGGCCGTGCAGGAGATAGAGGCGGATATCAGGGCTGGGTTTGCTCAGCGCCTGCCGGATCTGATTGGCGCTTGCCTTCACTGGGTGCGGGCGTAGGTGGCGAGGCGGGCGACGATCTGGTCGGCGACGATCTCGGAAAGTCGTTCCAGTGCAGTGTTTTCCGCCGCGATCGTGGCGTATTCGGATTGCACCACGTCGATCCCTGCGTCCGACCCTGCGCTTGCGTCGAGGAGCACCGCATTGGTGCCGGTATCGATCAATTGATATCGCGCGCGCAGTGTGCGCCGTTCGCGAGTCACGCTGTCATCCGCACGCACGCCCAGGCCGACGATCTGATCGTCGAGACGGACATCGAGACGATAGCGGGCGGCGCCGCTGCCATCACCGCCGCCACCGACCAGCCGGTCGCGCAGCGCGTTGCCGACCAGCCAGCCCGCCTTGCCCTCGATCGGGGCCACCTCGACCTGCGTGAGCGCGCTGGCGACCGCGCCATTGCTTCCGCCGGCATAGAGGGGCTTCAGCCCACAGCCGGCGAGCATCAGGCTGAGCGTCATCAGGGCGAGGGGGGCCTTCATGCGACGACGTTGACCAGGCGATCGGGCACGACGATGACCTTGCGTGGCGCCTTGCCCTCCAGCAACTGGACGATACGATCCGACGCCAGCGCCGCTTCCTCCAGCCTGTCCTTCGCCATCCCCTTGGCCACGGTCAGCGTATCGCGCAGCTTCCCGTTGATCTGAATGGCGATCGTTACTTCGTCCTCGACCAGCAACGCGGCGTCAACAGATGGCCATGCTGCATCGGCGATCAGGCCACCGGTGCCGATCGTCGCCCAAGCTTCCTCGGCGATGTGCGGGATCATCGGCGCGACGAGCAGCAGCACGGTGCGGATCGCATCGGTGCGGGTAACGCCCGCCGGGGCCTTTTCGATCGCGTTGACCAGCTCATACAGCTTGGCAACCGCCTTGTTGAACGCCAGCGCCTCGATATCCTCGGCAACGCCGGCGATGGTCTGATGCAGCTTGCGGGCAAGTGCCTTGTCCGGCGTATCGCTGCCCACCTCACCGACGCTGTCGAACAGACGCCACAAGCGCTGCACGAAGCGCCACGAGCCCTCGATACCGGCCTCCGACCACGGCAGGTCGCGCTCAGGCGGGCTGTCCGACAGCATGAACCAGCGAACCGCATCCGCGCCGTACTGATCGACGATCGGTTCGGGATCGACCGTGTTCTTCTTGGACTTGGACATCTTCTCGATGCGGCCGACCGTGATCGGCTTGCCACTGGCGATCTCGATGCCATTCTCGACCTCCGCGGGCGACAGCCAGCGATTGTCCCAGGACTTGTACGTCTCGTGCGTGACCATGCCTTGCGTGAACAGGCCCGCAAAAGGCTCCGCCACGTCGATCAGGCCGATATGCTTCAAGGCGCGCGTCCAGAACCGCGCATAGAGCAGATGGAGAATCGCGTGCTCGACCCCGCCGATATATTGGCCGACGGGCAGCCAGCGCTCCGCCACCGCGCGGTCGAACGGCTTGTCATCGGGCTGGCTGGCGAAGCGGATGAAGTACCAGGACGAATCGACAAAGGTGTCGAGCGTGTCGGTTTCCCGCACCGCATCCTTGCCGCAGGTGGGGCAGGGGACGTGCTTCCACGTCGCATGGCGGTCGAGCGGGTTGCCGGGAACGGCAAAGGACACGTCCTCTGGCAAGGTGACGGGCAACTGGTCCTTGGGGACCGGCACCGCGCCGCACGCGTCGCAGTGGATGATCGGGATCGGCGTGCCCCAGTAACGCTGGCGGCTGACACCCCAGTCGCGCAGGCGGAATACGGTGGAGCCCTGGCCCCAGCCTTCGCCCTCCGCCTGCGCGATCACGGCGCGCTTGGCATCCTCGACGGTCATGCCGTCGAGCAGCGCCGAATTCACGATGGTGCCGGGGCCGGTATAGGCGGTATCGCCCGCGAACACCGGATCGGTGATGTCACCGTCTGCGACAACGCGGCGTACCGACAGGTCGTATTTGCGCGCGAAATCGAGGTCGCGCTGATCGTGCGCGGGCACGCCCATCACCGCGCCGGTGCCGTAATCCATCAGCACGAAGTTGGCGATATAGACGGGCAGCGCCCAGGCAGGATCGAAGGGATGCGCAACGGTATAGCCGGTATCGAAACCCAGCTTCTCCTGCGTTTCAAGTTCGGCGGCGGTGGTGCCGCCTTCCTTGCAACGCTGGATAAAGGCAGCGGCATCCGCGTTGCCGGCGGCGAGCGCCTGCGCAACCGGATGATCGGCGGCGATCGCGACGAAGCTGGCGCCGAAGATCGTGTCGGGGCGGGTCGAATACACCTCGATCGGATCGGCAAGCGGCGCGTTGGGCGCGAAGCGGAAAGTCAGTCCCCGACTGCGGCCGATCCAGTTCTCCTGCATCAGCCGGACCTTGTCAGGCCAGTGATCGAGCGTGGTCAGCCCCTCCAGCAATTCGTCGCCGAACTGCGTGATCTTCAGGAACCACTGGTTCAGCTTGCGCTTCTCGACCAGCGCGCCCGAGCGCCATCCGCGACCGTCGATCACCTGCTCGTTGGCCAGCACGGTCATGTCGACCGGATCCCAGTTGACCGCCGATTCCTTGCGATAGACGAGCCCTGCCGCCAGCAGATCGAGGAACAGCGCCTGTTCGTGGCCGTAATAGTTCGGCTCGCAGGTGGCGAGTTCGCGCGTCCAGTCGAGCGCGAAGCCCAGGCGCTTCAACTGCGCGCGCATCGTCGCGATATTGTCGCGCGTCCAGCCGCCGGGATGCACGCCCTTTTCCATCGCGGCATTCTCGGCCGGCATCCCGAATGCATCCCAGCCCATCGGGTGGAGCACCTCATGCCCCGTCATCCGCCGATAGCGCGCCAGCACGTCGCCCATCGTGTAGTTGCGGACATGGCCCATGTGGATGCGCCCCGAAGGATAGGGAAACATCTCCAGCACATAGCTGCGCGGCTTGGGACTATGGTCGTCCGCGGCAAAAGTACGACGGTCTTCCCAGACGCGCTGCCACGCCGCATCCGCCTTGAGCGCGTTGAAACGCGAAGCCATGATCGCCGCTTAGCCCGAAATGGCGCCGCGGCGCAGGTCGCGCGCCTTGGTCAGGATGATGTCTTCCAGCTTCTGCGTGGTTGCCGCCGCGACAGGGGCCGCCACCCACTGGCCACCGCGGTTCACCTCGCGAAGTGCCGCGACGCGCAGCGCGTCGGCGCGCAGATCCTGATCGAGAATGGTGACGGTCACCTTCATCCGTTCGGTCGGGACCTGTGGGTTGACGTACCAGTCGGTGACGATGACGCCGCCATTGGAGTCGGTCTGCACCAGCGGCATGAAGCTGAGCGCATCCAGGCTGGCGCGCCACAGATAGCTGTTCACGCCGATCGTGGTGACCTTGGACGCCGCCAGATCGCCCGTGGGCCGATCGCCGCCGCCGGCACAGGCGCCCAGCGACAAGGCGGCAAGAACCGCGAACGCGGTGGCTGAACGGCGAAGCATCGGCAACATCCTGAAATAGGAATAAGGGTTGATATGGCCTCTACAGGGGCGCCGTCACCCCGGCAAGCGGTGGCGGCGCCGCGCTGATGGCCATCCATTGTGGGAGTATTGCAACACTCCTACAGATTCGCATGCAAATCGTATAACTCTCCTCTTGAATGGGATCGCTACCGGGGCATTTCGTGTTAGGCGCATCTTCCACAGGGGAGCTGAGGGGTTCGGTCGTGAAGATCGGTCGGGTGATGATTGGGATTGCTGCGGGAGCGCTGGTCGCTGCCGGCGCCCTTGTCGCGCCCGCCTTCGGCGCTACCGAGGTACGCAACAAGCTGCCGCCGAAGCGCGCGAGCTTTTCCTTCCGTGGAGGGGCGGGGTTCACACCGTCTTCAGCCGATCCGCGACTCGCCGCCGTCTTTGCCCGCGGTGGAATCGATGCGGGCGATTTCCGCTTTACCCCTGCCGAGACTCAGCGCGGGAATCGTTCGGTCAGCGTCGCGGTGAAGGCGCAGACCAGCCGATCCTCCGATACCAAGGTCGCTGCGGTCACTTCACCGGTCGTGGGGCTGACGCCGATCTCCTATAATCTGGGCGTCGCAGTGGGCTGGAAGCAGTTCGCGGTGTCCGGCGATGTCAATCGCGTCGATCTGGCCGGCCTGCCCGGCAGCCGTGAGGCGGCCGATGTCGCGGTCAGCTATTCGGGCACGCGCTTCACCGGTCGGGTGAAGGCGATGGCTGACCGGCCGATGCAGAATGGTCCGGCACTGGTCGATGACATGTCCAGCTATGCGCTGGATGTGGGCGGCTCCTATTCGCTGACCCGCAATCTGGATGTGACGGCGGGCGTGCGGTATCGTTCCGATCGTGAGCGCCTGACGCGCGTCGACGAACGCCGCGACAGCCAAGCTGTTTATCTGGGCACCGCTTTCCGGTTCTGATCTGGCCGTTTCTGGTCCGGACGGGGCAGCCAGGCGTCGATCGCCGCCCATCCATGAAATCCGCGTAACCGCCTGAACCTTCGTGCGGTCATCCCGCCCAGGGCGATACGGGGAAGGTTCAGACCTGTGCCGATCCGTGCGGCCTTGCCTGCGCCGAGTGTGCGTTCGCCCGGATGCGAGCGGGTGGCGTGGATCGGTGAGACGAACAGCATGTTGGCCCCGGCACGCCATCCGGCGATCGCCTCGCGTTCGTCATGCGCCGGCCAGGTCGTGAGCCCGCCCGGACAGGTGGCCCCATGACGGCCTTCACCGATCGCGGGACCACGGGCCACCACCAAAACGAGTCGCCTCGCCCGCGTCAGCCGCCATACGCGACGCAGCAGCGCATGGCGGGCGCGGCGCGGGGTGGCATAGTGGCGGAACACGACGCCCGATCCCGGCGGCAGCGCACCGAGCGCACGCCATAGCGCATTGCCCAGCCGTTCGTCGGTCATCAGCCAGGTCACGGGGTATCGGTGGGCCATCGCCCGGCTTATAGCGCGCGGCATGACCGAGGACAGCGCCGGCGCACTCGCCGCCATCACCGACCGTATCGCCCGATCCGCCCGCATCGCCGACCGTCGGCCCGGTGCAGTGACATTGATCGCGATCTCCAAGACGCAAACCCCCGAGGCGATCCTGCCCCTGCTGGCCGCAGGGCACCGCGTGTTCGGCGAGAACCGCGTGCAGGAGGCGCAAACCAAGTGGCCCGCGCTGCGCGACGCGCATCCCGATGTCGTGCTGCATCTGGTCGGGCAACTTCAGTCGAACAAGGCGGCCGACGCCGTGGCGCTGTTCGATGCGATCCATAGCGTTGATCGCCCATCACTGGTGCAGGCGCTGGCCGAGGCGATGGTGCGGCAGGATCGCCGACCGGACTGCTTCATCCAGGTCAACATCGGTGAAGAGGCGCAGAAGGGTGGCTGTGCCATCGCCGATCTGCCGGCCTTGCTGGCCGAGGCGCGGGGAGCGGGGTTGCCGATAAAGGGCCTTATGGCGGTGCCGCCGGCGGGATTGGATGCGGCCCCGTATTTCGCGCTACTCGCCAAACTGGCGCGGGATCATGGGCTGGAGGACCTGAGCATGGGCATGAGCGAGGATTTCGAAACCGCGGTGACGATGGGGGCGACGCATGTCCGCATCGGCAGCGCACTGTTCGGAGCGCGGGCATGAAGTACGACGCGCTCCTGTTCGATTTTGACGGCGTCCTGATCGAGAGCGAATATGAGGGCAACCGCCATCTCGCCGAGTGGCTGAGCGCCAATGGGCACCCGCACACGCCCGAAGAGGCGATGGCGCATTACATGGGACTGGCCGGGCCGGATTTCGTGTCGGCGATAGAGGCACGGATCGGCCGGGCGCTGCCTGACAGCTTCCGCGAGGCGCGCGAGGTGGAGAACCGGCGGGTGATGGAGGCGGGCGTGGATGCGGTGGCCGGGGCGATCGCCTTCGTCCGCTCGCTGCCGGCCAGTCTGCCCAAGGCGATCGTCTCTTCCAGCCATAGCGACTGGATCGACCGGCACCTGCGCCATATCGGGCTGCGCGAACTGTTTGGCGAGCATGTCTATAGCGGGCGCGAGCATGTCGCGCGGGGCAAGCCGGCGCCCGACCTTTACCTTTTTGCTGCCGACCGGCTGGGCGTGCCGATCGATGCCTGCGCGATCCTGGAGGACTCGCCGGTGGGCGCCACGGGCGCGGTGGCGAGTGGCGCGTTCGTCATCGGCCTGTGTGCCGGGCAGCATTGCGGAATCGGCCATGACGCGCGGCTGCGCGCGCTCGGCGTACAAACGATCGCGCATGACTTTGCCGAGGTGCGGGCGGCGCTTGGTCTGGACGACTGATCTCTTGGGGGAGCGGGGGATGGAGGAGGATGAGTTTGAGGGCGATGCGATCGCCGACCTGCTTGTCCGTCCCGGTGCCGCGGCGATCCTGGCCGCGCTGCCGGGATGCAGCGTTTACCGGGACGATCCCGACGCTGCGGTGATCATCCGGTCGTGCGACGGCCAGGCCTTGCAGATCCATGTCGAGGATCGCGCGGGCCATGTCCGCGCCTACCCATTGCGCGGGCGCTACGTCGTCAGCACCGATGGCCGACTGCGGGCAGCGATCGAATCGAATGTCACCGAGGACGACCGTGCGCGCGAAGCGGGGGTGCGGCGGATCGCGACATTCGGCATGGCCGGCCGGATCGAGGCAGGCGATATCGCCGATCTGGCGCAGGCGATCGAGGGCATCGAACGCGGCGTGTTGCCCAAGCTGGCCGATCGGCGGCGAACGACCGCGCTGGCACGCAAATATGGATCGCCACGCATCGTCCTGCGCTTTACCGATCATTGGCGCCGGCTGGCGGGGAGCAGCATCCCGGCCGACATCCTGATCGAGCATGTCGCGTGTTTGCGCGAACTGGGCGAGATCGAGAACGCCCTGGCCGGTACCGAAATCCTGCGCCGCAATGACCATGACCTGGCCCCCTCGGCGCAAGGGGTGCTGTTCACCCAGCGCGCCGCCTTGTGGCTGGACCTGTACGAATTGCGCCGCGATTCCACGCATCTCGATTTGGCGCAACAGGCGGCGGATCGAAGCTGGGCGATCGGGCCGTCCCGCGAATGCCGCGGGGTATATGGCCGCCTGCGCAAGCTGCGCGAGGACGACTGAGCGGCCTACAACTGGTGACCCGTCCGATCGCGCTTGGTGGCGAGATACTGGGCATTGTGCGGATTCGGGGGCAGTTTGTGGGGGACACGCTGCGCCACGGCGATGCCGGCCGCCTCCAGTCCAGCGACCTTGGCGGGGTTGTTGGTCAGCAGCCGCACCTCATTCTGTCCCAATAGCGCCAGCATCCGCGCCGCCACCCCAAAGTCGCGCGCATCGATCGCAAAGCCAAGCCGGGTGTTGGCATCGACGGTGTCGAATCCCTGATCCTGCAACCGGTACGCGCGCAGCTTGTTGACCAGCCCGATGCCGCGCCCCTCCTGCCGTAGATAGAGCAGGATGCCCCAGCCAGCGTCGGCGATAGCGTGGATCGCGGCATGGAGTTGCGGACCGCAATCGCATTTCAGGCTGCCCAGCACGTCACCGGTCAGGCATTCGCTGTGGAGCCGCACCAACGGCGGCACGCCACTCGGTTGGCCGATCAGCAGCGCGATATGCTCGTCCGCGCTCTCCGGGGAACGGAAGGCGACGATCTCGGCATCCTCCGCCCCCGCGACGGGCAGGCGTGCGCGGGTGGCGATGGCGAGCCGCTCGGCATCTTCGTGCAGATCGATATCGGTTGCGGTCAGCGCGACCTCCGGCGCCTGGGTGCCGCCAAGGAAAAAGGCAGGCAGCAGTCCTGCGATGCGGGCAAGGCGTAGGGCCGCACTTGCCGGTCGCGCATCGGGTAGATGCAGCGTGCGATACGGCCCTTTCAGCGGCGTCGCGAGATCGAGCTGCGGATCGGCCAGCGCCGTGGCGGCAGGAAAGTCGATCCACGGCGCGCGCTCGACCAGAACCGGCGAGTCGGGATCGGCCGCTTCCACCTGATTGGCAAGCTTCAGCGTCGCGGCGCGGCCCGACGAGATCAGGATGCCCGCGGCCCCCTCGGTATCGAAAGCCGCCAGCCGCATCGGGTCGGCGGTTTCCACCGCGAGCAGCGTGATGCCGTCGATCGCGATCGGCCAGCCGCGGCGCAGGGCATCGATCGCGCGGGCGGCGGCGCGGGCGTCACTCACCAGTCGAACTCGGTCATGATCGGAATGTGATCGGACGGTTTCAGCCAGCTGCGGCACGCCTCGAACACGGTATGCGCCGTCGCCTGCGCCGCTACGTCGCGTGTCGCCCACATGTGATCGAGGCGGCGACCGCGATCGGAGGCGGCCCAATCCTTCGCGCGGTAGCTCCACCAGGTATAGAGCCGGGTCGGTGCGGGTACGAAATGTCGGCCGAGATCGACCCAGTCGTTCGACGCCTGAAGCCTTGCCAATGTCTCGACCTCGATCGGGGTGTGGCTGACGACATCGAGCAGTTGCTTGTGGCTCCACACGTCCGACTCGAGTGGTGCGATGTTGAAGTCGCCGGTCAAAATCGTCGGGCAATCCAGCGCCTGCGACCAATCGATCATGCGGCCGAGGAAATCGAGCTTCTGCCCGAATTTCGGATTCACGTCGCGATCGGGAACGTCACCACCGGCCGGGATATAGACATTTTCCAGCCGCACGCCGTTCGGCAGGCGTACGCCGACATGCCGCGCCTCGCGATTTGCCTGCCAGTCCAGCCGGTCGTCTTCGACGATCGGCACGCGCGACAGGATCGCGACGCCGTGATGCATGCGCTGGCCGTGGATCACGATATGGCGATAGCCGAGCGCGCGGAACGCATCATGGGGGAAGTCGCCATCGATTACCTTCGTTTCCTGAAGGCACAGGATGTCGGGTTCGACCTCGCGCACAAACTGCTCGACGATGGCGATCCGGAAGCGGACCGAATTGATGTTCCAGGAGACGATCTTCACGCGTCCGCATCTAGGCGGGGGCGGTGGGGCGGGCAAGGTTCCGGCGGAGGGGTTTGAAGCGTGGGAGCACGCCGCAGGCGAAGCCCGCGTCGTCGGAGAGGCTTTGCCCCCGGCCGTGCGAGTGGCTGGGCAGGCTTGCCCGCCAAGGCCACTCGCAGAAAGGCCCCCGCTCCGGGGGCATGGAGCGAGGGCCGACCTAGCGTTCGTCACGCAGGCGGGATGTGGTCAACAATCCGGGCAACAGGGGGGAAATCCCGGACGCTCCACAACCGCAAGACCGGTATTAGGCGTGCCTACCTGTCGCGCGGATGAATGAAACTGTTGGTTTCAGTTCAGTTTTGCCGGCCGCCTCTCCGCGGGTCGTTCCATCGGAACGTACTGTCGCTCACCGGCATGCCGAAGCGCTGATTGGACAGACGAATCGTGGTGCGGTTGTTCTGGCTGTCGAGCGCCACCCAACCTTGCAGCATCAATCCGGCCGGCGCCGCCGAATCGCGCGCGAAGACCAGCGTGATGCGGCCATATTCGGGATGCTTCGGGTCGTTCGCCTCGACGGAGACCAGACGCTGGTCGGTGCTGGGAACGATCTTTGCGTAGCGCGTGATGTCGCGATTGGGATCGAGCAACACGCCCAGCGGCGAGTTGCGGATCGGCCAGCGCTGCACCTGCCGCACCGAATAGTCGATGAAGGTCAGTGCGCCACCCTCCGCGACGATCAGCAGGGGTACGCCCTTTTCATATTGGAAGCGGATCTTGCCCGGCTTCTTCAGCGTCAGCGTACCGGTCAGCACCTTGCCGGCGCGGTCCGTCTGGCTGAAGTCGGCGGTCATCGTCGTCACCGATTGGAGATGCCGCTGCACCGCGGCCAGGTCGCCGGTCGCCTGCGCCGGCAATGCGGTGGGCGCGAACGCCACCGCGGCCGCCACGGGGGCCAGAATGAAACGCGAAACGATCATGCACATCTCCTTCAAGCGTCCACGCCTGCCATGGCGGCGTTGAACCCGCACTGAATTTCATCGGTTCCGAAGGTTACAGCGTGATCGCCGCCTTCATGCCCAATACGCCGACATCGTCGGCAGACGCGACGCCGCCGGGATGATGAATATATTGCAGGTTGGGCCGCATCTCGAGCCAGTCGGCGGGATGGATGCTGTAATAGATCTCTGCCGCATATTCGGCGCCCTGCACCGCCGGGCGGGTGGGATCGAGCCGCTGTCCCGCCGCGACGCGGCCGTTGACGTTGGTCCGTGCCACGCCGAAGCCAAGCACGTCGCCCGGTACGTGCGGCACCAGCCCCTTGTAGAACAGCCCGAGCGAGATCTGATTGTCGGTGACGCTGGTCCTGCGATCCGCCTGGGTGACGTTGGCGAACATCGACAGGCCGTTCATCGCCTTGCCGTCCTTCGACTCGCCGGTCAGTTGCTGCTGCATCGTGAAATACACGCCGTAGCGGCTGTCGCGGCGCAGCGGATCCATGCCGGTGATGACGATCGGGCGGCGGTTGATGTCCAGGAACACATCGTCGCCATTCTCGGTCGCGAGCCAGCCGCCGATCTTGTACGAACCGACCTTGCCTTCGTCGCCACCGCGCGACCAGCCGCCCTCCAGGGGCAGCAGCACGCCCGTGGCACCCTTGAAATGCGCGATGAAAAAGTCGTTGCGAAGATTGCGCGGGTTGATCTCGTAAGCGGCGGTCTGGGCGTAGAAGCCGTTCGCCATGTCGATGCGAATGCGCGCGCCCCATTGGCCGACCGGCCAGTTCTGCCAATAATCGCCGTTCAGGCTGCCCGGCTGCGCCCCGCAGAAACTGAGATTCATGAAGTGGCAGGAGAAGACGGCGAAATCCTCGCCGGGATTGGTGCGGCCCAGCTTGATCTCCACGGCAGAACCGATCTTCTGTTCGTACCAGAGCTGCGTCACGCGCACCGTCTGGCCGCGGCCATACACCTCCTGCACCTGCTGCAGCGTGCCAAGCCCTGCATCCCGGGTGAGATCGAAGCCACGCCGCCATGTCACCGTCGCCTGGAGGGCACCGCCCTTCACCCCGACGATCTTTTCGAGGTCGAGCAACGTGCCGATGTCGAACTGGCCCGTTTCGCGGAACAGCTTCCGCGTGCCGCCGGCGAAGTTGTAGCCGCTTTCCGATGCGTAGCGCGCGGTCAGGCCGATGCCGCGACGGCCGAGACGGGTGCGAATCTCCTGCCAGTCGCCGATGAGGCCCGGTGGTGGTGCGCTCTGCGTGTCGCCGATCAGCGCGGAGGGAGAGGTGTCGCGCTGCCGCGTCGCGCGGCCCGCGCCGGTATTGGGCTGGCGCCGTGTGTCGGCGGTGCTGGGCTCCGGCGGTTGCTGTGCGGATTCGGGTGGGGGCGGGGAGGCGCCGACATCGACCTGCTGCGCCTGCCCGCCACCCGCACATGCCACGACACCGAGCAGCGCCAGCGCCGCGCCGCCCAACGAACTTCGCATTGAAAAGAACCCCCGTCACTCTTTTGTCAGAGTGATAACGATCAAGGGTGCGAAAAGTCGCATGCGTGAAACCGCGAGTGTTCAGCCGATCAGATCGGATGCCCTTCGGTATCGCGCAGCACCTCGCGCCGCCCCACATGGTCGGGGCGGCTGACGACGCCGTCGGTCTCCATCCGCTCGATCAGGCGGGCGGCCGAGTTGTAGCCGACGCGGAGCTGGCGCTGGAGCCAGGAGGTCGATGCCTTCTGGCTTTCGCAGACGAGCTGGATCGCGGCGCGATATTGCTGGTCCTCCGCCGAGTCCTCACCGGTCGGCGCGCCGTCCAGTGCGAAGCTCTCCGCCGGTTCCTCGGTAACCGACGAGATGTAGTCGGGCGACCCTTGCGAGCGCCAGTGATCGGCAACCGCATGCACCTCGTCGTCCGAGACGAAGGGGCCGTGGACGCGGACGATGCCCTTGCCGCCCGGCATGTAGAGCATGTCGCCGCGACCCAGCAGCTGCTCGGCGCCCTGCTCGCCCAGAATGGTGCGCGAATCGATCTTGGAGGTGACATGGAAGGAGATGCGCGTCGGCAGGTTCGCCTTGATGACGCCGGTGATGACGTCGACCGAGGGGCGCTGCGTCGCCATGATCAGGTGGATACCCGCCGCACGCGCCTTTTGCGCCAGGCGCTGGATCAGGAACTCGACCTCCTTGCCTGCGGTCATCATCAGGTCGGCCAGCTCGTCGACGATGACGACGATCTGCGGCAGCACCTGATAGTCGAGCTGCTCCTCCTCGTAGAGCGGCTGGCCGTTCTCGCCGTAACCGGTCTGCACCTTGCGACCGAGCGGCTGACCCTTGGCGCGCGCGGCGCGCACCTTGTCGTTGAAGCTGGCCAGGCTGCGCACGCCGACCGACGACATCTGGCGATAGCGGTCCTCCATCGTCTCCACCGCCCATTTCAGCGCGCGCACCGCCTTGGCGGGGTCGGTGACGACGGGGGAGAGCAGGTGGGGAATGTCGTCATACATGCTGAGTTCCAGCATCTTCGGATCGATCATGATCATCCGGCACTGGTCCGGGGTCAGCCGGTAGAGCAGCGACAGGATCATGCAGTTCAAGCCGACCGATTTGCCCGACCCGGTGGTGCCCGCGACCAGCAGATGCGGCATGGGCGCGAGGTCGGCGACGACAGGATCGCCCGCGATGTTCTTGCCCAGAATGATAGGCAGTTGCGCCGCTTGATCCTCGAACGACTGTGATCCGACCAGTTCCTGCAGGCTGACCGATTCACGCTTGGCGTTGGGCAGTTCGATGCCGATGACGTTGCGGCCCGGGATCACCGCGACACGCGCGGAAATCGCGGACATGTTGCGCGCAATGTCGTCCGCCAACGCGATGACGCGGCTGGCCTTGATGCCGGGCGCAGGCTCCAGCTCGTACATGGTGACGACGGGGCCGGGGCGCACCTCGGTGATCGCGCCCTGTACCTTGAAGTCGTCCAGCACGTTTTCGAGCAGGCGGGCGTTGCGCTCCAGCGCGGCCTTGTCGACCGGACCGGCGGACGATGGCGGTGCCTCCACCAGCAGGTCGAGATCGGGCAGGACGTAGCTGTCGCGGGGTTCCGACGGAGTCTGCGCCTTGGCCTTGGCGGGGGCGGGTGCGATCTGGCGGTCGGCGATGACCGGCGCAGGACGTGGATCGGCATCCGCAGGCGCACGTTGCGGCAAGGCCCGGCGCGCCAGCGTCAGCGGCTCCTCATCGTCCTCCTCGTCGCCCAGCCAGGCGTCTTCACCGGCCAGCGCGTCGGCGCGCGCACGGCGGCGGCGGAAGCGGAAGCGGCGGTCGCCCAGGTCGATCTCCAGACTGCGACCCCAGACAAGGATACCGGCGACAGCCAGCGCCAGCCCGATGCCGCGCGCGATCCACAACGCCGCGACCGGCTCACCGATAAATGCCAGCGCCCAATCGACCGATCCGGCAACGGCCAGACCGATGACGCCGCCCCAGCCCGCGGGCAGCGCCATCACCGACGCGTCGGACACGAAGGCCAGCGCGCTCGCCATCAGCGCAACGCCCAAAGTTGCGCTGCGCAACATGCGCACCCAGCGGCCCAGCGGCAGGTCACGCCACAAGCGCAAACCCAGGATTGGCCCGATCGGCAGCAACAGCGCCACTGCCGGGCCGAACAGGGTCAGCGCGACATCGGCGATCCATGCGCCGGGATGGCCGACCAGGTTGGCGGGCGACGCCCCCGATGCGGTGTTCCATGCGGGGTCGTTGCCGTGATAGCTGGCCAGTGCCAGCGCAAGGATCGCGGTGGTGACGAAGATCGCGATGGCGGTGACCAGCGCGCCACTGCGCACCGCGCCCGCCTTCATCGTCTCGCGCCACAATACGGGCTGCGCGCGGCTCGCCATGGTCGAAAACCCCGGATATCCTGAAGAAACGGCGAAAACCATTGCGCGCGGGGGGAGCGGCGTCAAGGGAGCGGCGTTGTAGCGCAGGGCTGCGGGAGGTAGAGCGAGGCATGAACAGCGACGTCATCATCCTGGGCGGCGGCCTGGTGGGTGCGACCTTGGGGGTCGGACTTGCCGCGCATGGGCTCAACGCGATCATCATCGACCCCGCCGACCCGGCGATCACGCTGGCTCCCGGCTTCGATGGCCGCGCGTCCGCCGTGGCCAGCGCCAGCGGGCGGATGCTGGACGCGATCGGCATCGGCGCACGGCTGGCGGGCAAGGGCTGCGCGATCCGGCACATCCGGGTCAGCGACGGGCTTGAGCCGGGGGCGCTCGATTTCATTCCCGACGCCGATGACGGCGCTTTGGGGACGATGTTCGAGAACAAGCTGCTGCGGACCGCGATTCATGAGGCGGCGGTGGCGTCGGATGGCGTGGATCTGCGCATGAAGACGCGTGCGACCAATGTGGAGCGCGGCCCCGCTGGCGTCATCGTGACGCTGGATACCGGCGAGATGATCCGCGCGCCGCTGCTGATCGCGGCGGAGGGGCGTAATTCGCCGACGCGCGAGGCTGCCGGGATCACGGTGGCGCGCTGGAAATACGATCATGCCGCGATCATCGGCGCGTTCCACCACGAACGCTCCCACGAAAACATCGCGTTCGAGATCTTCTATCCGACCGGCCCCTTCGCACTGCTGCCATTGCCTGATGACGAGATCGGCCATCGGTCGGCGATCGTCTGGTCGGTCAAGGGTGCGGATGGCCCGGCGATGCTGAAACTGTCCGATCGCGCCTTTCTGGCCGAGGCGGAAAAGCAGATGGGCGGGTTTCTGGGCAGGCTCAGCCATGCCTCGCCGCGGGCGAGCTACCCGCTCGGCTTCCATCATGCGGCGCGGGTGGCGGCGGAACGGCTGGTGTTGGTCGGCGACGCGGCACACGGCATCCATCCGATCGCGGGGCAGGGCCTCAACCTTGGCTTCCGCGATGTCGCCGCGCTGGTCGAGGTGCTGGTGGAGGGCAAGCGCACCGGCCTGGACCTGGGCGATGCCGCGCTGCTTGCGCGCTATCAGCAGTGGCGGGGACTGGATACGATGATGGTTGCGGTCGCCACCGACGTGCTCAATCGCCTGTTCGGTGTACCCGGCAAGACGGCGAGCGCAGTGCGGCGTTTCGGCATCTCGGCCGTGAACCGCATCCCGCCACTAAAAGATCGCTTCATGGCTGAAGCACGCGGCGAAAGTGGGGAACTGCCCAAATTGTTGCAGGGCGTGCTCGTCTAAAGCCAGATGACATGAGGTTAACCCGCCATCCGTTCGTCCGGTAGTGGCAAAGCCGCGTGTCGGGACGATGTATCGAGAGACAGGTTGCCCCGCGGGACAGTATCTCGATACGGGCTCTCGATACGCTCCTGCGGCGCTACTCGATCTCTACTCGGCAAGAACGGATCAAGGTAAAGCCATCACAGCCTAGATCTTTCGCGCTTCTTCCACCAGCATCACGGGAATGCCGTCGCGGATTGGATAGGCGAGGCCGGCGGCTTCGCTGACCAGTTCCTGCGCGGCTTCGTCATAACGGAGCGGTTGCCGCGTCGCCGGGCACACCAGGCGTTCGAGCAGCCATGAATCGAGACTCATTGTAACGTCACCCGGTCTTCGCCGTCGTGGCGACCGAAGAATTGCATCAACTGGATGATGAGTTCGGCGCGCGTTTCGATATCGGGCGCCTCGAGCAGCGCCTGTTTGGCGGCGGAATCGAAGGGGGCGATCTGGGCGATGCCGTTGACCAGGCTCATATCGTCCAGCCGGCTGACCGCTTCCCAGTCAACCGCATAGCCCTGAAGATCGGCGAAGCGGCGCGATTCCATTTCCAGCGACGAACGACGGGCGATCGACAGTTGCTCGTCATCCTCGACCGTCAGCAACTCGGCCTCGACCTGGCGGAAGGGGGTGGTGACCTTCAGTTCGCGAACCATCCGGAACAGCGCCACGCCCTCCAGGATGATGTTGTAGCGCCCCTCGTCCAGCGCCTCCACCTCGGCGATCTTGCCGACGCAGCCGAGATTGTAGAGCGGCGGCACGTCGCCCTCGCCCGAAGGCTGGATCATCCCGATGCGTCGGTCCCGCGCCATCGCATCAGAGACCATCGCGCTGTAGCGCGGCTCGAAAATATGCAGCGGCAGGTGCATGCCGGGAAACAGCAGCGCCCCCGGCAGCGGGAAGATCGACAGCCTCGTCATCCGAACAGGATAGCCGACAACCGCCGGCGCTGCTGTGAAACCCAGGGGTCGGTCATTCCCACCACCTCGAACAGCTTCAGGAGTTGCTGGCGCGCGGCATCCTCGTTCCACGTCCGGTCGGCAGCGACGATGTGGAGCAGATTGTCCGCCGCGCCGTCGCGGTCGCCCGCCGCCATCTGCGCATTGGCGAGCGCGAAGCGTTTTTCGTGATCGTCCGGGTTGGCCTGCACCTCGGCCGCCAGCCCGGCATGGTCCGCCGCTGGCGGGGCGGAGCGGGCGAGTGCCAGCGTCGCCTGCGCGCGCTGGATGCCGGCGTCCTTGGCCAGTTCCTCGGGGAGCGCGGCGATTGCCGCTTCCGCCTCGTCGTTGCGGCCTGCCCCGATCAGCGCACGGATGCGACCCGACAGGACGGCGGGATGCTCGGGCGCCATCTCGACCAGCTGGTCGAAGATCGTCAGCGCGCGGTCGGGGTCGCCTTCACCCAGCACTTGCTCGGCCATGGCGATCAGCGGTTCCAGCTCGGCCTCCGCCTCGCCGGCCTCGGACTGGATCGGCAACTGGCGCAGCAACTGGTCCAGCATGGTACGCAATGCGCTTTCGGTGCGCGCGCTGGTCAGGTCGGCGACCAACTGGCCCTGGAACATCGCATAAACGGTGGGGATCGACCGGATCTGGAATTGCGTGGCGATGAACTGGTTCTTGTCGGTATCGACCTTGGCCAGCACCACGCCCTTGTCGGCATAGGCCGCCGCCACTTTTTCCAGGATCGGGGTCAGCGCCTTGCACGGCCCGCACCATTCCGCCCAGAAATCGAGGATCACCAGCTTCGTCATCGACGGTTCGACGACGTCGTGGCGGAACGCGGTGACGGCGTCCTTCTCGGCGGCGGACATTCCCAAGGTGGCCAAGTGCAACTCCTGTTCTTCTTGTGCGCCTATGTGGGCGCTTCGTGCGGTCAATGGAAGTCCCGCGACTTCGGGAGCAGGCGCGCATCGCGGGGATGCCCGGCACGCGGATCGGGGCTGCGGGTATGGACCGGGCGCAACAGGCCGTCCGCACGGGCATCGGACAGGCGGGCAAGCTCGTCGCTGCGATCGTCGACCCGCACCGTCATCAGGTGGATCACCCCCTCCTCGCTACGCTGGATCACCCCGTGCAGCACCATCAGCCGCGCCGCCATCACCGCACGCCGGTTCGCCTCGAAGTCGCGCGCCCACATCAGCGCGTTGACGATCCCCGTCTCATCCTCAACCGTAACAAAAATTGCATTGCCCTTGCCGGGGCGCTGGCGGACCAGGACCACGCCGGCCACCCGGGCGCGGGCGCCGTCGCGCATCGCCTCCGTATCGCGGCAGGATAGTATGCCCTCGGCCGCAAAAAGCGGACGCAGGAACGCCATGGGATGCCCTTTGAGGGACAGGCGGGTAGCGCGATAGTCGTTGGCGACCTGCTCGGACAAGGGCATGGACGGCAGCTTCGCATCAGGTTCGGGAGCCAGTTCGGGCGCGTCCATCGCGGCAAAGAGGGGAAGTTGCCTGGGTGGCGTGCGCCGCGCCTCCCACAGCCCATGGCGCCGGTCGCAGCCTAGCGAGCGATAGGCATCTGCATCTGCCAGCAGGGTCAGCGCACGTTGCGGCAGGTCGGCACGCGCGGCAAGATCCTCAATCGCGGCGTAAGGGGCATGCGCGACGATCTGCGTCGCCCAGCTTTCGCGAAACCCGTCGATCTGGCGGAAACCCAGGCGCAAGGCGAAATCTTCCAGCCTATTGTCCCACGCGCTGGCGTTCACATCGACCGGCTGGACCTTCACGCCGTGCTGGATCGCATCACGCACCAGTTGCGCGGGCGCGTAAAAGCCCATCGGTTGCGAGTTGAGGATCGCACAAGCGAACACCGCCGGATGGAAGCACTTGATCCAGGACGAAACATAGACCAGCCGCGCAAAGGACAAGGCATGGCTTTCGGGAAAGCCGTAGGAGCCGAAACCCTCGATCTGCTTGTAGCAGCGTTCGGCAAAGTCGCGCGGATAGCCGCGGTCGACCATGCCTTCGACCAGCTTGGCCTCGAAATTCTGGATACCTTCGGTCCGTTTGAAGGTCTGCATCGCCTTGCGCAGCAGATTGGCCTCTTCGGGTGTGAATTTCGCCGCGACGATCGCGAGCTTCATCGCCTGCTCCTGAAACAGCGGCACCCCAAAGGTCTTGCCGAGTAGTTGTTCCAGTTCATCCGCCGGGCCGTGATCGGGGTGGGGAGAAGGATAGATCACCGCCTCCTTGCCCGAACGCCGGCGAAGATAGGGGTGCACCATGTCCCCCTCGATCGGCCCCGGCCGGACAATCGCCACCTGGATGACCAGATCGTAAAGTTCCTTGGGCCTCAGGCGCGGCAGCATGTTGATCTGCGCGCGGCTTTCCACCTGGAAGACGCCGATGCTGTCGCCCTTTTGCAGCATCGCATAGACGCGCGGGTCTTCATCCACTGCGATATCGTTCAGTTCGTGGCGCCCGAGACCATGATGCTCCATGAGGTCGAACGCCTTGCGGATGCAGGTCAGCATGCCGAGCGCGAGAATATCGACCTTCATGATCTTCAGTTCGTCGATATCGTCCTTGTCCCATTCGATGAAGGTGCGGTTGTCCATCGCACCGTTGTGGATCGGCACCGTCTCGTCCAGTCGGCCTTGGGTCAGCACGAAGCCGCCGACATGCTGAGACAGATGACGGGGAAAACGCAGCAAGGCATCCACGCTGGCGCGCAGTCGCACAATCTCGGGATTGTCGAGGTCGAAGCCGGTTTCCTTGAATCGCCTCTCCTCGAAATGATCGGCGAAGCTGCCCCAGACGGTGCTGGTCAGCCGCTGGGTCACGTCTTCGGTCAGGCCCAGCGCCTTGCCCGCCTCGCGCACCGCGCTTTTGGGGCGGTAATGGATCACGGTGGCGGCGATGGCGGCGCGATGCCGACCATAGCGACGATAGATATACTGCATCACCTCCTCGCGCCGCTCATGCTCGAAATCGATGTCGATATCGGGCGGCTCATCGCGCTTGCTCGATACAAACCGCGAAAAGAGCAGATCATGCTTCATCGGGTCGACCGAGGTGACGCCGAGCAGCCAGCAAACTGCCGAATTGGCGGCTGATCCGCGGCCTTGGCACAGGATCGGCGGCGTGCATTGCTCGCGAGCGAAATGCACGATGTCATGCACGGTCAGGAAATAATGCGCGTACTGCCGTTTGGCGATCAGCGGCAACTCCTCGTTTAACAAGCGATGGAGTTTGGCTGGAATGCCGTCAGGGAAGCGCGCATGGGCGGCTTGATAGGTGATGTGTTCCAGCCAGCCTTGCGCGCTCCAGCCGTCCGGAACGGGTTCGTGCGGATATTCGTAGGAAAGCTGGTCCAGCGTGAAGTCGATGCGGTCCAGGATCGCCAGGCTTTCGGTCAGTGCTTGTGGCTGGTCGACGAACAGGCGTGCCATTTCGCTCGCAGGCTTCAGGTGGCGCTCGGCATTGGCGGCGAGGCGGCGGCCGGCATGCTGTATGGTGATGCCGTCGCGGATACAGGTCAGGACGTCGTGCAAGGGCCGGTCGCCCGGTTCCGCGTAGAGTGCATCGCTGGTGGCAAGCAGCGGTATTCCCATCGATCCCGCCAATCGCGCCAGTCGCATCAGGCGGCGCCGATCGCTGCCGGCGCGCGGCATGGTGATGCCCAGCCATAGGCTTCCGGGTGTGGCGTCGCGCAGCAGGCGCAGCGTTTGCGCCAGCGCCGGATCGGCGCGGGGCGGGGGCAGCATGACGTCAGGCATCGGCTCGACCGGGCGTGCGCTCGATTGCGGCAGCACGATCAGCAACAGATCGTCCAGATGGCGCATCAGGTCACCGATGCCGAGGATGCATCCGCCTTTGCGCGCGCGCAGATTTCCGGCGGTCAGCAGCCGTGTCAGCCGCGCCCAGCCGGCACGGGTGGCGGGATATGCGACGATGTCCTGCGTTCCATCCGCGAACACCAGTCGCGCGCCGACAACCAGCCGAAAGGGAAGTTCAGGCGCGCCGATTGCAGCGGCACCCTCGCGGGCTTGCCGTATCGCCTTGTGCGCACGCACCACGCCGGCCACGGTGTTGCGATCGGCGATACCCAACCCGTCCAGTTCCAGCGCAACTGCCTGACCCACCATGTCTTCGCCGTGGCTGGCCCCGTCCAGAAAAGAGAAGTTCGTCGCCGCGACCAGTTCGGCAAAGCGGGGCGGGTCGGGTGTCATGCGAACAGGCCGTGGACGTACCAGCGCGGGCGTTCGGTTTCGCTGTAAAGACCGTGCCGGAAGATCCAGAAGCGACGGCCGCGCACATCCTCCACGCGGTAATAGTCGCGCGTGGGGATCGCCTGCTGCCGACGCCACCACTCGCCCGCTATCCGCTCCGGCCCTTCGGCGCGCGCCACATCATGCAAGCGCCGAAGGGCCGGAGCGGAT
>NZ_CAMLAC010000006.1 GCF_946477935.1 uncultured Sphingomonas sp. | reverse complement strand
AGGATATACCGTGGTGGGCCAGCCCGCCGGCTATCGGCTGGAGAATGTCACGATCGCGCGCGGCGGTGTGGCCCTGCGGGTCGGACAGGCGAGCGAGATCAGCCTTGCCTATCAGCACGCCTCGCGCGTCAGCGACACCAGCGGCAACCGGCGGGAGGTTGCCGCGGGACTGGAGACGAGCCTGTCGCCGCGCCTGTCGCTGGGGGTACAGGGCAGCGCCGGGCTGAGCCGCGGCGCGCCGGATGCGGGTGCCGGACTGCGGCTCGGCGTCCGGCTGTAGCCGGAGAGGGGCTTAGCGCCAGCCGCGTTGCCGGGCGCTGGCCTCCCCCGCAGCGTCGAGCGGCTCGCCCGCCATCATCGCCTGAGCGGCGCTCAGCAAGGTTGCATCGCCGGACCCGGCCTGACGATAGTCGGTCCCGGCAGCCTGACTCCCCGGCATGGTCCGCACCAGCCGCCAACCGTCACTGTCGCGACAGGCGATGCCGTCCTGCGCCTGGCTGGCGAAGACACGGCAATACTCGCCCTCTCGATTGCGGAAGCTGACGAGCAGCCGAGGATCGCCGTCGCTCGACGCAAGCCGCTGGTCGAGCGCGTCGCCAATCGCGCCGCCGGCATGATCGCCGCTGCCGGGTGAATTCTGCCACGGCGCGGCCAGTCCGATCGCGAGCGCTAGCCCGGCCGCGACCGCTCCCGCCGGCCACCAGCGCGTGACGGAGGGACGGCGCGGCGGCAGCACGACGACGTTGCTCTTCAGCAACGCTGAAAGCCGCTCCGGCACCGGCTCTTCCGCGATCGGTGCGAACGCACGCCCGATCCGCTCGCGCAGGGCGCGGTGTTCGGCCAGACGGTGCGCGAGCGCGGGATCGTCCGCCAATGCGCGTTCGACTCGTTTTGCGGTGACGGGATCGAGCTCGCCATCGGCGTAGGCCATCAGCAGCGCGTCATCGATCGTCATGCCGCCTCTCCCATCCGCGCGAGCAGCGCCTGGCGTCCGCGCACCAGCCGCGAAGTCAGCGTTCCCATCGGCACGTCCAGCACCGCCGCGGCTTCCTTATAGGCCAGCCCCTCGATCAGGACGAGCGCGACCGCTTCCCGCTGTTCGTCGGGCAGGGCGGCCATCGCGCGCTGGACATGCGCCAGCTCCAGCCGTGCCTCGAGCGCGCGGGCGCCATCGTCGCCGATTGCTGCGCCCGCCTCTTCGGGCAGGAGGGTCTGGGCGGCGCGGGTGCGGGCGCGGCCCTGATCGATCCAGGCGTTGCGGGTGATGCGGTACATCCAGCTGTCCATCCTTGTTCCCGGTTGCCATTGGTCGCGCGCGTTGAGCGCCTTTTCGATCGCGACCTGGCACAGGTCGTCGCCGTCCGCGGCGTCGCGCGACAGCGAGCGGGCAAAGCGCCGCAAGCGCGGCAGGATTGCCAGCAACTCGTCCTCGAACCTCGCCAATGCCGTTCCAATGTCCTTGTTACCGGATGAAACGGATGCCGATGGCCGTTTCATCCCCATGATGGCATATTCACGGCGATGAAGGCGAGGATCGTATCGCTGGCAGCGGCGCTGCTGCTGACAGTTGCGGGAGCGGCGGGTGCTCAATTGCTGCCCGCCGTGCCCGATATCGGTGGGCTGGCGCCGGCGCTCAGGCCGGTGACGGACGCGGTCGCGGGCTTGCCCGAGCGCGGCGGACGCGCGCTGGAAGCCTTGAGGATCGATCGCGTCGCCGCGCTGGTGCGGCGGTATCCGGATCGGATCACAAGGGACCCTCAGGGCTTCCCGGCCCGCGCCGGCGAAGTGGTGGTGACCGATCCCGAGGCAAACGTGATCGCCGCCGCCACGCAGCGCGGCTATCGAGTGATCGACAGCGGCGACCTGCTTGGGGTGGGTTTTGCCCGTCTGGCCGCGCCGCCGGGCCGCAGCCTTTCCGCGGCGATCCGCGATCTGCGCAAACTTGGCGCGCAGGACGTCGCCGCCGATCAGTTACATGCCGAAAGTGGCGCTGTCGCCTCAGCACCGCTGGCCATCCTTGCTCCATCTGCACCAGATGCCACGGCGCCACGGGTCGGCGTGATTGATGGCGGGGTGGCCGGTGCGGTGGAACAGCGCGGTTTCGCCACCGGTGCGCCGAACGCCAGTGCCCATGGCACCGCGGTGGCCTCGCTGATCGCCGGGCGCGGACCGATCCGGGGCGCGGCGCCGGGGGCGCGGCTGGTCATCGCGGACGTCTATGGCACGGACCCCGCCGGCGGCAACGCGACCGCCATCGCCAAGGGGCTCGCATGGCTGGCCGGCCAGCGTGTCGCCGTGGTCAATATCAGTCTGGTCGGCCCGGCCAACCCGCTGCTCGCCCGCGTCGTTGCGGCGGCACAGGCGCGGGGCATGCTGATCGTCGCGCCCGTCGGCAATGACGGCCCGGCATCGCCACCGAGCTTTCCCGCTTCCTATCCGGGTGTCATCGCCGTCACCGGCGTCGATGCGCGCAACCGCATCTTGATCGAGGCAGGCAGGGCGTCCCATCTCGATTATGCCGCGCCCGCCGCGGACATGATGGCGGCCGCGACCGACGGGCGTGCGGTGGCGGTGCGCGGGACGTCGTTCGCCGCACCGCTGGTCGCGGGTACGCTCGCCTGGGCCTACCCCTCGGCGGACCCCGGCCGTCGCGCCGCGGCACTCGCGTCCGTCGATCGCGGAGCGCGGCCGCTCGGCTCGCGCTACGGCCGCGGCTTGGTGTGCGGCAACTGCCGCACGCCGCCACGCTGATTTTTTCGGGATTAAACGGATCAGGCCATCCGTTATCCGATCAGACACGCAACAGCTGAAGGAGATTGAAGATGACCAAGTGGCTGATCGGCACGGCCCTGTGCCTGATGACCGTTTCGCCCGCCGGGGCCCAGCTGCTGGGCGGCGCCGGGGGTGGTATGCTCGGCGGCACTCTGGGTGGATCTCGGAGCGGAGCCGGCGTTGGCAGCGCCACCGGGATGCTCGGCGATACGATGGGACGCACGAGCGGTGCAGCCGCGTCGAGCGGGTCGGTGCAGGCACAGCGCAGAGTCGACACCCGCAGCGGGCGGGCGAACGCCTCCGGCAACGCGTCGGGCGGATCGGCGCTGGACGGCGCAGCGAGTCCTGCGGGACGCTCGATCGGTGGCTCGGCAGGCGGGTCCGGCTCCGCGGCGGGATCGGTGGACACGCAACTGATCGGCACCGACGCGATCGCAAGCACGGCGCGCAACGGCGTCTCCTCCGCTCGCAACGCCGTTTCGCAGGTCCGGAGCGCCGGTGGTGCGACGCTGGATCGCGCGCGGACGACGGCAGGACAGGCTTTTGCCGGCGCCGGCAATGCGGCGGGAAGCGGCAATGCGGCCGGTAGTCTCGGCACCGGGCAATTGGCCTTGGCGGGCAGCGCGGCGGCGGATGGCACCGGCAGTTTCGACGTAACGCGCGGCATGAACGTAGCGGACGCGCGGGGCCGCGTGATCGGGACGGTACAGGCCGTGCGGGCCGGTGCGAGTGGCGCGGTCGAGGCGGTGACGGTCGCCGTCGGCAACCGTCTGGCCCAGCTGCCCGCCGCCAATTTCAGCGGATCGGGCGACGTCCTCGTCTCGCAGATGAGCAGGGCCGAGGTCACCCGCACCGCAAAGGATCAGCAGGCGCAGTAACGGGTGGCGATCCGGGCCGTCGGTTGCACCGCCGACGGCCGACCTACCCGCTCACACGGTCTTCCGCGTCGACGCAGAGCCTTGGTGACGTCAGGGCGCGAATACGGCGCGCAGGCAGCCATCTTCCTTGTGCTTGAACATGTGACAGCCCCGGGGGCTCTCTTCGAGCGACAAGCGGTACGTGGCGAGCGTGGCCGGCGTCAACGCGCCGCGCTGTGCGTCTTCCAGCAGGCGCGGGACATAGGCCTGACCATGTTGCTGGGCGGCCCTGACCGTCACGCCCTTGTTCATCAGCAGGCCAAGCGGGAACTTGTCCATCAGGCCATAGACGCCGAGGATCGAGAGGATGCCGCCCTTGCGCACCGCCTCGCCGCGGTCCGTCTCGAGATACAGGGCCTGCTTCACCCGGTCATAGGCATGTTGCAGCCCGGTGCCGCCGGCTTCCATCCCGACCGCGTCCGCCGCATCGCTGCGCCGCGGTGCGAGGCTGCTGCTCAAGACGCTCGACATCCATTGCCCGACGGCGCGGGGCCTCTCAGAGCGCTCCCAAGACACGCAGACGACGCGCCTAGGTTATGAGGCTGCGATCCGCACGCTGGACGAGGCGGATATCGCGGTGTCGCGCGTGGGAATCGACGAGTACGTTTGCCAGAGACAGGCATGGCAATCGCTCGCATGTCGTGTCGCGCTGCCGCTGGGGGTACACGATGGCGGAGATCGCCTGCCGGTCGGGTATGGCTCGGGCCGGTAACGACCTGGCGTGAGCGTTGGTGACATCGGAGCGTGAAGATGAACAGACGGCGCCTTGTGGCAAGCTGATCGAGTGGTTTGAAGGTCCACTTGTGGGTCGACGTGGCGGCGGCGGGGTGGACGCTCTCGCCCATTTGCGAACATCACTCGCCCAGGATGCATGTCCGAGAAGCCGACATTGTGCTCTTCGCGAGAGCACAAAGCTGCGGGTTAGCCGGATGGGTCAGGTTCGCACGTTCGCCGAGGCACGCTTCATAATTCGAAATGCCGACGTCGAACTCTTCATGTTCTCTCAGCGGTTCACGCAGGTGCTTACAGGCCTGCCGAGCCAATTTGATTGCGACAGGCCCGCCCCCTTCTGCGGCATAGCGGACTGAAGTGGCCTGTTGGCTTTCGTCTGAACCGGACGAGCAAGAAGCCAATACGAGCGGTAAGAAGAGAAGGATGGGAACACGCATGGCGATAGGCTCTGCGCGAACGGCTGTTTTTGCAAGATGCTGGTAGGAAGCCGCCAGACCGTTTCCCCCCAACGCCAGATGTTCGGTCATCCGATTTGGCCGTGGATGGGACGACTTTTGCAAGGTGAACGAACTGCGGAAGTCGGGACACGACAAGGCCGCGCTGAATGACAGAATGCGGGATCTGCTTACACCTCGGTTCGTTCCGCCAACTCCAATGCATCTTCCACGTCCACGCCGAGGTAACGCACCGTACTGTCTATTTTGGCATGGCCGAGGAGGATCTGAACGGCGCGGAGGTTTCCCGTGGCCTTATAGATGATCGAAGCCTTCGTACGTCGGAGCGAATGCGTTCCATAATCCTGAGGAGTAAGGCCAATGCCAACGACCCACTCATGCACGAGACGCGAGTATTGTCGCGTACTTATATGGGCCATGTAGTCGTTACGGCTCGGAAAGACGAAGTCGTTCAGGGTGCCGCCTCGGCGCTCCAACCACGCACGCATCGTCTTCCGAGCCGTGTCCATCAACTCAAACTGAACGGGTCGCCTAGTCTTCTGCTGAACGACGACCGCGCGGTCGCGCACACGCCCGCCCGAAACCACATCGCCAATGCGCACCTTGACCACGTCACAGCCGCGGAGCTTGCTATCGATAGCAAAGTCAAAAAGGGCTCGGTCACGGAGTCGCCTGTGTTGATCGAGCCAAAAGCGGATGGCCCAGACCTGCTGCTGCTTCAGAGCCCGCTTGGCGCCGACCAGTCGGCCTTCGTTCCAAGGCCGGAGTTCATGATATGCAGGGTCCATCGACGAGTGACCCATCAGCCATCTCCATCAAGCCAACTTGATCAGTCAATGATATGCCAGGGAGGTAAACACGCCGCAAAAAATGGGCTGACTGGCTGATAGGTTCTATGAACGAAAGACGGAAATCGGAAGGGCAGAGTGCGTCGCCACGGTCGGCTTCTGGGTCAACGCGGCCCGAGGGGCCGACTGCTTCCAAGACGTTTTTTTGACCTTCCGGCCTGCTCTTGATCGACGGTGAAGCTGTCGCTCCTGAGTCGACCGACTGAGACGCCGCGCTAGAGCTGTGCGACGGCTTCAACTATGCGGCTGAAGGTTACTGGCTTCTGCAGTCGGACAACATCGACGAGATCGGGCGGAACGGCATCTGGATCGTATCCGGTCAGGAAGACGAATGAGATGCCGCGCTCCTTCAGCGCGTGCGCGATCTCGAACCGGGGCCCACCTCCACCGAGATTAAGATCGAGCACAGCGTGGGTCGGCGTTGCCGTGTCGAGCAGATCGAGCGCTGCGTCCTCGCTGGGACAAGGACCGAGCACGGTGGCGCCCGCACCGCGCAGCGCGGCGGCCGTGTCTCCGGCGATGTAATAGTCGTCCTCCACAACGAGCACACTGCGGCCCGTCAGGTCAGGTGCTCCAGACATATCCAGCATACCTCCAAAAACTGTGATGGGGGACGGCGCGTCCGTCTCGAGGATGCTCTCGCTTTCCTTGAGCGGCAACTCGAGACGACAGCGAGCGCCGTCGGTCTCGATGGTGATCTTGCCGCTGCCGCCGAGCTCATAGGGAATCTTGCCTTCGATCAGGTCGCTGCCGAAGCCGCGTCGCGCCGCCGTTTGCCGTGGCGGCACGCCCTGCTCGACCCAATCCAACCCGAGCCACGTCCGGCCGCGCTTCTCAAACGGCGCCCACTCTACGCGAAGGCGGCCATCGGCGACGGAAAGGGCGCCGTATTTGAGCGCGTTGGTCGAAAGCTCGTGAAGCGCAAGCGTGAGCACCTCAACCACCTTCGGCGACAGCTGCACGTCGGGTCCGACAAGCTCATACTGCCCGCCACCATGGGCCTGCGCGCCGACTTCGCTCTCGACAATGTCACGCAGCGAGCCACCAGTGTTGGCATGCCGCGTGAGCAGCGCCTGAACACGGGCCAGAGCCAGCAGCCGTCCTTCGAGCAGCGTCCGATACTCCTCAACGTCCGCAGCTCCGTCTGCGGATCGCCGCGCCATCGAGCGGATCATCGCCATGATGTTGCGCACGCGGTGCTGCAGCTCGGCGAGCAACACGCCCTGATGCTCGACGGCCAGCTTCGCCTCCGTTACGTCCTCGGCGATGCCGCCCACCCGGGGGATGTCCCGATCGTCGCGGAGCGGAAAGCTGGTGTTACGGATCCAGCGGAAGGCGCCGTCGGTCGGGCGCTGGATACGGAACTCATGCGTGACGGTTTCGCCCGCACTGGCAGCTTGGAGGCGGCTCAAGGCAGTCTCGCGATCCTCTGGCACGATCATCGCTGCCCAGCGGGCCAGGTCGCCCAAAAGCCTGTCGGGCTCGGTCCCATAGATCGTGGCGATGGCAGGGCTGACGAACTCCATCGTGAGGGTGTCGGCCTGCCTGATCCAGAGAGCGGCTGCAGACGCGTTGGAAAATTGCCGGAACCGCTCCTCGCTGTCTCGGATCGCAGCCTCAGCGCGCGCGTGTTCGACAGCGGCCCATGTCCGCTCGGCCGCTTCTTCGATCAAGGCAACCTCGCTGGCGGTCCACCGTCGCGGGGTCGCCATGACGACGACGACACTCCAGATCGGGTTGCCGGCGCCGCGACGCACCGGCGCCGCGATCAACGCGCCGAACCGCATGGCGGCGACATTGCGGCGGTCGACCTCCGTCAGCGCCGGATCGTTCGCCATATCGTCGGACACCAATGTCCTTTGCTGCCACTCCAGGAATGCTTTGGGGTAGTCGGAGAGCCGGATTACCCCAGGAACTTCAGGCATGTCCGCACCCCGGCGGAGCTGGTGAATGACGTCGGCGCGATCCTTTTCCGGAAGGACACTCACGATATAGCAAAGGTCGAACCGCAGCTCCTCGGCGAGCATTGCGACCGCGTGCTCGATGATAGCTTCAGCCGGGATCGCGCGCAGGTTGTCGCTCAGCCTGAGCAGGAACGCCTGCCGCTCGTCACCTTCGCGCATCCGCTCTTCGGCGCGTTTCCGGTCGTCGATATCCTCATAGAGGATGACGACCCGGTCCCGGCTCGCCGGATAGACGAACGTCTCGTACCACCGGGCCCCGTGCTCATTCTCGAAGCTCTGAGGCGTTTGTGTCCTGGCCACCGCGTCGAACGTTTCGGTCCACTTCGGGTCGACGTATGGAAAGAGCTCACTGGCCCTTCGCCCCTGCGCGTCGGCGACGGCTATCCCAAACATCCGCTCGAAGGCCGGATTGAGTTGCAGGTACAGCTGATCGACCGCCCGGCCGTCGCCATCACGAATGAGCTCCAGCTCGCAATAACCCTGACCCATGGTCTCGAAGAGCGTACGGTATTTGCTTTCGCTCTCTCGTAGCGCCTGTTCCGCGAGCTTTCGTTCGGTGATATCTCGCCATTGGATGGCAATGTTGCCGTGGGTTGTCGGATAAGCGCGCGTATCCACCCACATCGTTTTGCCGTCGGGCCAGCTATAGGAATGTTCCATCGCCTCTCGCGTGCGGGTACGCATCACCCGCTTGAACATTTCACCTTGCGGCGAATCTGCGCTTCCGGGGAACGCTTCCCAATGATTACGCCCAACAAGTTCGTCGCGGCGGCGTCCGTCGAGCCGCACAGTCTCAGCGTTGACATCCAGGATCCTGAACTCCGTGTCGAACAGGGCGAAGCCTTCCGACATCGAGTCAAGTACGTCGCGGAGCTGCTGCTCGCTCGCTTGCAACGCCGCCCGCTCCGCTGACGCCTCGTCGAGGGCCGCGGTCATCTGGAACGCGGCGGCGGTGAAGCGGGCGAGGCTTTGCAGGACCCGAGCATCCTCCGCGTCGAAACGGCCGTTGGGGGTATGCTTGATGGCCCAGAGCGTGCCGATCGCCTTGCCCTCCGCATGCCAGGGCGTCAGCAGATTCTCGTAGATGCGTGGTTCGACACTCCGCAGTGCCGGGAAGAACCGCTCCGCTTCCTGGAAGAGCAGGACGCGATTGCGGTCGATCACGGTCCCACAGGGGCTGGCCTCGGCGGGCATGGTGCCATGCAGGTTGGGCGCAAACGCGCCTGCTGCGGCCCGCCAGCGGAGCATGCCGCTCGTTCCGCCGGGCTCCAGGATGCTGATGCCGGCGGAATCTGCATGACACAGCTCCATGACTAGTTCGGCGCATCTCTGGAGCACGCCGCGTGGATTGGTGGCCATCTCCTCGGCAAGGAGGCCGAGCGCCCGGCTCTCGGCCTCATGATCCGCCGCGCGAGACGGCCGGCTCGCCAGCTCAGCCGTGATGAGGACGTCATCAACGTTCGTCAGCGGATCTGAACTGGCATTGCTGGTCATCGCACTCTCCTGAGTTCAACAGAGCCGCGAGACCGGGCCAAGATCAAGAGGTGATCCGACAGAAATGTTTATACGCTTCAGCAAGTTAACTTCGATCAAGAGGCTGCATCAGTCTCCATTTGCCAGTTGCCAAGCCGAACCCGCGGCCCCTGAGGCTCCGAAGCCAACCTGTCCTTCGGTACTGGGACCGATGCTTGAGCGGTCGATCAGCGACATGAACAAGCGGCAGGTTCTGGGCAGCGACTGGCGATGCGCGAACGCCCGCAAATGGGTCGGCATCCCGTGTGGCTGACCGATCAACAGCTGGAAGCCTGCCACCTTTGCGCAACCCAACGCGAACACCATCTTGGAATGCATGGATAATTTTGAAGACTTGGGTCTGGTAGACGATGACGACATCGTCCTGGACGAAGCCGCGCTCGCGCTGGCGCTACTCGATCACGACGAGATCGACATTGGCCCTTATCAGGACACGCTTTCTGACATTGCGTCGCGCCTCGACGGGGTCGGTGCCGGTGTCGCCGGTGCCTCGGAGCGTGCTGGCCGCCTCGCACAGGTGTTTGCCGAAGAGTTCGGCTTCTCGGGTGACGCAGAGACGTACGACAATCCCGACAATGCCGACCTGATCCGCGTTATCGACCGTCTGCGCGGTCTGCCGATCAGCTTGTCGATCCTGTACGTTGCCGCAGCTCGACGCATCGGCTGGGCCGCCGAGATACTGAATGTGCCAGGGCATGTGCTCGTCATGGTCGGACATGAGGCCAAACCTGTGATCATCGATCCATTCCGCAGAGGTGCGCTCGTTGGTGTCGAAGAGATCACCGCGCTGCTGGCCTCGGCGAAAAGCGACGTCTCGTCCGCGGTGCGGCACGTAGCGGCCATGGAGAACCGGGCGATCCTTGTTCGCCTGCTGCTCAATCAGGCAACCCGGGCAGAGAAAGCTGGCAAAGGTCGGCGGGCACTGGTGCTTTACAGCCGGATGACGTCGATCGCGCCAAACTATCCCCATCCTTGGTGGGAACGCGCCCGACTGGAAATCATCGACAATGACGTAACCGCCGCCCGCGCCAGCCTTACCGCAATGCTCGAAATCACGCGTGAGCCAGCTTTACGAGACCGGGCCACCGGCATGCTGAATAGGCTTTCCGCGGGATAGAGGCCTACCAATTTCGTTGCCATTCGAGTGTGATTGGCATCTGGGACGACGATCCGAGCGCGGACGTGGCAGAGCAGGCGCGCTGACTGAGCTGCAGCCCCGAAACACGTGGATACACCTTGTACTTGTCCGGCACCTTGGTGAGGATGCGCACCAGCACCGGGGAGTAGCCATCATGCGTCGTCGAACTTTTCTTGCCGCCGTGCCGGGTGCGGCGCTTTTGCCCGGTTCGGTTCTCGCGGAACCACAGCAAGCGAGCACGCGGGTATCCGGTGGGCAGGGTGCGCCAGGGCCAGGGCAGGGCGGCGCGCCTCAGCCGGCGATGCAATCGCTCCCGAAACGTTGGGAGGCGGGTGCCGATCGCTTTTTGCGCCCCGACGTCACCGCCGGCGATCGGCCGGTCGGAGCGAGCTTCGCGTCCCGCACGGCGGCATATGGGCTCAACGGGGCTGTGGGTACGGCCCATCCACTGGCGACCCAGGCCGGCATCGACATCCTGCGGCAGGGCGGGTCGGCTGTGGATGCCGCCATCGCGATCAACGCCTGCCTCGGTTTCCTGGAGCCAACCTCCAGCGGTATTGGCGGCGATGCCTATGCGATGATCTGGGATCCGAAGCAGCGCAAGGTCGTCGGGCTGGCGGGATCGGGTGCGTCGCCGCAGGGCCTCAACCTAGAGACGGTACGGTCGCGGGCGCGGGGCGGTGCCTTGCCACCGCTGGGCGCGGTGACCGTGTCGGTACCGGGGGCAGTCGATGCGTGGTGGACGATGCACCAACGCTATGGCCGGCTGCCTTGGGCGCAGCTGTTCGAACCGGCGATTACCTATGCCGAGGTGGGAGCGCCCGTGCCCGACATCATCGCCTATTACATCCGACGCAGCATGGCCGCGTTCCGCCGACCAGGCAACGGCATCGAAGAGACGGCGAATGCGCTGCGGACGTACGGACTCGCCGACAGCAAGGGGCCTGCAACGGGCCAGGTGTTCCGCAATCCCGACCTCGCACGCACCTATCGTGCGATCGCGGAGGGCGGCCGAGACGCGTTCTACGCTGGCGACATCGCGCGTGTCATCGATCGCTACTTCAAGCGTATCGGAGGCTGGCTTCGGTTCGAGGATCTTGCCGCCCACCGCGCGGAATGGGTCGAACCGCACCAGACGGGCTATCGCGGGGTGGATGTGCATGCGCTGGGCGCGAACACGCAGGGCATCGCTACGCTCCAGATGCTCAACATCCTTGAGACGTTCGATTTGGGCGATGCAGGCTTCCAATCGCCATTGTCGATCCATCTTCAAGCGGAGGCGAAGCGGCTCGCGTACGAAGACCGCGCGCGTTTCTACGCCGACCCGCATTTTACCAAGGTGCCGGTCGAATGGCTTATCTCGAAGGAATACGCCCGGCAGCGTGCGAAGCTGATTCGACCAGATCGCATCCTCGATCCCGTTTATCCGGGGCAGGCGCCCAGCCACGGCGACACGACCTATTTCAGCTGTGCCGACAAGGACGGCATGATGGTGTCGATGATCCAGTCAAACTTCCGCGGCATGGGGTCGGGGCTGGTCGCTGACGGGCTGGGCTTCATGTTCCAGGATCGCGGGCAGTTGTTCAGCCTGAAGGATGGCCATCCCAATATCTATGCGCCGGGCAAGCGACCGTTTCAGACGATCATTCCCGGCTTCGCCACACGTGGGGGCGATCCGTGGATGAGCTTCGGCGTGATGGGCGGGGATATGCAGCCGCAAGGGCAGACGCAGATCATCGTCAACCGGGTCGACTATGGTCTTGAAGTCCAGTCTGCGGGCGATGCGCCGCGCTGGCACCATGAGGGCTCGTCGCAGTCGATGGGAGAGGACGCGGCCGGACTGGGCCCACGTGGCCTGCTGCGGCTGGAGACTGGCGTGCCGATGGCGACGCGGCAGCGGCTTGCTGAAATCGGGTGGGCGATCGGCGAGCCCGACGGCGGTTTCGGCCGCTACGAATGCGTGGAGCATCGCATGGACGGCGCGACCCGCGTCTATGCCGCAGCGAGCGAGATGCGTGCCGACGGCTGTGCGCTGGCCTATTGAGGCGACGCTGCCCAAGCTGTGTTCACGAGGCGGTAGCACGTCAGGCGAGGGGAGCGTGGCACTAGGGCAGCGCTGCGGCGACATCGGCGGCAAAGCGCGCGATGTCGAAACGCGCTGCGCCAGGATCCTCGCCGCGTCTCACGATCACCAGATGTCGCGCAGGGATAACCATCACATATTGCCCTCTGTTACCCTGCGCGGCAAAACTGCCCACCGGCAGCCCCTGTTGGGGGCCGAACAGCCACATCGTCGCGCCATAGCCGGGGCCGCTCGGCGGCTGGGGTCCGCCGGGGGTCGTCATGGTGCGCAACCAGCCCGACGGCAGCAGGCGCTGGCCCGCCCAGACGCCGTTCTGGGACCAGAACAGCCCAAGCCGCGCGAGGTCGCGGGCGGTCGACCACAGCTGGCTGGATAGGACGTAGTTGCCATGCCAGTCCGTCTCGGCGACCGTGTGCGCCATGCCGAGCTTGCCGAACAAGTCGTTCGGCCACGTGCGATACCTGTCCTCGCCAATCCGCTGCCGTGTGGCATAAACCGCGAGAAGAATGTCGTTGTTCGCATAGCGGAAGCGCGTGCCGGACCGGGCCTCCAGAGGCCAGGAAACCGTCTGTTCGTCCACGGCCGTGCCGCCGAAATAGATTGCGTCGGTGCGGTTGCCTGCGGTGTCGCTATGAAGGCCTGACGCCATACGCAGCAGGTTGTCGAGCGTGATCGATCTTCGCGGGTCACCGGCGCTCCACTGCGGCACGGCGGCGGGCGCCTGGAGCGCGCCGGCATCGACAAGGCCGATCAACGTTCCGGCGATCGACTTGCCGACCGACCAGGTCCGGTTCGACACGTACGGCCCAAAGCCGCTGCTGTAACGTTCGGCAACGACCTCGCCGTCTTTCACGACGATCACGCCGACAGTCTTCGCGCCGGCGCCATAGCCACCGGCGAACGCCTTGCCGATGGCTCCAGTCAGCGGCGCGGAAGGCCGCACTGCGATGCCGGCATCGCCCTGCGGCCATGGGCGGGGATCTGCCCCCGCAATCGGTGGTGGTGCGGCCGACGCCTTGCCCGCGGGCGCCTTGCTGCCGATCGGCAGCGTCACACAGCCACGGCCGTGGCGCCACACCGCGTATCGCGGTGGCAGCGCGGGGTCGAAGGCGACGGCGACGGACCCACGCGCGCGGTCGATCTGCGCGGTGAGCGTCGGCACGATATTGTCATACTCGGGATAGATGCCGGTCAGTTCGTCGGCATCGATCTGCGCCGGGGTCCGACCGGCGTTGAAGTGGCCCGAGCAATAGAGTGCCGCCTTATAGCCGGCCGCCACCGCGCGTACATAGGTCCCGGCCGAAGGCTGGGCGACGATCTGGGCGTTCGCGGGAACCGCCAGGAGCAGGGCGAGGACGGCTGACTTTGGTATCCGCATCGTCGCATCATTCCATTACCGGATAGGTGCGGCAATTCATTTATCCGGCGAGTGCCGGTCCAGCGTTCCTCCCTGTCGGGGGGGGGCTGGGGCAAGGAATGGGCGGTATGCCTGGGTCATGGCCATCCATATTCTCTATAGCTTTCGTCGTTGTCCCTTCGCGATGCGGGCGCGATTGGCACTGGCCGTGGGTGGCGTGCGCCGGGAGCTTCGGGAGGTCAGGCTTTCCGACAAGCCTGCGGAACTGTTCACCGCGTCGCCGAAGGGCACATTGCCGGTGCGTGTGACGGCGGAAGGCGTCGTGCTCGACGAAAGCCTCGCGATAATGCGTTGGGCGCTGCGTATCCGGGACCCGGAAGATTGGCTCGCTCGTGACGATCCCGCACTGATCGCGGCCAATGACGAAGTGTTCAAGCACCACCTCGACCGGTACAAATTTCCTGATCGCTACGGCTCGGACCCAACCCGGCATCGCGATCTTGGCTTCGAGTTTCTACAGGATCTAGAAACGCGATTTGGTGTTGGCGGTCAACTCGGCGGCACGAAGGCGGGCCTGACGGATGCCGCCATCCTGCCTTTCGTAAGGCAGTTCGCCGGGCTCGATCGAGCGTGGTTCGACGACTTGTCCCTACCACTGCTGAAGCTATGACTCGCCGATCATCTCGCTTCGAATCTTTTCGAGAGGATCATGCACAAGGTTTCCCCTTGGTCTCCGGAGGGGACAGCGATCGTCATCGAAAGTCTGACGAATGCAGATCAGCGAGGTGACGCTGGGTGAGCAAACAGCGGCCAGGCTGCGATTAACGAGCGTCCTCTTTCAGGGGCGGCCGCGCGCCTCCGAATGACCGTGCCTGGCTCGTCGCGGCGGCGAAGCCACCCGGCAGCTAGCGATCAAATCCCGTCGCTTACTCCTTATGCGGTGAAAGTCTGGTTCTAGCTAGCGGACTCTACCGTTCGCATGGATCAAAGTGGACGATCGAAAAGGCGTCTTCGTTCAAAACGATCAAGCTCGTCAGGGTGAAGGCTGACAGCTGCCGGATGCGGTTCGGATTTTGTTGTGTCCGGTGGGGTGGTGTAGCGTCAGCGGCGTAATCGCATTGATCTCCGGTGAGGCCGGGCTGGTCAGGCTGCCATGGCCGGCAGCGTGACGGCAGGATCATCGCTCAATTGCGCGACGCTTTCCAGCGTCATGTAGCGCCCCCGCTGAACTGCCCCTTCATCGTTCTGCTCAAGCAGGCGCGCGCCGACGAGGCGGGTAATGGCATCCTCACTGGGGAAGATACCCACGACGCCGGTGCGCCGCTTGATCTCGCCGTTCAGGCGTTCGAGCGGGTTGGTCTAGTGCAGCTTGGCGTGATGCTGCGGCGATCACGCCATGCAGGCTGCTGGCTTCGTCGCGCAGGACGTGCATCTCAGCCTCACCGACACGCGCGAAGGCGCTCACCCGATGTTCCTCCCCTCTGCCTCAGACCAGTCCATGGCGAACGAGCAGCGCGGTGAGTTCGGCATCGCGGCCACGGAAGGCACGGAAGCTCTCGCCTGCAGAGCGGGTGGCGCCACGCGCAAGCACCTCGGCGCGGAAGGCGTTCCCGGTGGCGCGGTCGACGAGACCGGCCTCGGCGAAACGGCTGAAACCGTCCGCAGCCAGCACTTCAGCCCATAGGTAGCTGTAGTAACCCGAGGCATAGCCGCCGGCGAAGATGTGGCTGAAGGCGTGGGGGAAGCGATGCCATTCGGGCGGCCGGACCACCGCCACTTCGTCGCGCACCGCCTCGAGCACCTCCATCGGATCGTCACCCATCGTGCCGAGATGGAGGATGAGATCGAACATCGCATATTCGATCTGCCTGAGCAGCCCCATGCCCGACTGGAAATGGCGCGCGGCCACCATCCTCTCGAACAATTCGGGCGGCAGCGGCGCGCCGGTCCGGTGATCCCCCGACATGCCGGTCAGCACCGCGCGGTCCCAGGCGAAATCCTCCATCAGCTGGCTCGGCAGTTCGACCGCGTCCCATTCGACGCCGTTGATCCCGGCGATGCTCGGCCGGTCGACGCAGGTGAAGAGGTGGTGGAGGCAGTGGCCGGTCTCGTGGAGCAGCGTCACGACCTCGCGATGCGACAAAAGCGCCGGCGCGCCCTCGCTCTTCGGCGCGAAGTTGCACACCATATAGGCGACCGGTACCTGCCGAACGTTGCCGTCGTTAAGGCGGGGGCGGGCCTCGTCCATCCAGGCGCCGCCGCGCTTCCCGGCGCGGGCGTGGAGGTCGAGATAGAGGCCGGCGAACACCGTGCCGTCGGTGTCGACCGCATCGAAATAGCGCGCGTCGGGATGCCAGACCGCGACGTCGTCGCGCGCCACGAAGCGGGTGCCGTACAGGCGCTCGACCAGCGCATGCCAACCCTGCATTACCCGCTCGACCGGAAAATAGGCGCGAATCTCCGCCTCGTCGATCGCGTGGTGCGCGGTTCGCAGGCGGTTGGAGGCGAAGGCGATGTCCCAGGGCTGGGGGTCGGCGATGCCGAGCTTGGCCGCGGCGAAGTCGCGCACCGCCGTGACCTCGCGCTCGCCGAACGGCCGTGCGCGGCGCGCCAGGTCGCGCAGGAAGGTGAGCACCTCGCCGGCGCTGGCGGCCATTTTGGTGGCGAGCGAGCGCTCAACCGGGTTGGCGAAGCCGAGCAGCGCGGCCGCTTCTCGGCGCAGCGCCAGGATGCGCGCAATCCGCTCGCTGTTGTCGAACCGGCCGGCATGCGGCCCCTGGTCCGACGCGCGGGTACCGTATGCGGTATAGACGCGCTCGCGCAACCCGCGGTCCTCGGCGAAGGTGAGGATCGCGGTGACGCTCGGCTGCTGGAGCGTCACCACCCAGCCGTCCAGCCCGCGCGCCTGCGCCGCGGCGGCGAACATCGCCTTGTCGGTATCGGAGAGGCCGGCGAGCAGGGCGTCGTTGGTGACGTGCTCGATCCAGGCGTCGGTCGCATCGAGGACCGCGCTGGAGAAGGCGTTCGACAGGCTCGACAGCTCGACCGAGATTTCGGCGAACCGCGCCTTCGCCTCCGGTCCCAGCGCGACGCCGGAGAGGGTGAAGTTGCGCACCGCGCGTTCCACCGCGACTCGGTCCGCCTGCGGCAGGCCGGCGAACTCGGGGTGCGCGGTCAGCGCGGCATAGAGGTCGTGGAGATCGCGGTTCTGGCCGATGCGCGTCATCGTCTCGATCAGCCGCGCCTGACCTTCCCGGTGCGCTTCGCGCAGCGCGGGCGTGTCCGCTACTGCCTGGAGGTGCGATACCGCCGTCCACAGTGCGTCGAGCGCGTTGCCGCTGCGCTCCAGCGGCATCCATGCATCGGCGAAGCTGGTCGGCCGCGTCGCGGTGAGCTGCGCCACCGTCGCCTCATGCCCGGCGAGCGCGGTCTCCAGCGCCGGTCCGATCACGTCGGGCGTGAACGCCGCGAAGGGGGGGAGCTGCGTGGGATCGCGCAGGGTGTCGGTCATGACGGTTCCTTGTCGAAAATGGGGGCTGCCCGGCGGATCAGGGGGTGCCCGCCGCGGCGAGGTGGTGAAGGATGAGGGGCGGCAATGCGGCGATGCGTTGCTCGGCGATCAGGTTGACGCGCCGCAACTCGGCTTCGTAGCGTCTCGACAGATCTGGGTCGCGATCGCGGAACAGCCCCGGGATATCCTCGCGCCGTGGCCGCATCTCGGCGATGATCGCGTGCAGCGTCTCCTCCGCCTGGATCCTGTCCGCCACACTGAAGTCGGGGGAAGGCGGCGCGCCCGTCTGCCACATCTGGACGAGGCTCGCCACGACCGAGCGGCTGGTCCGTAGCGGCCAACAGGCCATGGCGCAGGCCCGCAGCGCGACCGCCTCGGGACCATGGGCATCATCCGTCGCGGCTTCCATCTCGCGCCGCAGCGCGGTCCAGTCGGCACGGGTAATCGTCTCACCGGCCATGTCGCGGCGCTGCAGGTCCAGCACGGCCGCATGACGGGACGGCGCATGGTCGGCAGCGCCCATTCGCACCAACATCTCCTCGGCGATCCCGAGCGGTACCCAGGACAGGTCGGCACCGGGCGACACGGTTTCGACCCACGCCAGCGTGTCGGCCAACGCGCGTTCGGGCGCGATGTAGGCGGTCATCATGTCGAGCAGGGGGGTGAGTGCCAGCGGATAGCCGAACCGTGCCGCATAATCGGCGCAGTCGTCGCTCTCGGCCGAGACGCCTAGAGGACTGCCGCTGACGCCGTCCCACCGTGTGGCGCCGAACACCAGCGTGCCCGCGGCGGCGTGGCGCCGCAGCCGCGCGTGCAGGTCCGACTTGATCCAGGGATCGCCGTGGAAAGCCGTCGTCACAGATGACTTTCCAGCCACGCCGTCAGTCGCGAGCGGGTGCAGATGCCGACGATCCGGTCGACCTCCGTACCGTCGTGAAACAGCGCCAGCGTCGGCATCGCCCTCGCGCCCAGCCGCACCATCATGTCCTGTTCCGCCTCGACGTCTATCTTGCAGATGGCCACCTCGCCTCCGAAATCCTCCGCCAGATCGTCGAGGATCGGCGCGAGCGCGCGGCACGGCGCGCAATTGGGCCCCCACAGGTCGACCAGCACCAGCCCCTTGCGGCCGGCCACTTCCGTGTCGAACTCCGCCGCGGTGATATTCGCTACCTTTGCCATGAATGCTCCTATCCCTGTCGGCCGGCGCGACCGCCGACCATCATGTCGTCGATCCGGATCGTCGGCTGGCCAACCCCGACGTCGAGCTGCTGGCCCTGCTTGACGCAGAGCGCCTCGCCCTCGTCGAGGCCGAGATCGCCGCCGACCATCGAGATGTTCTTCAGCGCTTCGTGCCCGACGCCGATCAGCGTCGCGCCGTCGATCGGCGCGGTCAGGCGGCCGTCCTCGATCAGCCACGCCTCGGTGGTCGAGAAGTTGAAGCGGCCGGTAACGATGTCGACCTGTCCGCCGCCGAAGCCAATCGCGTAGATGCCGTTCTTCACCGAGGCGAGTATCTCGGCCGGATCGTCGCGGCCCGGCGCTAGGAAAGTGTTGGTCATCCGCGGCATCGGCAGGTGCGCATAGGACTGGCGGCGGCCGTTGCCGGTCGGGCGCGCGTTCATCAGCCCCGCATTGAGCCGGTCTTGGAGCAGCCCGGTCAGGATGCCGTCCTCTACCAGCACCGTGCGCTGCCCCGCCACGCCCTCGTCGTCGATGCCGAGCGAGCCGCGCAGCCCCGGCAACGAGCCGTCGTCGATCACCGTCACGCCCGGTGCGGCGATCCGCTCGCCCATCCGTCCGTCGAACGCCGACTGGCGCTTGCGATGATGGTCGCCTTCCAGCCCATGCCCGACCGCCTCGTGGAACAGCACGCCGGCATAGCCGGGCGCGAGCACCACCGGCATTCGTCCGGCGGGGGCGGGGCGTGCGTCGAGATTGGTGGTTGCAGCACGCACCGCCCGCTTCACCATGTCGACGACGCGCGGCGCAGTGAAGCCCTCCAGCCCGAAGCGTCCGCCCAGGCCGGCGTTGCCCGACGCCCGGCGGCCGTTGGCCTCGGCGAGGACGCTCATCATCACCTGCGCGGTGGGCCGCACGTCGGCGGCGATGCGGCCGTCGATATCGGCGACGAGGACGATCTGGTCGATCGCGCGGACCATGCCGTCGACCCGCACGATGCGCGGATCGGCAGCGCGCGCGGCGGCGTCGACCTGCTCCAGCAGCGCGATCCATGCCGCGGCGTCCGTCGCGCCGGTCGTCTCCGCCGGCGCGTAGAGTGCATGGACAGGACCGTCCATGTCCAACGCCACGTCCGCCTGATCGCCACCCGGCCGGCGCCCGAGCGCGGCGACGGTGTCGGCGAGGTCGGCGAGCGCGGCGCGGCCGAGGTCGGCGGAATGGGCGAAGGCGATATCGGCACCCGCCGCCGCGCGCGCGCCGACGCCGCGCCCGATCCGGAACGAGCCCGCCGAGACGCGGCCGTCCTGCAGCCGCCAGCTCCGCGCGCGCGTATCCTCGAAGAACAGGTCGGCTAGGTCGGTGCCACGCCGCCACAGCACGCTCAGCGTCCGCGACAGATCGTCGCGGGTCAGGCCGCTGGTGGCCAGCAGCCGCGCCTCGGCGGTATTCAGTGCGGTGGCGGGGAGCGTGCTCATGCCGTACCTCCGATCTGCATGTCGTCGATCAGGATCGATCCGCTGCGGATCGCGCCATCCCGGAACACGTCGCCGCCGATCGCCACGATATTCCCGAGCATGTCGGCGAGATTGCCCGCCACCGTCACGTCGGTAACGGCGTGGATCACCTCGCCGCCCTCGACCCACAGGCCCGACACGGCACGCGTCCACGTGCCCCGAACCGGATCGGTGCCGCCGCCGTTGAGGTGCGTCACCACGAGACCGGTGCCCAGCCGCCGCCGCATCGCCGCGGCGTCGCTCCCGTCATCGCGGTTGGCAAAGCGCAGGTTCCACGCGCCGCCGGCGTTGCCGGTCGGACGCAGCCCGAGCTTGCGCGCGGCGACGCTGCCGAGGAAATAGCCCCGCACCACGCCGCCTTCGATCACCGGCCGCGCGCTGCCCGCGATCCCCTCGGGGTCGAAGCCGCCGCTGGCGAGGCCATAGGGTTCGAACGGGTCTTCGGTCAGGTCGATATGAGCGGGCGCGACCGCCCGGCCGATCGAATCCAGCAGCACGCTCGCCTTGCGGACCTGCGCGCCGCCCGCCAGGGCCGCGACGACGTCCGACACGATCGCCGACGCCACCCGCGCGTCGAACAGCACCGCCCCGCGCCGGCTGGGGATCGAGCGCCCGCCCAGCTGCTCGATCGTTCGTGCCACCGCCCGGGCGGCGATTGCGTCGGGCGCCTCGAGGGCGTCGAACCGCCGCTCGCTCGACTGCACGAAGTCGCGGACGCTTTCCCCCGCAGCGCCCTGTGCCAGAACCATCGTCCACAGCGCGTGGTCGGTGGCGTGCCACGACCGGCACAAGCCGGCAGACGTCGCCAGCGCCGAGCGCGCTTCGTTCACCCAGATGCCGGCCTCGTCCAGCCGCGCGCGTTGCCCGGGCGGGGCGTCCGTCACCGCTTGCGCGGCGGCGAGCGCGAGGTGGATCAGTGCGCGCAGCGGTCGGTCCGACGGTGCGGCGAGCGGCGGCTGCGGGCCGTCGAAGGCGAGCCAGGCAGGGTCCGGCAAGCCGGCATCGGGATCGGGCTGCACCGCCGCGGCGATCGTCGTCGCCTCGGCGACGGTGCGCCGGATCGACTCGGGATCGAGCGCGGCGGTGCTCGCCGAGCCGGCGCGCCCATCGCGGAACACGGTGATGCCAAGCGACTGGGTGAGATTGCGCACCGCCGTGTCGACGCCGCCGTCGCGCACCGTCACGCGGATGCCGCCATCGGTGCGCGCGGTCGCGCTGGCTCCGTCGGCGCCTGCTGCGACCGCCGCCGCGACCGCCGACTGCGCGGCGTCCGTCAGGTCAGCTTCGCTTAGCCGCAGGGCGCTTCCCGATACGCTCATGCCTCGTCTCCGAGCCGATCTGCCTTAGCCCGCCCGTCGACGATAGTCAGAATATGGGTGTGATACGTCAGCAGCGCCTCGTCGTGGACGACGCTGAGGATCGTCGCATCGGGCATCGCCTCGCCGATCGAGGCGTAGAAATGGCGCGCATTGTCCGGGTCGAGCGCGCTGGTCGCCTCGTCCAGCACCAGCAGGTTCGGGCGCTGGAGAAGGATGCGGACCAGCGCCACCCGCTGCTGCTCGCCCGGCGACAATTCCTCCTGCCACATCCGCTCGGCATGAAGGTCGGGCGCAAGATGGCCGAGCCGTACCCGCTCCAGCAGCGCGACGATCGCCGCATCCTCGTGCGTGTCGGGATGGTCGGGAAAGCACAGCCCGGCCTTCAGCGTGCCGAGCGGCAGGTACAGGCGCTGCGGCACGAACATGGTGTGGGTGTCGGGCGCGATCGTGACGCTGCCGGCGCCGTCGGGCCACAGGCCGGCGAGCGCGCGCACCAGCGTCGACTTGCCCGCCCCGGACGAGCCGCGCACCGCCCAGCGCTCGCCGGGGCGCACCGTCCAGTCGCCTACCTCTGCCAGCGGCTCGCCGTTGGGCTTGCGCAGCAGCAGCCCGCCGGTGACGATCGCCGCCCCCGTCAGTGCCCCGGCCCCGATGGATATGCCCTGCGGCCGCGCGTCGTCGATTGCGTCGTCCAACCCCTTCAGACGGTTGATGTAGCTGATCTGCTCGGCGATCGTCTGGTAGTACATCACGAATACCGAAAGGTTGGAGGCCAGCCGCTCAAACGCATCGCGCCCGGCCATCACCTGCCCGAAGCTGATGCTGCCCGCGAAGAAGCGCGGCACCAGCAGGAACAGCGGCAGGAAGCCGCCGATCCGTTGGAAAATCTGCTGCGCGGCGGTGATCCCGGTCCTGGTGATGATGACCGAGTAGAAGTTGCGCTTCAGCACGGCAAAGGCGTCGCGCAGCGCGCTGCGCTCGATCGGCAGCGCGCCGGCCAGCCCGATCTGCGGGGCGTTGCGGCGGACGTGGATCAGGCCGGCACGGAAATCCGCCTCGCGGTGCTGCTGGCGCATCTGCGCACGGATGAACGGACGACCGAGAAACGCGATCAGCACGCTGGTGACCAGCGCATACAGCGCGGCGTACCAGACCGTGCTGCCCGGGATCGAAACCTGCCAGCCGAACAGCGAGAAGCGGATCGCCTCCGCAGTCTCCAGCAGGACGTAGATCATCGCCACCGCCGTGGCGGCCGTTCCCATGATGTCGAGCGCGATCGCGACCGGGCTGGTCGACCCCGTCGTCGAGCCGTCCATGTCGGTCAGCCGGTTGATGTCCTCGTGGATGCGCTGGTCGGGATTGTCGATCAGCCGCAGCCGCTCGATCTCCGTATAGCGGTTGCGGCTCATCCAGCGATCGACGTAGCGTTCGGTGAGGAAGGCGCGCCAGCGGATCGACAGGACCTGCCGCAGCACCCGCGCGAACAGGTACACGGTCACCTGCGCGGCCGTGATGCCGACGAACAGCAGCACCAGCGACCCGAACTGCGCGGCGTTGCTCTGCTGGACGCTGTCGAAGAAGCTCTTCTGCCAGCGGTTGATGGCAAGAAGGAAATATGCCTCGGTGAACTGAAAGACGACGAGCAGGATCAGCGCGAACCAGGCGAACTTCCAGTGTTCGGATCGCCAATAGGCACTGATGAGACGCCACGCGTGGCGAAAGCGCGGCCCCGCCGGCTGGGGCGGGGCGAGGCCCTTCTCGCGAAGGACCTCGCCTGTCTTCGTGGGTTGTGGAAGCACGCTCTACTCGCCTTTTGGCACGTCAGCGGAACCGGTAGCCGACCGACAGCCGGAAGCTGCGCGGTTCGCCGAGCGGAATGTAGGACGGATCGATGCTGGTCCCGTAATTGTCCCGGTCGAAGACGTTGCGGATGCTCAGATTGATGTCGAACTTGCCGACCGTCAGGATCCCGTTGAGGTTCGCCTGCACCGCGGGCCCCAGCCTGTAGAGCCCGAGCCGGTCGACGAACGCGCCCGACCGTCCTTGTACACCGGCGCCGAGCCCCAGCTTTACGTCGTCGGCGACGGGACGCGTGTAGGACGCGTAGAAATTGTACATGTCGCGGGGCAGGTTGTTGACGACCTTGCTGGCCGCCGTGACGTACAGCAGGTCATAGTCTGTACGCGTGAACGCCGCGATCAGCGACAATCCCCGGATCGGCTCGCCGCTCAGGTTGATGTCGACGCCTTGAGCAAGGCGACCCGGCACCGATCGGTAGAAGCGCGGCTGGGCCGGCGCCCCCGGCACGCGTGGGAGGATTTCGACGCCATTGATCTCCCGGATGCTGAAGTAGGATGCGGTGACCAGCATGCGCTCGTCGAACAGGTCCCATTTGATCCCGGTCTCGGCGTTGCGGCTGGTCCGGTCCGGCAGCTTCTGCCGGTCGACACCCAACTGGTAGTTGGGCGCGAAGCCGTAGGCGAGCGAGCCGAATACCGACAAGTTGTCACTCAGGTCGATCACCGCGCCATAATTGGGAGACAGCGGGGACGTCTTCTCGTTCGATATGGACGGCTTTCCGTCGCGGGTGAATGCGCCGTCGACGATCGTCTCGACAGCCACGGGGGTCTTCCGCAAGCCGACAAGCAGATGGTACCGTGAGAAGTTCAGCAGGTACTGGCCGTAATAGCCGCGCTGCTCGCTGGCGACCGAAACCGAGGGGACGAACCTGTCGTTGAGCGCTCGTATCGGCGTCTTCGCCGGGTTGCGGGTGTCGTAGGGCGCGAACTGGCCCCCGGTCGCGCTGGTGCTGTTCGTCTGCGTATCCACATAGGTGTAGCCGGCAACGATCTTGTGCTCGAAGATGCCGGTTTTGAAGTTGACGCGCGCGAACGCGTCGATGGAGTCGGTATTCGCCCGTTGGTTTCCACCGGCTGTCAGGTAGGAAAAGATGCCCGCGGCGTCCACGCCGGTGACCGGGGAGTACCCCCGAAGCGCGAAGCTCTGTTCCGAATGTTGACCGCGGGCGACGACCGTCAGCCAGTCGGTCAGTTTCTGCGTCGCGTCGATGTTGAACTGGCTGGTGCCGACCCGGATGCCCTGATCCGGCCCGCCGAAGAACGGCTTGCTGCGATCGATCTCGACCGGCTTGCCCGTCGCCAGGTTAAGCAGCGTATAGGGAGGCTCGCCGACCCGTTGCAGGGCTTGGGTGGTGGACAGGATGATGTCAGTATCCGCGTTCTTGTAGCGGATCGACGGTGCGAACAGATACTCCTCGGTGCCGCGATAGCCACCAAAATTACGGTCCATGTCTTGGCCTGTGGCGATGACGCGCGCGGAGAGGCGACCATCGTCGGTCAGCGCCCGATTGGCGTCGATCGTACCACGGATCAGCCCGAACGAGCCGGTTTCGGCCGTGGCGTACAGCCGCTCGGTGGCGCTGGGCTTCTTGGTGACGATGTTGATGTTGCCGCCCATGTTGTCGCCGCCGGTCAGGATCGCGTCGGGGCCCTTCAGCACCTCGATCCGCTCGATGTTGCCGAGCGGCTGGATAGTGCCGGCGTTAAAGTTGTTGTTCGACGTGGAAGGCATGCCGTTGATCGAGCCGTTCGCCCCGAAGCCGCGCACCGAGAACGCGTTTCCTCCTTGCGGGGTCGTGGCGATGGTGACGCCGCCGGCATTCGCCAGCGCCTCGGAGATCGTCAGCGCCTGCTGTTCCTCGATCAGCTTGGAGGAGATGACCTGCGTGTTGCGCGGCTGGTCGCGCAGCGACTGGCCGAGCCGCGACGAGGTGCTGGCCCGGCGCACCAGCACGCTGGTTTCCGCCTCGTCGCGCTGGGCCACCACGACGATGTCGTTGTAGATGCCGATCCGGCCGTCCTGAGTCATCTGCATCGCCACCGGCAGGCCCCGGGTGGCCTGCCGCACGGCGTCTTTCTCGCTGTGGGCGTCGACCACCGGGTTGGCAGTCACGCCGTCTACCGCATTCGGATCGATATCGAGTGGCTTGCCGAACTCTTTGGCGATCCGCTCCAGCGCCTCTCCGAGCGGCATCGCCGGCTGCGACAGGCTTCGCTGCTGCGCGCTGGCGACGCAGGGCAGGGTCACGGCACCAATGCCGACGATGCTCGTCGCTACAAGCCGGATTGCGATGGTACGACGTATCGTCATTGCGATAACCCCTCTCCATTAGGTATGTTCTAGGAGCAATTGCTGGAGCGCAGGATCGTTATCCTTGTTGCCCCGGCCCCATTTGAAGTGAATTCAGTTAATTACGCCTCACGAGCCGAACATGACGGACGCATCATCCACCGACCTCATCTTTTTCCTTCCGCCGGAACGACACCCCGATCCGCAGCCCTGGGCTGCGGATCGGAGGTTGCTGTCCTCGAGGCGTTGCTCATGACGACTGTGTTGCACAAGGTGCGGAGCGTGCCTTCCGTACAATCGCATGAAAGACGATGAGCCTGGCCCACCCGGACGACCATGACAGTTCGAACATGACCAGGGCAGCCGCTGACGCGCCTGCGGACATGACGATCATGGAACGCATCTATCGCGGGGTCGTCGAGGAGATCGACGCCGGCGTCCTGCTCCCCGGCCAGCGCCTGCCGTCGGTACGGACGATGTCGGCGCGGCACCGGGTTAGCCGCGACACGATCGTCCGCGCCTATGACAAGCTGATCGCGAACGGCCAGGCCTATGCGGTGCGCGGAGCGGGCTTCTACGTGCGCGAGGCGACACCGGCCGATCGCCCCATCACCACGCCCGCGGTTCTTCCCCCGCTGGACCCGTCTCGGCTGATCCATTCCGACCACCCGCTCGACCGGACGCCGGGTAGCGGCATCCTCCGCCACGAGGAGAGCGCGCAGGCGGAGGTCGCCAAGGTGGCGCGCGCGGTCACCGCTGCGATCGGCTCCGACGGTACCTATGGTAATCCGCTGGGCTACCTGCCGCTGCGGCAGGCGTTGTGCGACAAATTGAAGGGCGAGGGGATCGAGGTGCCGCTCGATCAGCTCGTCACCACGCCCGGCGCCGTCGCCGGTCTGAGCCTCGTGATCCGCGCCCTGCTGCGGCCGGGGACCAGCGTGCTGTACGAACGTCCTTGCTCGTTCATCCACCTGCAGGTGCTGATGGCGCAGGGGGCTAGCGGCATTGGCGTCCCGCGCCAGGCGGACGGACCGGACCTTGAAGCGCTCCGGACGCTGTGCGAACGGCATCGTCCGTACCTGTTCCTGCTGAGCTCGGTCTTGCACAACCCTACAGGCACGAGCATCGCGCCGCATAAAGTCCACAAGCTTCTCGAGATCGCCGCCGAGTTCGACCTGCTGCTGGTCGACGATGCGAGCTACGCCGATTTGCTGCCCACGGGACCGGGAACGTACGCGGCGGCACCGCTGATGCGGTTCGGCGGGTTGCGGCGCGTCATCCACGTCGGCGGTTTCTCACATACGATCGCACCGGCGGTAGCGCCCGGCTTTGTCGTCGCCGACGAGAGCCGGATGCAATTCATCCGGTACTTCCGCCCGATCCAGGGCCTGGGCAATACCATCATCCAGGAACGCCTGCTGTACCGTTTCCTGCACGAAGGACTCTACCGCCGCCGTTGCGACCGCGTGCGCGCCCATCTGGCCCGCTGCTCGATGGGGCTGCGTCGCACGATCACAGACATTGGCCTCCCGTTCGCGGTGCCGCCTGCAGGCGGGCTGTTCCTGTGGGGTTCGCTGGGCGACGGCATTGACGCGACCGAGGTCGCGACCCGGATGCTGGCGCGAACCTACCTGACGGCACCGGCCGTCCACTTCACGCGCTACGCGGATCTTCGGTCGTACATGCGCTTCAACGTGACGACCACCAATGCGAACACATTGGCGGCATTGGCCAACTGCTTGTAACGTCGTCCGGCGACAGTCTTATTGGATCCACGGTGTCGCCGCGGTCGATCTGTTGCGGCTCGGCCAGATAGCGCTCCGGTCGTGCGTTGATCGAGGTAAGATAGGTCGCCAGCCGCTTGCGGCTGAAGTTGCGTGCCGACCTTTCACCGCCTTCCGAGCAACATGGATGGCATAGAGCATGAAAGCCGTTGAATAGCAGCCAAGACACCAATGACCCGAAAGCTCCACAGAGGCACCCACCCTCGATCATCGCTGAATGGTTCATAGGCGCAATTTGCATAGTCAACGCCGTTTATGGAACATCGGATTGCCCAAACAGCTACCGCGCGGCATTCCCGAAACTCGATCCCAACCGAGACGCTCGTGAACGGCTGCTCCCGGTTGAACCCGCCGTTCGGCTTGGCCTCGGTGGATGGCGAATTTGTCTCAGTTTTCGCCGGTCCAAAGGCGCTTCAACGCGACCGCGAATTGATGAATGAGTGTCCGAAGTTGGGAGGCGAAAGGAGCGCGCTGAGTGACCGCAAATGGGTCTGCTTAGCCCGAACCTGCCGGCGGAAGCGAACAATGCGCCCAACGATGATCCGTACGTGAGGCGGCATGTTCCGTCTAAACGCCTAAAATTGCCCGAAATGTTATAATCATGAGCATATCTGGCTAGCCGTCACTGCACTGTCACGGCAGCGTCGCGTGACCGTCACGGACCATGGCCAAAGGCCCCTTCGAAACCGGGGGCAATCATGAAAAGACATTCATCTATTATCGCTGCGCTGCTGGCATCGTGTTCGCTCGGCGCGGTACCGGCACTGGCACAGGCATCCATCCAGCAGGATACTCCGAAGGATGAGGCGCGTGACGGCAACGAGATCATCGTCACCGCGCAGAAGATCGAACAACGCGCGAAAGACGTTCCCATCACTATATCCGCAGTGACAGGCGCGCGGATCGCTGAACTTGGTGTCGGTGATCTTGACGAGCTATCGAACTATGTTCCAGGTCTCAACATCCAGGAGCAAAGCGCCAACAACCCCGGCATTGTCATCCGCGGAATCACCTCGGATTCGGGTTCGTCACAACAGGGGCCGCGGGTCACGCTCTACTACAATGGGGTGGACATTTCACGATCGCGCGGCTCCTATCAGGCGATCTACGATATTGATCGGGTCGAGGTCATCAAGGGGCCGCAGGCCACTCTGTTCGGCACTGCATCCGCAGTCGGCGCGATCAGCCTGACGTCGGCCCGGCCCCGTCAAGGCGTGTCCGGAGCTTTGACAGGCGGCTACGGCAATTTCGACCAGACGCTGGTGTCCGGGTTCCTGAACGCCGGCTCCGACGTGATCGCTGGGCGTGTCGCGTTCGAATGGAAGACGAGGGACGGATATGTTGAAAACCTGTCCCCGCGCCAAGACAAGGAGCTTTATGCCCAGGACCAACTCGGCGTTCGTGCCTCGCTGCGCTTCAGACCGAACGATGCGCTGACGGTCGATCTGATTGGAACATTTGATCGTCAGCGTAATGGCGGTACCCCGTTCGTGTCCCGTGCCCTACCGACCGAGGATGGACCCGGCAATCCATTCGGGCGTGCTCATCTTGGCGGATCGCCGGTGTCAGGCCAAGTGCTTGGAAATGACCAACTGGGGCTCGATCGCGAGGTATACGACGTCAACCTGACCGCGTCCTACGACTTCGCCGATGGTTGGAACTTTACCACCGTCAACGGTTATCGCCGGTTCGACAGCGCGGAGGTGTTCGATGCCGATGGCTCTGCCGCTTGGTATCTTGAATTCGGTGAAATCGCCAAGGGCTGGCAGGCGAGCCATGAGGGTCGGTTCAATTACGCCAGCCCGATGTGGCGGGCTTCCTTCGGTTGGAACGTCTTTGTCGAAGATAATTCCCAGAACGTGCCCTTTTCATCGGAGGAAGGGACGTTCCTGCAATGCGCTGGGCGGGTGGTGCCCAACCTGGCCTGCATCGATGCGGCGGGGGTCGTCCAGGCCGCCAACGCCACGCGCCTGCTGACGGGCGGCAGGCTGAGCCAGGTTCCATACAGTTCGACTTTCGAGAACCAGGGTGAGAACGACAGCTATTCTGTGTTTGCCGACACGACGTGGATCCCGGTATCCGCGCTGGAACTGACTGCCGGTGTCCGAGTGCTGATCGAACAGCGCAAGTCGGGCTATTTCGCCCGGGTACCGCGACCGCAGCTGAACCCGACGGCGACCTCGCTGATCCCGGGCCAGATCGATACCGGTGGACAGACCTTTACGGCGCAGCAGAGCTATGCGGCGGTGCTGCCGCGCTTCAACGCGCTTTTCCGGCTGACACCCGACGTGAATATCTATGCAACGGTGTCCAAAGGACGACGTTCGCCAGTCGTCCAGCTTAACGCCCGTCTCGCCGCCGGCGTGCCGGCCGCCAACCGTCAGCTGGTGCCGGAAGAGGTCGTCTGGAACTACGAAGGTGGCATCAAAGCGGGTATCGGTCCGGCGTCGGGCTCGCTGGGAATCTTCTACCAGAAATACGATGGCTTTCAGGTCAGCGTGCAGCAGGGTAACGGCACAACGCTGACGCAGAGCGCCGGGTCGGCCGGCAATCTCGGCGTGGAAGCCGAAGCAAATATCCGGGCCGCGCGGTGGCTCAACCTGTTCGGCAATCTCGGTTACATCGACGGCGGCATAGACAAGAACAGCCGCTTCGCCCCAACTTTCTCGGGCGCGAGGTTCCGCTTGCAGCCCAAATGGCAGGCGGCAGCGGGTTTCACGCTCGACGTACCGCTCGGCAACGGCATGCGCCTGTTCGCGACACCCAGCGTCACTTATCGCAGCCGCATCTACTTCGAGCTGCCCAACCGCGCCGAGCTGTCGCAAGGCCAGGTCACGCTGGTAAACGCTCGTGCCGGGATCAGCTTCGCGGACTCCCAGTTCGAATTGGCGGGCTTCATCCGCAATGCCACCAACAAGGACTATCTGCTCGACGCCGGTAATACCGGCGGAGGGTTCGGCATCCCAACCTTCATCCCTGGTGAACCACGCTTCTATGGCGGGCAGCTGACCGCGCGCTTCTGATTGTTACACATTCCTCGAAAGCGGATCATTCCTATGACTACCATTGGACGACGGGGCGCGATTACCCTCCTTGGCAGCAGTATGGCCCTTGCGTTGCCCACTAAGGCAGGCGCCGGGAGCCAGCAGGCCGTCGACTTCCTGCACGGTGTCGCGAGCGGTGATCCTGGCCGCGATGGGGCCGTGCTGTGGACACGGGCCACCGTCGGGGAGGACGCCAGCGATGTGCCGCTTGAGTGGTTCGTTGCCGACAGTCCGGACGGACGGGTACGTCGATCGGGGCGTGCTGTAGCGCGGGCCGCATCGGACCACACCGTCAAAGTCGAGGTTGATCGTCTCGGCGCAGGCCGGGATTATTGGTTCTGGTTCAGCGATGCGTCAGGCCGCAAATCCCCGGTCGGCCGGTTCCGGACGCTGCCCGTCGGCAAGGTCGATCAACTGGTTCTCGGGGTGGCATCTTGCCAGCTTTATTCCGGCGGTCTGTTCAATGCCTATGCAGATTTGGCCGGCCGACCGCAGCTTGATGCGGTCGTGCATCTCGGAGATTATATCTACGAGTATGGCGCCGACGGGTACGGCGCGGAGATCGCACGCAAGCTGAACAGACTGCCCGATCCCCCGCACGAGATCGTAACGCTGTCCGATTACCGCCGTCGCCATGCGCAGGTGAAGGCCGATCCTGACATGCAAGCTGCCCACGCCCGCGCGGCGTTCATCTGCGTATGGGACGATCACGAGGTTGCCAACGATAGCTGGATCGGCGGAGCGGAGAATCACGAATCGACTCTCGAGGGTGACTGGGCGGCACGTAAGGCAGCCGCGATGCAGGCCTATTTCGAATGGATGCCGATCCGGGACTCACGCAGAAAGCTAGGTCGGGAGGCGATCTTCCGAAGCTTTGAATTTGGCGAGCTCATGACGCTGGCAATGGTCGAAACGAGGCTGCTGGCCCGGTCTCAACAGGTGGCACCGAAAGGCGAAGCGCCCGATCCGGCGCTCTTCGCTGCGGCGGTTACTGAGCGGGCACGCCCCGACCGCGAGATGCTGGGTGCAGAGCAGCAGGCATGGTTGGAGAACGTCCTCGCAGCCTCCATACGCGCCGGCAAGCCGTGGCAGCTGATCGGCAATCAAGTCGTCATGGCGCGCGTCGCTGGCCCTGATCCCGCCAAAATGGATGATGGCGGTCGGTTTGCCACCATGCTGGCCAAGGTTCCAGTGACGTGGCGTGCGCGCCTCGATCAGAGCATCGCGAGCTATCGTGCAGGTCTGCCGTTCAACCTTGATGCCTGGGACGGCTATCCAGCCGCCCGGGAGCGGCTCTACGCCTCGTTTCGCCGTACCGGTGCCCGACCGATCGTCCTGTCGGGTGACAGCCATGCCGCGTGGTCGAACGACCTTTATGACGACGCAGGCACGCTGGTGGCGGCCGAATTTGGTGCGACGGCGATCACCAGCCCCTCCTACGGGTCACTGTTGCCTGGTCTGGGACGGGTGCTGGCGGACGCTAATCGCGAAGTCGTGTTCTGCGATCAGGACGCCAAGGGCTATACCCTCCTTACGATCACGCCGTCGGCCGTAGTGGCGGAGCACGTCGCGATCTCCACCATCTTCCAAAAGCCGTTCGAGCGCCGAATCGCAGCATCGCATCGGGTCGTACGGGATCATCGGACACCGCTCAGCGTAGTCGCGTAAGATCGATTATTACAGCAGTTCAAGGCAGTATGCCTGCTCTCGAACAGCAACAACCCACGTGGAATGCAGTACCGTCTCACAGGCATCGCTGCTCCAATACATCCTAAGCCCGAACTGCCTCACGGACGTTCGGGCTTTTTTTGACCGCGGGTGTCGCGATGAATGGATGTCTGAAGTTGGGAAGCGCGGAAGGGTGCCCTGAGTGACCGCAAATGGGTCAAAGCTCCTGCAAGCAGGCCGCGGCATTGGAGCCATGTAGCCGAAATGCACTACATCATAGGTATATGGGCACGATATAATCACGGTTTACGTGATGCTAACCTCAAGCCATGAGCGAGCAATCCGATCCATATTCCAACGCTATCGAGCGTGTTGGCGTGGAGGAGCAGGGTTATTTGCTCGCTCGCGCCGCAGCTCACCGGGCGATGGCGGAACGGTCGAACGAGGCAGGACCAAGGCTGATCCATGCCCGCCTCGAGGAGCTCTATCGCGAGAGAGCTACCACGCTAAGCCTGGTAGGTCAGGACTAGCAGCTGGTGCAACGATACCAGGAACACGCATTACTGCCGTGAGTTAGTGTGTCCGGATCGGCCACTTGTCGTGGCAGGGGTCCAGGAGGACCCACTGATGCGACTGCTGGTCATCGCGCTGCTTGGCGCAACCACTTTGACGGCCTGCGCGGCACCCGCCACCCGGATATCAACGGGCCTCCAGCGATACGGTCTGGACGAGCCGCGCGCGGACTGCGTCGGCACTCGTCTGCAGCGCGACTTGTCGCTTGGCCAGTTGCAACAGCTCGGGCGCGCAGCGGCCGCTTATCGCCAGGGCGATAGCGATCCAACGAAGCTGACGGTCAGCGACCTGCTGCGCGTAGCGGGTGAGATGAAAGATCCCGCCATTGCATTGGCAGTGGGCAAGGCCGCCGCAGGTTGCGGCGTACTGGCCTGACCCACTTGGCCGACCTTTAATTTCCCAAGAATCCGACGATGAACAAGGACGAGTTTCAAGGCGGCGCTCGCTATGTCGAAGGCAAGGTCGAGAAGGGGATCGGCGACGCCGTCGACAGCCGGGACTGGACAGTCGCTGGCGTGGTCGATCAGGTCGCAGGCGCGGCGCAGCATGGTTATGGCCGCGCCCGCTCCATCGCTGAAGATGCCATCGACGGCGCCCCCGATCTGGCCGAGGAGGCCGGCGACCGTGTGAAGGCAGCGGCCGGACGACTGGCCGATACGGCCGAGCGTGGCAAGGCGGCAGCGCAAACGGTGCAAGACAGCCCGGTGCTATGGGCTTTGGCCGCGGCGCTCGGTGCCTACGCGCTCGCCTGGTTCGTCCATGGTCGGCGCGACTGACGCAAACCATGACCGAGGCATCGTTCAAGACCCTGAGGGAGACAGCCGATCTGCGCCATTTGCGTCAGATCATCGTCGGCCTGGACGAGGGCGTGATCCTGATCGACCCTGATCAGAGCCTGCTCTGGGCCAACGATGCCGCACTGGCGATGCACGGCGTCACTGATATCATCGATCTGGGTGCGACGGTGGACGAGTATCGCCGTCGCTTCCAGTTGCGCTATCGCAACAACCACCGCGTCGAAGCCGATGACTATCCGGTTGAACGTGTGGTGGCCGGGGACTCCTTCTCCGAGGTGGTGGTGGAGGTGACCGTCGCCGGCGAGAGCGAGCCACGCTGGGTGCATCAGGTGCGCAGCTTGGTACTCAACGATGCAGATGATGGCGAACCGGCCTGCCTGGTGCTTGTCATCCAGGACGTGTCCGCACGGTACGAGGCGGAGGATCGGTTCGAGCAGTCGTTCAACGCCAATCCGGCACCGGCGGTCATCTGCCGATTGCGCGACCTCCAATTTATCAAGGTCAATCAGGGATTTTTGGAGATGACCGGCCACGAGCGCGACCAGGTGCTGGGCAAAACGGTTTACGACATCGACGTGCTACGGAAGGCCGATCAGCGCGACCTGGCCAAGGAGCGGCTGAACGAACGACGCACCATTCCGCAGATGGAGGCGGAACTGGCATTGCTAGAGGGTGGCACCAAGCTGGTCATTGTCGCTGGGCAGCCGATCGACATGGGTGATGAGCCCTGCATGTTGTTCACCTTCGCCGATCTGGAGCCCCGGCGCCAGGCAGAGGACGCGCTGCGCCATAGCGAGGACCGCTTTACCCGCACCTTCCAGATGGCACCGGTACCGATGGCCATCGGCGCGCGAGACGGGCATGTGCTGTGCGAGGTCAATGCCAGCTTCACCACCATGACGGGCTATGCCGGAAGCGAGATCATCGGCCAGCCGCTGGGCAAGGTAAAGCTTTGGCAGAGCGACACGATCCGGCGCCATATCGAAGCGGCGATTGATGCCGGCGACGACCTGCGGGGGTATGAAACTTGTATCCACGCAAAGGGCGGCGCCCGGATCGACTGCATCGTGTCGACGGAGGCCATTCGGCTCGGCGATGACACCTGCGTCCTGTGGGCGTTCCAGGACATTACCCAGCGCAAGGCGACCGAGGTCGAACTGGTTGAAGCGATCGAAGCGGTGATGAAGGACACCAGCTGGTTCAGTCGCACGGTCATGGACAAGTTGACCCGGCTACGTGCGCCGCAGAATGCTGCCGACGGTCCGGGGCTCGACGATCTGACCGCGCGCGAACGCGAGGTGTTGGCGCTGATCTGTCGCGGCCATGATGACAAGACGATTGCCCGAACGTTGAAGGTCGCCAGCAACACGGTGCGTAACCACGTCGCGCGCATCTACGCCAAGATCGGCGTCAACCGCCGCCTCGCCGCCGTGGCCTGGGCACGTGCGCGTGGGTTCGACGGGGAGGGTGTCGTGATTGACACCCATGCTGGAGACAAAAAGCCATGACCAAGCGGCGCACCTCCGACGACCAGCCGTCCGGCGATGCGAAGGCCGCCAGCGTTCGCGAGACCAAGGCCTCCGTCCATGAAGCGATCGGCAAACTGATCGGCGACGATGCGGCAGAGGCACAGGGCACCGCCGAGAAGCAGGCCGCCAAAAGTGAGCAGAAGGAATCGCGATCACCGCGCTGAGCGCCCGGCGATCGATCGTTCAAACAGGAGTAAGTATGGCTACCAAGGTTACCACCGGCGTCTTGCCGGTCGATGAGGCATATCTGGGCAAGACGCCGACCCGGCTTTCCTGGGGCGCGATCTTTGCGGGCGTCGTCATTGCGGTCGCAGTGCAGCTCGTGCTTGGCATCCTGGGTGCGGGCATTGGCTTGATCATGGTTGATCCGGTCCAGGGGACAACGCCCGGTGCGGCGGGCTTCGGAATTGGTGCCGGCATCTTCTGGCTGATCACCACGGTCCTGGCGCTGGGGCTGGCGGCTACGCTGCGGCACGCGTCGCTCGGGTGCATGAGCGGTTCGATGCGTTGGTCCATGGCCTGGTCGTCTGGGGCGTGACGCTGATCCTGACGCTCTACCTGCTCACCTCGGCGGTCGGGGGCATCATCGGTGGCGCATTCCGCACCGTCGGCTCGGTTGCCGGGGCGGCCGGCAGCACCGTTGGTGCCGCGGCCCCGGCCGCTGCCTCCGTGGCCGGCATTGATCCGTCCGATGTCCGCAGTGAAGCCGCGGCCTATCTGTCCGATGCGCCTAGCGACCCTGCGCAGATGACCGTGGAGCAGGCGCAGAAGGAAATCGCCAAGGAACTGCCGGCCCTCGCGCGCGGCGGTGCAGAAGGCCAGCAGGCGGAAAGCCGGATCGTCGACATCGTTGCGGCGCAGCGCAAGATCAGCCGTTCCGAAGCGCAGGCGCAGGTGACGCGGGCCAAACAGCAGTTCGTTCGCACCAAGGATCAGGCGGTCGCCACTGCCAAGTCGGCGACCGACAAGGCTGCGGGCGCGGCTGCAGGCACGTCCTTCGTGCTGGTGCTGGCGCTGCTCGTCGGCGCCGGAGCAGCAGGCTTCGGTGCGACGGCGGCCACCCGCCGCAAGCTGCGCTGAGTGTTGGTGGCGGAGCCAGCGTACCGGGTCCGCCACATCCCACCTTCAACAGATCAATGAAAGGGCAGATTGATGAGCAAGAAACTGGGATTGAGCCTCATGCTGGCGACCATCGTCTCGCTGAGCGCATGCAATACGGTAAACGGTGCAGGCAAAGACCTGAAATCCGCAGGCTCGGCGGTGTCGGACGCATCGGGCGAAAACAAGAAGAGATAGGTGAAACGATGCGCCCGCAATCGCGGGCGCATCCCATATTTTTATCGTACGACACACAGCAGATTGCACCACGGCTTTTTGTAACGCGGAGCGCGTTTCATTTTTTAAGATGAACGGACGTCCGAAGTTGGGCAGCGCGTAAAAGACACAGAATGTCTGCTACTGGGTCGTTCGTTAGTCTGGCAAGCGTAGGATCGTGATGCCGGTGGTATGCAGCAGGCCGACAACGTGTCAGCGTCTTCTCCACTTCCTGCGTTTTGCCTGACCGATATTCCACTGCGTTCGCCAGAACCCGTAAACGGCAAGGCTACCGAGCAGTGCTAGCGCAAGGCCGGAGACACTCATCGCCAGTTTCCATAGGATACCGCCAGTCTTGGCAGCATGGACCGGATAGAGCTTCTCGCGGATGGAGGCCGCAGCGTCACCCGTCGCCGGATGGGCGAGGCCGACAATCGCGAGCGTGGACGGATCAGCATAAACGAATGTTCGCCCATTGAGTGTCCATTCGAACGATTGGCGAAGTCGCAGCACGAGGGGGGCGCCTGTCTTTTGCGGCCATTGCAGGCGGCGAACTTCAGCACTGGGAAACATGCTGGCGGCCGTGATGAGCAGCGGCGTCAGGTTCGGGCGAGCACACCCCTCCTGGGCCAAGGCGAGGCTTGGCGGTCGCGGACGTGATTCCGCCAGCAGCGGGCCACCGAGTGCAGGAAAGACCATCAGCGCCCCCGTCACCAGCGACACGATCAGCAGCGGGGCGGTTACGACACCCATGTTGCGATGGTGATGCACGATCGCGCCCGGCTTCATCGTCGCCGGCCAGAGCCGAAGGCGAAAGCGCCCGCGCGTTCGCCACCACAGGATGATCCCCGTAACGACGAACAGCAGACCGACCAGCCCGGCGACGCCCGTTACGGCTTCGCCCACATCGCCGATCAATAGCCGATGGTGCAGGTCGAACATCCATAGCTCAGGCCGCTGCCACGATGAGGACCAACGCGCGACCGTCTCACCAGCCTGGCTCAGATAGGCGCCGCCACCGTCCGCGAAGATGACCTGATGGACGCCCAAGCCATCGCCGGCAAAGGTGATGCGGTCGACCGGTCGTGGTCCCTCCGCTAGCGTCGTCGCGATCCGCGCCAGGGTCGCGAGATCGGGACGGACGGGATCGCCGGCATGCGTCACGAACGTCAGGTCGTCTCGCCATACCAACAGTGTTCCCGTCAGCCCCAGCATGGCCAGCAACAGGCCGCCGATCGCACCGATCCAGCGATGAAGCAGCGATAGCGTGCGCATCAGAAACCAGCTTGCCAGCTCAGCGTGAAATTGCGGCCCCGCCCGGTGTAGAAGCGGGCATTGTCGGTCGGCCCCTGTGTATCGCTGTAATAGGTGACGTAGTCGGTACTGCCCAGGTTCTGGACGCTCAGCATCACCCGGCCAACCGGCAGCTCGTAGGCGACATAGGCGTCGAACAAGCGGTAGCCGACGAAATCGTTGGCGATCGGCTGCCCCTGGAACCGACGCGAGAGATACCAGCGCCCCTGCGCACGCGCGCTGAAGCGGCCGCTGCCGTAGTCCAGATTGAGGTTCAGGCGATCGGGCGAGATGTTGGCGCCGTCGAGATCGGCGTCGAACCTACCGTCGGCATTGGTGTCCGTCCGACCGGTGACGTGGCTGTAGCCGGTTCCGACTTTCAGGCCGGGCAGCGGCAGGCGTACGTCGAGGTTCAGTTCCAGCCCCTCGATATCGACGGGCTGGCGGTTGACGTTGAAGATGCCGTCGTCATTGCGGACCAGCACCTGTCCAGCCTCGCTCGACGACCAATAGTAGGTTGCGCTGGCGACGAGCGGCCCCTGCGTCACCTCGACGCCCACCTCGCGGTTGTTCGAGATGACGGGCGTCAGGTCGAGGAAATCGTCGATCCGCACGTTCGGCTGGCTGACCGCGCGCAGCACCCGGCCGATGTCGGCGATCGTATATCCTTCCGCATAGCTGCCATAGGCACGGATGCCCTTCATCGGCTCCAGCACGACGCCGCCGTTCCACAAGGCACGGTCGAACGCCGGCGTGCCGCCGGTGACGAAGCGCGACCCGGATGTCGCCAGCGTCGTATAGTCGGGCACATCGAGCCGCACATTCTCGTACCGCACGCCGCCCGCCAGCCGGACGATGCCGTCGAACAATTTGAGGTTGGCCTGACCAAACGGGGCGAGGCTGCGGAAATCGGTCTGCGGCACCCATACCCGATCCGTCTGCACCAATGTCTGCGCAGTGCGGTCGAACAGTGCGTCAAACCCTGCGGTAAGCGTCAGCGCCTCCAAACCGGGAACGGCGCGCTCGTAGCTCACCTTGCCGCCCAGTTTGCGCGACACGTTGCGTGACTGCTCGAACAGTGTGCCGACCGGTGCGATCCGCGCATCCTGGAAGGTCGCGAGGATGCCGCCCGCGAACGTGTCGCTCGTGCGATTGTAGAAGCCCAGCAACGTAAACGCGCCGCCTGCGAGATCGCTGTCCGTCAGCGATGCCGACACCATCTGCGCGACACCGGTGGAGGGCTGTCCCGGCGTTCCGCCGCGGCGGGTCGTCGCGGGGATGCCACGTGCACGGCTTCCCTCTACCGGGACATAATGGTTGTTGCCTTGCAGCCGGAAGCGGTTGGCGATGACCTCGAACCGGGCGGTATCCGACACATCAACGCCAACGCGACCGAAGAAGGACAGCGTATCGGTGTCCTGTATCTCGCTTTGGTTGCCATCATAGCCGATGCGCCTCCCGCGGCCGTCCAGAAATGCTCCGCGTCGTTCGAAAGCGATGCCGCCGGTGGCGTCGAACCGTCCGCTACGAAGATTGACGACGCCGGCGACCTTGCCGCCAAGTGAAGCACCCGAGAAGTCGTCGCCGCTGTTGCCCTGAAGAAGCGTTCGACCGCTCCAGCCATTTTCCTTGGGGGCGCGCACCGTGACTTGGTTGACGACCCCGCCCGTCGCCCCGATCCCCTGAAGCGCGTTGGAGCCGTAGATGACCTCGATACGGTCGATGAAGAACGGATCGATCGTATAGCCGTCACGCGCACCATCGCGGATCGGCGTCGTCTGCGGGATGCCGTTGATAGCATAGAGCGGTGAGCGACCACGCAACGTCTCCCCGACGCCGGTGATCTTCTCTCGCGTGGGCGAGAAGGCGGGCAGCAGTGCCGACACCGCGTCGACCACCGATCCGGACACCGCGACCTGACGTGACAGGGTCTCGCGATCGATCACATCCACCGTCAGCGGCAGGGCACTGGCGGGCAGGTTTGTCCGCGCGGCCGTTACGACGATGTCTTCGCGGCGGCTGTCTGATGGTTCGCCACCATCCCGTGTTTCCTGTGCGCTTGCGCCGGTAACCGAGATGAGGGTCGCTGCAACAGTGCTGAGTACGAGCTTCATACCAATTCCCCTTTCGGGGCGGATACAAACCCTGCGAGATAACTGCAACCGTGTCGCAATAGCGATTGTTATGGGACTGGTGTGTAGTGCCGTACGAACCGGCCCATATGGGCACCGTTGCGCACGTTGCACGCGCTTGCGGGAAAGAGGGTGTCGTAACCCCGTGTCATGGCTGTGCATCCAGCACATAGCTGCGCAGCACACGGTTGAGCTCGGTCCGATATCCCCGCTCTTGGGCATGCTCCTTGAACGAGGCGACCACGTCAGCATCGATGCGAAGCATGACCGGCTTTTCGATCGGGCGGTATAACCCAGGCCAGCCTGTAGCCCAGCCTCAGCCAAAGCTTCTAGGATTTCCGCCGTTTCTACGCGGTCCTCCGTAAAGCGGCGCGCTTGTCGAGTGCGGCCTGCAATTCGGGGTTAAGCGCCTCCTTGCTCATCGTGGCGTGTTCCCCGCTTTGACGCCCTCTCGCCGCCGATATGCGTGTCTGATCCTCGTTACCGCCATCAGGGCAGTTCATCGGCCGCAAAGTTTTCGCAACGCGAAGATGAACAAGCGTCTGAAGTTGGGGGACGTAGGGGAAGGAAGGGTGCGAATGTCTGGTTTTGGGTCATGATTGCCGTCGTGGAGCAGGGCATCGTCTTGCATTCAGAAAACAGCAAAAGGCCCGTGACATTATGTCATTATGATAGGCTAAAAAATTGCGGTCACCCAACAGCGACCGTACCAACCCGGTTGAAGCCACAAAAGGCACGTACAGCTCATGAGATACCTAGCAGTGCCCCTCCTTCTCATCAGCACGCCAGCTTTCGCCGACAGCACCCCTGCCGATCTGGTCGATCCGTTTGTAGGAACCCTTGCGGATTATGGCCAACTGTCGCCTGCGGCAGTGGCCCCCTTTGGGATGGTGCAGCTGGGGCCGGATACCGATCCCACCAATCATGCGGGCTATGATCATGCCGCGACGCGGCTGCGCGGCTTCTCCCATACGCGTGGTGTCGGCGTTGGGTGCGGCGGCGGTGGTGGCGATCTGCTGGTCTCGCTGCGCCGCGCCGGTGCGACCGGGACCGCTACGATGGACAAGCGCAGCGAGACGACGCAGGCGGGCCGTTACAGCGTGCGATATGATGACGGCATCCTCGCCGATGCGACCGCGACGCGCGGCGGCGGGCTGCTGCGCTTCACGGTGCCGCGTGCCGGCACGGTGGTGCTGCGCCTGGATCCGCGCCACGCCTATGCCAAGCGGATCGCGGCAGACTGGCGCGAAACAGGCAGCGACGACCTGCGCGCCGAACTGGTGGCGGGAACGGTGTGCGACCAGGGGCAGTACCGCCTGTTCACCGCGAGCCGGGTCACGCTGAACGGCCGCCCGCTCCACGGCGAGGCGACGCGCGAAGGCGACGTGCTGGCCTTCCCCATCGCGGTGCGTGCAGGCGATGCGGTGGAGGTGCGGACTGGGCTGTCGACGGTCGACACCGCAGGCGCGGCGATGGTGCGCGACCGCGAACTGGGCACGCGCGACTTCGCCAGCGTGGCGGCGGGGACGCGCGCGGCGTGGAACCGGGTGTTGGGCGGAGTGACGCTGACCGGCACGCGAAACGAGCGCGCGCTGTTCTACACATCGCTGTTCCGCGTGTACCAGACGCCGGTGGCGATCGACGATCCGGACGGGCGCCACCGCGAGAATGACGGCAGCATCGCGCGCTCCGCCCCCGGCGAGACGCGCTATGCCAGTTGGTCGCTATGGGACAATTACCGCACGCAGATGCCGCTGCTCGCGCTGCTGCAACGCGGCCGCAGCGCGGATATCGCACGCTCGCTCGCCGACCTGTATGTGCGCGGCAAGCCGCAATGGGCGACGATGCACGAGCCGTTCCTGACGGTGCGCACCGAACATGCCGGCATCGCGCTGCTCGACATGCGCCGCAAGGGCATCACCGGCTTCGACGCCCGCGCCGCGCTGGCCGGGATGGTGAAGGACAGTGCCGGGCTGGAGCGGAAAACGCCCGACCAGCAGATCGAGGCGGCGTATGACGACTGGGGCACCGCGCAGCTTGCCGCCGACCTGGGCGACACGCGCACCGCACAGGCGTTCGCGGCCAGGGCGCGCGCCTATCGGCCGATGTGGCGCGAAGTGTTCCAGTCGCCCGGCGCGGACGGCGACACGGTCAAGGCGCGCGGGCTGTATCAGGGCACGCTGTGGCAATATCGCTGGGCGCCGGTGTTCGATCTGGACTGGATGGTGGAGACGGTGGGGCGGGAGGCGTTCCTGGGCGAGCTGCGCCACTTCTTCGACGCCGACCTGTTCAACATGACCAACGAACCGGACATCCACGTCCCCTGGCTGTTCGCCGCGCTGGGCGCGCCGCAACGCACCGCCGATCTGGTCCGCACCATCCTGACGCAGCCGATCGCGCATCCCTATACCAATAGCGGCAAGCGCGCCGTGCCGTTCGTCGGGCGCAGCTTCGCGCTGGCGCCGCAGGGCTTTGCCGACGGGATGGACGACGATGCGGGCGGGATGACCGCCTGGTACGTGTTTGCGACGCTGGGGCTGTATCCGCTGGTGACGGGCGAGCCCTGGTATGTGGTGACGGTGCCCGCGGCGGCGCAGGCGCGGATCGACCTGGGCAATGGCCGGACGCTGGTCATCCGCCGGGCAGGCCCGCGCGGCGGCAGGATCGTGCGCGCCGATTTCGACGGGCGTGCGCTCAGCGGCTGGCGAATCGATCATGCCACGCTGCTGCGCGGCGGTACGCTGACCGTCACGACCCGCGGGTCATAGCGCCATTTGGGCAACATCCCACTGAATCGACGACATTTTCAGATGAACTTCCAGCCGTTTCATGAAACTGTAGCGGTAACAGGCAAGGGGGGCCGCCACCGAACGCCGTGACGGTCCGAACACCTGGGGGAAGATGATGATCCGTTCTGCCAAGTCCGCGCTGCTGCGCAGCACCCACCTCGCTGCGATCGGCGCCGCGTCGCTGGCGCTGTCGCCCGCGATCGCCGGGGCGCAGACCGGCCCCGCGCCCGCAGCGCAGGCGGAAGAGGAGCAGGCACAAGCAGAGCAGACACCGGCGGCCCAGACACCGGCGGCGCAGACCGGAACCGGCCCATCGGCCGAAGGGGACGAGTCCGCAGCGGACATCATCGTCACCGGCTCCGCGCGGCGCCAGCGGCGCTTCGACGTGTCCTATGCGGTCAATTCGCTGGGGCAGGACGATGTGCGGCGGCTGGCCCCGCTCAACTTCGCCGACCTGCTCGGCAAGCTGCCCGGCATCCAGGTCGAGGCGACGGGCGGCGAGGTGCAGAACGTCACCCGCATTCGCGGCATCCCGACCGACGACGGCTATGCGGTGTTCCAGCAGGACGGCCTGCCGCTGTTCCACGACATCAACGGCAATTTCTTCCGCGGCGACAGCCTGAACCGCTACGACCTGATGACCGAGCGGGTCGAGGTGGTGCGCGGCGGCCCCGCGCCGATCTTCGCCAGCCAGGCCGCGGCGATCATCAACAACATCACCGTCACCGGCACCGACACGCCGCGCGGCAAGTTGCAGGTGACGGCGGGGACGACCGACCTGTACCGGCTGGACGCGGTGCAGTCCGGCCCGCTGGGCGAGCGGACCTATTATGCGGTGGGCGGCTTTCTGCGCCGCGACGGCGGGCAGCGCGACAACGGCTTCGCCAATGACCGGGGCGGCCAGATCCGCGCCAACATCAAGCACGACCTGGACAATGGATCGGTGCGGCTGAGCGTCAATTACCTGAACGACCACAACACCTTCTACCTGCCGATCCCGGTTGCCGACCCGCGCAATCCGTCCGTGTCGCTGGACCCGTATATCGACTTCTTCCGCGGCACGCTCAATTCGCCCGCCTTTCGCGGGGTGACGCTGAAGTACCGCGACGCGGCGGGCTTGGTGCAGAGCCAGACGCGCGACCTGGCCGATGGCCGGCACATGGAATATGGCAATATCGGCCTGCAATATGACGGCGAGTTTTCCGGTTGGCAGCTGGCGGTGCGCGCCGGCTTCACCAAGGGGCGGCTGAACTTCGACGCGCTCTATTCGAC